>JBCAZT010000030.1:0-25531 GCA_038532855.1 Pseudomonadota bacterium
CCACAGCCCCGATGCGCAAGTTGAAGAGGCACTGATAAACGCATTGGGTGATGCGCCTTTGGGTAATCTGCTTGATATCGGCACGGGCACAGGCCGCATGGCGGAATTGTTCGCGGATAAAGCGCAAGCCATCACCGCGCTTGATAAGAACCTTGAAATGCTCCGCGTTGCGCGCGCAAAATTGCAGCACCTTGATCATGCACACTTGGAACTGGTGCAGGGCGATTTCACCGATCTTCCCCTTGCCGAAGATGCATTTGATACCGTGCTCCTTCATCAAGTGCTCCACTTCGCGCAAGACCCCGCTGATCCCTTGGCCGAGGCTGCGCGTGTTACAAAGCCGGGCGGTCAAATCGCGATTGTCGATTTTGCAAGCCACGACCGCGAAGAATTGCGCAATGCCCACGCCCATGCGCGGCTTGGTTTTACCGATAAGCAAATGGCGCAATTCCTCAGCAATGCAGGCTTTAAGCCGAGCGATCCAATCGCATTGGATGGCGGGGAGTTGGTGGTCAAAATCTGGATTGGCACTCGGCAGGCCGATGGCCCTGCACGCAGATCATCCGAAACCAAAACCGCGTCTGCGCTTTAACCCATAGCCCCCTCACGAAAGCCCCAATTCATGTCTGCAATTCTTAACCATGATGACGAAGCGAAAATGGCCGCTGGCGCGCCGCTGTTTTCAGGGCTGCCGGGCGATATTGATATCAGCTTTGAATTCTTCCCGCCCAAAACGGAGAAAATGTCGCAAACGCTCTGGGAAAGCGTCGCCACGCTTGCGCCGCTTGGCCCCCGGTTTGTTTCCGTAACCTACGGCGCAGGCGGATCGACCCGCGAACGCACCCATCAGCAGGTGGTGCGCATCCAAAATGAGGCGAAAATTCCAGCCGCCGCTCACCTCACCTGCGTCAACGCAACCAAGGAAGAAGTGAACGAGGTCGCGCGCCATTATTGGGAAGAGGGCATTCGTCACATCGTTGCCCTGCGCGGTGATCCACCCGAGGGCGCGAGCGGTTATACCCCGCATCCCGGCGGATATGAAAATGCTGCCGATTTGATCGCTGGGCTAAAAGACGTCGCTGATTTTGAAATTTCGGTGGGCGCCTATCCCGAAGTCCACCCTGACAGCCCCGATGCGCAATCGGATATCGCCAATCTTAAGGCGAAATTCGATGCAGGCGCGGACCGCGCTATCACGCAGTTCTTCTTTGACCCAGAATGCTTCTTTCGTTTCCGTGATGAAGTGGCAGCCGCTGGTATCGATGCCGAGATTGTGCCGGGCATTATGCCTGTGATGAGCTTTAAGGCGGTGCAGCGCATGTCGGGCATGTGCGGGACCGAGATCCCATCTTGGATGCAAGGCCTGTTTGAAGGCTTGGATGAACGCCCCGCCGCGCGCCAGCTTGTGTCAGCTACAATCGCTGCTGAATTGTGCCGGAAATTGTATGCAGGCGGGGAGCGCAAGTTTCACTTTTACACATTGAACCGGGCAGAGCTGAGCTATGCAATCTGCCATATGCTGGGCAAGCGTCCCATGGGAGAGGCAGCATGAATGCCCCGTCACAAACCGCAAGAGCGCGCCTAAACGAGGCTTCAGCTAAGAGCATTCTCATCAAGGACGGTCCCTATGGAACAGCGATCCAGAATGAGAAGCTGTCAGCTGAGCAATATGCAGGCAAGACCGGGCTTAATCAGGATCAAAAGGGCAATAACGATCTGGTGAACCTCACCCAGCCGCAGGTCATCCGCAAGATTTGCGATGGTTATATCGCCTCAGGCGCGAGCGTTCTGGCGACCAACACGTTCAACGCCAATCGCATCAGTCAGGCTGACTACGGCGCGGAAGATTTGGTGCATGAGATCAATTTTTCGGCCGCCAAGGTTATCCGCGAGGCGTGCGATGATGCCACCGCGCAAGACGGCAAACCCCGCTTTGTGTGCGGGGCCATGGGGCCGACCAACAAAACTCTATCGCTAAGCCCGGATGTCGAAGATCCCGGTTTTCGGGAGGTGGATTTCGACCATGTGAAAGAGATTTACCGCGAACAAGCCGCATCGCTGATCGAAGGGGGGTGCGATTTCATCCTTATCGAAACGGTGTTTGATACGCTCAATTGCAAGGCCGCGATCATGGCTGTGAAAGAGCTTGAAGATCAGTTGGGGCATGATGTGCCGATGCTGATTTCGCTGACGCTTACCGATCTTTCGGGCCGCAATCTATCGGGGCATACGGTCGAAGCCTTCTGGCACACAGTGCGCCATGCAAAACCGGCGGCGATTGGTTTGAATTGCAGCTTTGGGGCGGAGCAATTGCGGCCGCATGTCCAAATCTTGAGCGGTATCGCGGACACGCTGCTTCTCGCTTATCCCAATGCAGGGCTTCCCAATGAGCTGGGCGAATATGATGAAATGCCAGCCACAACAGCCGAATTGGTTTCCCAATGGGCGCAAGCAGGGCAGGTCAACATCCTTGGCGGGTGCTGCGGGATCACGCCTGAACATATCGCCGCGATTGCGCATGCCGTAAAAGACATTGAACCGCGCAAATCGCCGGCGCTTGAACCGGCTATGCGGCTGGCGGGACTTGAACCTTTTGCGATTGCGAGCCCTTCCTCCAGCTGTTGTGCAGCTGGCACGTGTTCAGCCAGCGCCTGATTGATCTGAAAGACTGAATTCTAGTGACCACAATAGCAGCCTCCTCCTTTATCAATATTGGTGAGCGCACCAATGTCACCGGCTCTGCCCGGTTCAAAAAGCTCATCATGGCGGATGATTACACCACCGCCGTTGAGGTCGCGCGCCAGCAGGTTGAAAACGGCGCGCAGGTGATTGACGTCAACATGGATGAAGGGCTGCTGGATGCCCATTATGCGATGACGACGTTCCTTAAGCTGATCGCGGCAGAACCCGATATTGCGCGCGTTCCCGTGATGATCGACAGCTCCAAATGGGAGGTGATCGAGGCAGGGCTAAAATGCGTTTCGGGTAAGCCGATTGTGAACTCGATCAGCATGAAAGAGGGCGAGGAGCCTTTCCTGGAGCAAGCACGGCTATGCATGGCCTATGGCGCGGCTGTGGTGGTGATGGCGTTTGACGAGGTGGGTCAGGCGGACACGAAAGCGCGCAAGGTAGAGATATGCAAACGCGCTTATGATCTGTTGGTGGCAGAAGGTTTTCCGCCCGAGGATATCATCTTTGATCCCAACATCTTTGCCGTTGCCACTGGGATTGAAGAGCATGACCGCTACGGTCTCGATTTTATCGAAGCGGTGCGGGAAATTAAAGAGCAATGCCCGCATGCCAAAACATCGGGCGGTTTGTCGAACCTGTCGTTCTCCTTCCGCGGGAATGAAACGGTGCGCCGCGCGATGCACTCTGTGTTTCTCTATCACGCGATCCCGGCTGGGCTGGATATGGCGATCGTCAATGCGGGCCAGCTTGACGTTTACGATACGATTGACCCCGCACTTCGCGAGGCGTGCGAAGATGTGATCTTGATGCGCCCTGTCGACGGTGAGGAAACGGCGACCGAGCGCCTCATCGCTTTGGCTGAGAGCTATAAAGGCAAGAGCAAAGAGGACGACAAACAGGCCGCTGAATGGCGCGGCTGGGACGTTGAAAAACGGCTTGAACACGCGCTTGTCAAAGGCATTGATGCACATATCGTTGACGACACCGAAATCATGCGCGCTGCCACTGAACAGGCGGGTGGCCGGCCTATCGAGGTTATCGAGGGGCCGTTGATGGACGGCATGAATGTGGTGGGCGATCTGTTTGGATCAGGCAAAATGTTCCTGCCCCAAGTCGTCAAATCCGCGCGCGTGATGAAGAAAGCCGTCGCGCATTTGATCCCCTTTATCGAGGCGGAAAAAGACCTGCTGCCAGAGGCCGAGCGCGCGTCCAAAGGCACAATCATCATGGCGACGGTCAAAGGCGATGTGCACGATATCGGCAAGAACATCGTGGGCGTGGTGTTGCAGTGCAATGGCTATGATGTGGTGGATTTGGGCGTGATGGTGCCGTGGCCCGATATCCTCAAATCCGCAAATGACAACAATGCCGATATGATCGGCCTGTCCGGGCTGATCACTCCGTCCTTGGATGAAATGGTGACGGTGGCCGAAGAAATGCAGCGTTCGGGCATGACCATGCCGCTGCTGATCGGCGGCGCAACCACGTCTAAGGTTCACACCGCTCTTAAAATTGATCCCAATTACGAAGGCCCGGTGATCCATGTGCTTGATGCAAGCCGCGCTGTGGGGGTTGCCTCCAAGCTTTTGTCTGACACGCAGCGCGATGAGTTTGTTGCAGATACAGCCGGCGAATACACCAAAGTGCGCGATGCGCGTGCCGGTAAAGCGCCCAGCCAGCTGATGACCTTGAGCGAGGCGCGTGCGAACTATTACGACGCGTATCTGTCCGACAAACCTGCTCCGCCTTTGAAACCCGGCGTGCATGTGTTTGACGATTGGTCGCTCGAGGATTTGCGCGATTACATCGATTGGACCCCGTTCTTTCGCGCTTGGGAACTTCACGGCAATTACCCCGCCATCCTGCAAGATGATGTGGTCGGCGAAAGTGCTCGCAGCCTGAAGGCGGATGCGGATGCGATGCTTGACAAAATCATCGCCCAGAAATGGCTCACCGCGCGCGGTGTAGCAGGGTTCTGGCCCTGCGCGCGCGATCACAATTGCCGCGACGATGTGATCGTCCACCGTGTACGGCGCGAAGAGAACATCCGCCTTCCCTTCCTGCGCCAACAGATCAAGAAATCGCGCGACCGCGCCAATATGTGTCTTGCCGATTTTATCGATCCCGATGGCGATTGGATTGGCGGCTTTGCGGTTGGCATTCATGGGATCGAAGAACACTCCGCCCGCTTCCAAGCGGACAAGGATGATTATTCCGACATCCTCCTAAAAGCCCTCGCTGACAGGTTCGCCGAAGCGTTTGCAGAGCGCCTCCACCAGCACACCCGCACTGATTTGTGGGGTTATGCGCCGGGAGAGCAGCTCACCAATGAGGCGCTCATCAAAGAAGAATATCGCGGCATCCGCCCAGCGCCCGGTTACCCTGCGTGCCCTGACCATTCCTTGAAACCCATCCTTTTCGAACTGCTCGATGCGGAAGAAAACGTTGGCCTTACACTGACCGAAAGCTTCGCAATGTATCCGACGGCTGCGGTTTCAGGGTTCTATTTCGGCCATCCGGAAAGCCAATATTTCGGCGTTGCCCGCATTGGCCGAGATCAGCTCGAAACCTATGCGGAGCGGCGCGGGGTCGATATCGCCACGGCAGAACGCTGGCTGCGGCCCAATCTCGACTAGGATTTTGCGGTGAGCGGGGTTCCGCATCTTTCGAGGGCTTTATGGCTGGGGATTGCAGCTCTCGCGATAGCCTATGCGATCACTTTTGCAGCCGTACCCAAAGACATCTCCGGTTGGCCGCAAATCTGGTTCACGCCCGGCATCGGAGTGATCGGAGCCATAATCGCCAATGCCAGCGGCACAGGCGGCGGTGTGGTCTTCATCCCCGTATTTAACGCCATACGCGAGATGGGCGGTGTTGATCTCAATCCAATGCGCGTTGTCGCGATTTCGATGGGTATTCAGGCATTCGGGATGAGCGTTGGCGCACTTCGTTGGACAGATCGCCTGCTTCATCAACCGCTTGTTCCCGCACATCCCAACGAAGCTGTCGTCCGGATCAAAGACTATGGAGCGGTCTGCCTTATCGCCATCGCCATTTCTCTGCCGATCCAGCTTATCACTCAAGGTAGTCTGCTGATCGACGGGCAGACGGTGCTTTACGCTTACAAGTGTTTTTCCATCGCGCTTGGCGTGGCGCTGATCATCGCGACATGGACAGTGAACCGCGATGCGCCAGAGCGTGCGGCCCTTACCAAGCTTGATTTTGCCGTTCTTGCTGGGCTTTCCATCCCCGGCGGATTTATCACGGCTTTGTTCTCTGTGGGGATTGGCGAATTGGTCGCCTTCTACCTCTTTCTCAGGCATTTCCCGATGGTGATGGCGGTGGGCACGGCCTGCGTTATCTCTTCTGTCTGCATGATAGCAGGCACCCTCCTCAACCAAAGCCAAGCCATTATCGCATGGGATATTGTGCTGCTCGCCGCTCCCGGCGCAATGCTGGGCGCGATCCTTGCTCGCCCGATTGCGCTGCGGCTGGGGCCGCGCAAATTGAAGACGTGTGGAGCGATCTGGATCATCGCCTCCTCTCTCTATCTGATCGCGATCAACCCGGCATAGTTGACGGACAAGCGAGCAAAGGGGAAAAGCCATTATGCTTCGTAATTTTATCATGGCTTTCGCCCTTCTCCTTCCCATAACCGCTTGCGCTCAGACCCCTCCACCAGCCTCTTCCACCTTAACCCCTACGCCGCCTGCAACGGTGGTGGTGGCGTTTGATAGCGAAACAATCACCCCGCTGATTGTTGAGGGGCGCCGGGGTCTTGATACGGGCGCGCCGGTTGAAGCCAATGATCCGGTGCGCATCGCCTCTATCTCTAAGCTCATTATGGCGCTGGCGACCATGCGGCTGGTGGATGAAGGCGTGGTCGATCTGGATACGGATGTGTCAGAATATTTGGGTTTTGAAGTCCGATCCCCCCATCATCCCGATGCCAAAGTAACCTTGGCGCAATTGCTCTCCCACCGATCTGCTTTGCGCGATAATGCTGGATACATCATCCCGCTGGGTGAAAGCTTGGAGGAAAAACTTAAAAACCCCGATAGCTGGTATGCAGACGCACCTCCGGGAGAGGCTCCGTTTGAATACGCCAATCTGGGATCGCCTGTGGTGGCGACCGTTTTGGAAGCGGCAACGGGTACGCGCTATGACCATATCCTTGAGCGACAAGTGTTCCTGCCGCTTGGTATTGAGAATGCCTGTGTAAATTGGATTGGATGCTCGGATGATATGGTGAGCCGCGCGGTCGCGCTTTACCGCGATACGGGCGAGCCCGCGCGCGATTACCCTGATGATCTGCCGCCCAATTGCAGCTTTCCTGTGGCGGACGGCGTGGAGTGTACGCTGGCGGGATATGTGCCGGGCACCAATGCGTCGATCTTCTCTCCCCAAGGCGGAGTGCGGATTGGGATGATGGATTTGGCGAAGATTGGAGTTGCCCTTCACAAGGGCGGCTTTGTCTCTGACGAGCTGTGGGAAATGTTGGACGATCGAGACGACGATGGTCGGACCGAAGGTCAAGAGTTCTTTTGTTACTATTCGTTGGGATTCCACACGATCAATACCACTCTGGGACGGTGTAAGGACAATCTCTTTGGTGAGATCAACGATGCACTCTTCGCCTTCGGCCATTCCGGCGAAGCCTATGGTCTGCAATCAGGGCTCTGGCTTCTGGGACAGGACCGCGGCATTGCATATTTCCGAACACAAGCTCCACCACCTGCGGGGGGCGAGGACACGGGCGGATTCACGCAAGGCGAGAAGGACCTGATGAAGCGTGCATTTGAAGCCGCTGAGGCACTAGCTGCGCAACAAGAGTCCGAACAACCGCAATGATATTTCGCGCTAGCAATCTACTCTGCGAATAAGTCTCTTTTGGCGCATAAAAACACCCCCTTTGCGCGATTGACGCAACCTCTCGCATCCGCAACATAAGTGCTCGCTGGCCGGAAGTGATTCTGGCATTTTTACGCGGGAGAGCTTGGTTCATTCCCGAACCAGCGCCGAAGGAGCAACCGCCCCGGAAACTCTCAGGTACAAGGGACCGCGTAAAAGCATTGGCACTCTGGAAAGCGTTTCAGGCCTCGGCTTGAAACCACCGAAGGGGAGGCTCGTATCAGGAATGATACGCAGCTGAAGCTCTCAGGTTCACCCGACAGAGGGGGCAAGAATACGCGCTTCATCCGAAGCGTTCTTGCACTCGTCCGGGGACCATAGATTTTGAGCGACAACACTTTTGAAGATACACCACTGGGCACGCTGCCATTGGATGAGTGGCACCGCGCGAAAGGTGCGCGCATGGTCCCGTTTGCGGGCTATGAAATGCCGATCCAATATGCCGGCGAACACGGCGGGATTGTGGCGGAACACAATTGGACGCGGGAAAGCGCTGGGCTTTTTGACGTCAGCCATATGGGCCAGCTTGGGCTGACAGGGCCATCGGGCGACAACGAAGCGGGTGCGGCAGAAGCGGCAATTGCATTAGAGGCCTTGCTGCCCGGTCTCATCACCTCGCTCAAAGTGGGGCGGATGCGGTATTCGATGCTGCTTGATGAAGCTGGCGGCATATTGGATGACCTCATGGTCACCAATATCGGTCCGCGCATTGGCCTCGTCGTTAATGGTGCCGTGAAGTGGGATGACATCGTCCACTTGCGCGAACACTTGCCTGATGAAATTAAGCTGCACCATTTTGCGGATTTTGGCCTTTTGGCCTTGCAAGGCCCCAAATCCGGCGAAGTGCTTGAAGCTTTGGTCCCTGGCACGGCTGAGCTGACCTTTATGAAGGCCGCATTGTTTGAATATAATGGCGGGTGTATCTGGGTGAGCCGGGCAGGCTATACCGGCGAAGATGGGTTCGAAATTGCTGTCCACAAAGACGCGATTGAAAGCCTCGCTGATGCGTTGATTGGCGATGAAAGGGTGAGGCCTGCGGGTCTGGGTGCGCGCGATTCCCTCCGGCTTGAAGCGGGCTTACCGCTTTGTGGGCACGACATCACCACTGACACCGATCCCGTAAGCGCTGATCTAACCTTTGCTCTATCCAAAAAACGCCGCGAGGCGGGCGGATATATGGGGCACGGACCGGTTATGCAGGCGCTCGAAAACGGCACGGTCCGCAAACGTGTTGGCCTGACGCTCGAAGGGCGCATGCCTGCTCGTGAAGGAGCCGAGGTTTTCGCAGGCGATACCAAAGTCGGCATCGTCACAAGCGGCGGGTTCTCCCCCACATTGGGCGCGCCCATTGCCATGGCTTATGTCGATAGCGCCCATGCTGAAACGGGCACCGCTTTGACCTGCGAAGTGCGCAAAAAACGTCTTCCCGCAACAGTTTCACCCATGCCTTTTGTCCCCCACCGCTATTTCCGAGGGAGCTAACTCACATGCCACGTTATTTCACTGATGAACATGAATGGATCGACGTTGAAGATGATGCCGCAACCGTTGGCATTACTGATTACGCGCAAGAGCAATTGGGCGATATCGTGTTCGTCGAATTGCCCGCCCCCGGCACTGCGCTGGATAAAGGCGGCGATGCGGCCGTTGTCGAAAGCGTGAAAGCGGCAAGCGATGTCTATGCGCCCATCAGCGGCGAAGTGACCGAAGGCAATGACGCTTTGGAAGAAGAGCCCGCTTTGGTGAATTCATCGCCCGAAGAAGACGGATGGTTCTTCAAGATGACCATCGGCGATGCAGGCGAGCTTGAAGGCCTGATGGACGAGGCTGCTTACAAGGAATTTGTCGCGGGGCTTTAACAAAGCTCCCCTCCCGCTTGCGGGAGGGGTTGGGGGTGGGCCCACCCCGCTGCGACTAGGCGGCACGCCGCCAAGTCTCACTGCCCCTCCCGCAGACGGGAGGGGGTAATAGAAGAGAAAACACATGCGTTACTTACCTCTCACAGACACAGACCGCAGCGATATGCTTGCGAAAATTGGCGCGGGCTCCATTGACGATCTGTTCGTCGATGTGCCCGAAATTGCGCGGCTGGATGGCCCTATTCGCGATCTTCCTATGCATGCGAGCGAGATGGCGGTTGAGCGGCATATGAAAGGCCTTGCGAACAAGAACTTGGCTGCAGGGGACGCGCCGTTTTTCCTTGGGGCAGGGGCCTATCGTCACCATGTGCCAGCCTCTGTCGATACGATCATCCAGCGCGGCGAGTTTCTGACCGCGTATACGCCGTACCAGCCCGAAATCGCTCAGGGCACGCTGCAAATGCTGTTTGAATTTCAAACGCAGGTTGCCAAGCTTTACGGCTGCGCGGTGGCCAATGCCTCACTTTATGATGGCTCAACCGCGTGCTGGGAAGCGGTTGCGATGGCGACCCGTGTGACCAAGCGCAAAAAGGCCGTCCTGTCCGGCTCGCTCCACCCGCATTATTCCGAAGTCGTTAAAACGATGGCGCAATTCACGGGCGAAGAGATTGCGACCGCGCAGCCTGCGATCACGCCTGAGCCCAATCTCGATACGCTCACCTCGCGCATTGATGACGATACGGCCTGCGTCGTGGTGCAATATCCCGATATTCTTGGCCGGCTCAGCGATCTTTCGCAGGTGGCAGACGCTGCGCATGAAAAAGGCGCTTTGCTGGTTGTTGTGAACACAGAGCCGGTTGCTTTGGGTGCGGTCAAATCTCCCGGTGAAATGGGCGCGGATATTGTCGTGGGTGAAGGGCAGTCGCTAGGCGTAGGCCTCCAGTTTGGCGGTCCTTACCTTGGCCTGTTCGCCGTGCGCGATCCCAAACATGTGCGCCAAATGCCAGGTCGTCTCTGCGGCGAGACTGTCGATGCCGAAGGAAAGCGCGGCTTCGTCCTGACGCTGTCCACGCGCGAACAGCATATCCGGCGCGAGAAAGCGACGTCTAACATCTGCACCAATTCGGGCCTCTGCGCACTCGCTTTCACCGCGCATATGACTTTGCTGGGTGAGAAGGGCCTGCGCCAACTGGCAGCTGAAAATCACCGTCTCGCCTGCGTTGCAGCGGACAGGCTCGCCGCAGTGCCGGGTATCAAGCTGCTCAACAACGCGTTTTTCAATGAATTCACCTTGATGCTCGATGGCAAGCCTGCGCGCGATATTGTGCGCGATTTGGCGGATCGGGGCGTTTTGGGCGGCGTGTCGCTCGGGCGGCTTTATCCCGGTGTTGAGGCACTGGAGCATGCGCTGCTTGTCACCGTTACCGAAATGACGACGCCAGAAGACATTGAAACACTCAGCACAGAGCTCGAAGCGATCCTGAAGGAGCCAGCACAATGAACGCGCCCAACAAATCTGGCTGGAAGCCCGCCATGGAAGTCGCAGACGCAACTGGCGAAACTCCTACGACCACAGGCAATCGCGCTCTGATGCTTGAAGAGCCGCTGATTTTTGAGATTGGCAGCACCGATCAAACTGGCGTTGATCTGCCCGAAGTGGACCCGAACGCCGCAAACCGCCTCGGCGGGTTTGAGCGCACCGATCCTATCGGACTTGTCGGCCTCACAGAGCCTGAAACCGTGCGCCATTACACGCGTCTTTCGCGGCAGAATTACGGGATTGATCTTGGTTTCTTCCCGCTTGGCAGCTGCACGATGAAGCACAATCCGCGCCTTAATGAGAAGATGGCGCGGCTGCCCGGTTTTGCCGATATTCACCCGCTTACCCCGCAATCCAGCGTTCAAGGCGCATTGGAAGTCATCGATCAACTCGCAACTTGGCTCAAAACGCTCACCGGAATGCCAGCGGTTGCGATGAGCCCCAAAGCGGGCGCGCATGGCGAGCTATGCGGCATCCTAGCAATCCGCGCGGCCCACACGGCAGCAGGAAACCCGCGCGAAGTCGTATTGGTCCCGGAAAGCGCGCATGGCACCAACCCGGCGACCGCCGCATTTGCGGGCTATAAAGTCGACAATATCCCCGCAACGCCCGAAGGCCGCGTGGATGTTGAGGCTTTGAAAGCACGCCTTGCAAAGGGCGGGGAAGGGGAAAGTGACGTCGCGGCGGTGATGATCACCAATCCGAACACATGCGGTCTGTTCGAAAAAGACTTTCGCGAGATTGCCGATGCGGTTCACGCTATTGGGGGATACGTCTATTGCGATGGCGCGAATTTCAACGCCATCGTTGGCCGCGTGCGCCCGGGTGATTTGGGCGTGGATGCGATGCACATCAACCTTCATAAAACCTTCTCGACCCCGCATGGCGGCGGCGGTCCGGGGTCTGGTCCCGTGGTGTTTTCCGAGGCACTCGCCCCCTTCGCGCCGCTTCCCTATGTCGAAAAGGATGCTTCGGGCGAATTCACCATTGTCGAGGAAGAAACGACCGATGCCGATCACCAAACCTTTGGCCGGATGACAGCGTTTCACGGGCAAATGGGCATGTTCACCCGCGCGCTGACCTATATGCTGAGCCACGGTGCGGACGGCTTGAAACAGGTGGCAGAGGATGCCGTGCTCAACGCCAATTACATCCTGCGCAGCTTGGAAGATATCCTCCATGCGCCATACGCAGACAGCGGCCCGTGCATGCACGAGGCCCTGTTCGGCGATAAGGATTTTGGCGGCGGATTGTCGACGTTGGACCTTGCCAAGGGTCTGATCGATGAAGGCTTCCACCCGATGACGGTGTATTTCCCGCTGGTCGTCCACGGAGCCATGCTGGTCGAGCCGACAGAGACGGAGAGCAAGGCATCAATCGATCAATTCATCACCGCCTTCCGCAGCGTGACCGAGCGCGCATTGGCAGGCGATGAAAGCTTGAAACAAGCCCCCTACTTCGCCCCGCGCAGGCGGCTGGATGAAACAGCAGCGGCGCGCAAACCGAAACTGGTTTGGAGTGAGCCTGAGGGGTGATTTCTCGGGCATTCAAAGCGAGCATGATCGCCGCGTTCAGCACCGCGTTGATCGCGGCGGATGAGCCGCCTCCGGTTATCATCGTACCGACCGCGCCAGAGCCGCCCGCTTCTGAGTATCCGCAAGACCCTCCGCCGCCTGCGCCCGATTACCCAGAGCCGCCTGCCTTCATTGCCGATCGGGTCATCAACAAAGGCTATATTTATGACGGGTTCGACCTAGGCGAACTGGAATATCTGCGCGGCTATTTTCCTGACGCTTCCGAAGAAGAACGCGCGCAATATGCTGAGCTGAAAGCGTGGTTCAAAAGGTGCGATGAAGAGGGAACAGCGCGGCTGAATGCTCAGATGGCGCAGTACGGCGTCACACTTATCGAAGGTGAGTTTTCGGGTGCTGCATCGATGTGCCAGCAAGTCGTCTTTGGCAATCAGGGGCTGCTCGACCGGTTTGAGACGTATGAAGAGTTTGCCAAGGCTGCGCGGGTCGCCCGGCTGGTGTTTGATGGCCTGATTGAAGGGCTAGAGATTGCTGAAGGCAATGAGGCTGCCCTACATTTCAGAGAGATTTTGGGAGAAATCGATTACTTCTCCATGCGCTACCACGTGCTGCTCTACGCGCAGTTTTGGGCGCGGGCAAAGGGGTATGGTGGCCGGCCCTTAAGCACCGACCGGCCTCCCAAAATGACGGCAGACGAACGCTTCGTGTTCGGAGCGTTTCTGGAAAGCGAACTTGTGCGTTTGCAATTTGCCCGCACCCAGTGGCTTGAAGAGATCGTGTCTATCCATGGTTGGCCAAACGAGGCGAATTCTACAAGGGCCGGTGCGGGCAATGCTCTGCTAATGGCCGCGCAGGGTGATCACGACCCAGCGTTTCAGGTGAGAATGCTCCGATTGATGGAGCGCGAGGTAAAAACAGGCGGCCTTGAAGGTTGGGAATTTGCGGGAGCCTATGATGGCGTGATGCTCAAACTCACTGGGAAACAGCTTTATGGCACGCACTTCACGTGTGGTGAGGAAAAAAGCGCGCTCGAGAAACTGGAAGATCCCGACAGAATTGGCGAATTGCGCAAGGAAATGGGGTTGGAGCCGATTGAAGACTATCTGGATTACATACGTTATGAATGCGGGAACTAAGCCTTCCCTCCATCTCCCTTCACCTCAATCTTGATCTCGCTCAAATTCAAGATCGCCACATAAAACCCGATCACGGCGAGCGAACTTGATCCCAGCACCGCAAAAGCTGCGCCTTTTGATCCGTTCCAATCAATCGCCACATCCAAAAGCACCAGTGCCAGCACGGTTGGGATGGCGCGCACGATAAAGGCCGTGCCTGCGCGGCCCGCCGATACCAGCAGCGATTCAAGGCTGGCCCCGATCAGCTCCACCGCGCCAGCGATGGAGAGGATGACCATCGCCCAATAAAAGCCGCTGAAATCCTCTTGCGTTACCGTTTCCAAAGCCCAACGCCCGCCTAGCAGCGCCACCAAAACTGCAAGAACCCCTGCGACCAGCGCGATATTGGCCATACGGCGGGCGAGAACCAGCGCGTTATCCCTCGCATGGACGAGTTCAGGGAAGATCGCTTTCGACACAGTCTGCGCAAGGCTCACCAAAGCTTGGCCCAGCTGCATCGCCACTCTGAAACCGCCTGCCAGCGTTGCCCCTCCGAATGTACCGACCAGCAGCAGCACAACCGGCTTTCCTGCGACAGTGAGGCTGCCCGACATATTGGTGGACCAGACAAAACGCCAGACATCGGCGTATTTGGATGGGATGCGCGTGAGACTTAAAGCGGACAGATCGATGCGCTGATCACGGCTTGCCGCAATCCAAAGAGCGATGGCCACGCACACCTCTGCCGCAGCCCAAGCAAGGATAAAACCGGTGACTGTCGGCATTAAAAAGAAGGCCAAGATCGCGCCTGCTGCACGAATGACGGGCTGCACAGCCTCTGCTGCAGTCGCGGTTGCGAATTTGAACCTTAGCCGCAAAAGGCCTGTTGGAGTGGTGCGGATCGATAAAAGTGAGATCACGCAATATCCGAAAGTCAGCGCGTACAGCTCTGGTGGCAAAGGCGACCACCAATTGGCCGTCCACACAACCAATCCCGCAATCACAGTTCCCATGGCGATTGAAATCATGTCGAGCGCGATGGCAAACCCTGTCGCCTCGCGCACATTGTCCGGATCAGGCTCTTGATCGGGCGCATCTCCGTTTGCACCCCAACGCACAATAAATTGCCACGTCTGAAAATTGGCAAATCCGGTGATCGCTTGGCCCAAAGCCACGATCAGCGCGAAATGTCCAAACTTCTCAATCCCCAACGCATTGGTGGCAAGGTACAGGTACACAAGGCTCATCACGGCGTTGAAACCGCGCCCGCCCAAAAGCCAGCCAATATTGGTGAAAAGCCGTTTCATCGCGCGAATGCCTTAACCGGCGGAGAGATCGCCCTCGCGGCGTTTGAGGATTTTCTCGGTCACATCCTTGGTCCGCTGATTGTCGACATCGATGGCGAAATGCCCATCGGATACAACCACAGGCACCAGCTTTATGCCGAACCGCTCTGACACTTTGGCAAACAGTTTTTCCTTTGAACCATTGCCAAGGCGAAAGCGGATAAGGTTCATAAAGCCAAACGCTTTGATAATGCGGCTGGGGAATTTCACGAATTGCCCGCCTTCGCGCATAATTTCAGCAGCGCTGACCGCCTTTTCGCTGCCCATCCAATACATGTTGCAATTGGAAAAGGCGCCGTCTTTGAACTGGTAAAACCGTTTCTGCCCTTCTGGATCGGCGGCCTGCACGTCCTCTTTGCGAGCCAGCGCGGCCGCGCCTCCTGCTTCGGCCGCGAGGCATTTGTCGACGAATTCTGTGTAGCCTTCGGGCGTCACCAGACAATTGTCTGCCGTTGTAATCAGGATCGGGAAATCCGCCCCTTCAGCGCCTGAAAAGACGCTGTCGACGATGTTAAACTGGCCTTCTGTAAAGGTGAGGCGCCCTTCCTCGATCAGTTTTGCAACAGTGGGTTGGGCCGCGATTTCATCGGGTTCGTGCGCGACAATCCGGATCGCGCCCACGCGCTCACACTGGGATACCTGCCTGATGACACGCTCGACCATGGGAATGCCGTTCACCGGGACCACGCATTTTTGATTGACGCCCGCATCTTGAGCCAGTGGATCAAGCACTCCGGAGCGTTTGCCTGCCATGACAAGAGCGGTGACTTTTTGTGTGTTAGCCATAATCTGCGCCTTTAGTCGCAAAGATGGTTTCGCGCAAAGCAATCAAAGATGAGCTGTGTGCAAGAAATGGTCTTTTGGCTAGGCGTCGAGATATGAAGATCATTTTTTCACGCAAGGGCTTTGACAGCTCAGCAGGCGGCGGGCCTTCGCCGATTGTGGCCGGGCGGCCTTTAAGCTTGCCTATTCCCGCAGGCACAGCTTCGCGCACGACCTATGGCGATCTGGGTTTGGAGGAGCATGCGGCGAAGGCTAGCCGGGGCAAGCTAGGCGCGCAGGATTTGTGCCACCATGATCCGATGTTTCTTACAGATGGGACCTGCGCCTTTGGCCAATGCGGCGCGGCGCAAACGCATCTGGAGCGGCAAGGCGTGGGGCTGGGCGATGTGTTTGTGTTCTTTGGCTTGTTTGCTGAGGAAGAGACGGGCGAGCCGCATCATCGAATCTTTGGCTATTTGCGCGTCGAAGAGATGATTTCGCTGGGTGAGGGCGCTCCGCAATGGGCGCTGGATCTGGCGCACCCACACGCGCTTGCGATGCACCACAAGAATGACGTGATCTGGCGCGGGGAAGGGCGCACCGCAAACAGTGCAAGCGAGGCTTTGCGCCTGACAGTGCCGGGTGGCCCGCCGAGCCTGTGGCAGCGTCCCTATTGGCTCAAACGGGGCGGATTGTCCTATCACGACCGCGCAGATCGTTGGATCAGGGGAGGCAAGTTGCGCTCGGTTGCGCGAGGTCAGGAATTTGTCGCCGATATCGGACGCAGAAAAGCGCCGCGCGATTGGCTGGAACAGGTGATTGCCGAGATAAACAGCTAATCCTCCCCCAGCGGGGGAGGATCAGAGCGTTCTTATGATCGCGGAAAAATCTAACCCGCCATTCTCCTCGGCAAAAGCCTCGTAAATCTCCTGTGAGTGTTTGCCCAAAGGCGTCGCCGCGCCCGAAGCATCCGCCGCCTCCATCGCAAGGCGCAAATCTTTGAGCATTAGCGCAGAGGCAAAGCCACCTTGGTAATCATTGTCCGAAGGGCTTTGCGGGCCAACTCCGGGCACCGGGCAATAGCTTGTCATCGACCAACACTGGCCCGAGGATACGCTGGAAATATCGTAGAATGTCTGCGGATCGAGCTCCAGCTTTTCCGCCATCGAAAACGCTTCTGCCGTTCCGATCATCTGGATCGCAAGCAGCATGTTGTTGCAGATTTTCGCGGCCTGTCCATTGCCCGCATCGCCTGCGTGGATCACCGCTTTGCCCATAGCGGAGAGGATCGGTTCGGCGCGGGTGAAAGCTTGCTCAGAACCGCCCACCATAAAGGTGAGCGTCCCACCACCCGCCGCTGCAATCCCGCCTGAAACGGGTGCATCGACCATGTCATAGCCCGCGCTTTGGGCGCTTTCGATCACCGCGCGCGCGGTCGCGACATCAATGGTGGAGCAATCGAGAAACACCGCGCCTTTGGGAGCTGTACCAATAACGTCCGCCTCGAAAACCGATTTCACAATGGCCCCATTGGGCAGCATGGAGACAACCGCCTCTGCATCCGCGCAGGCCTCTTTGGCGCTGGTGAATGTGGTGCATCCGGCCTCGCTCGCAGCGGCAAGCGCGTCCTCGCTCAAATCAAAAGCGCGCACATCATGGCCCGCTTTCACCAAATTAGCAGCCATCCCGCCGCCCATATTGCCAAGGCCGATAAAGGCTATTTTCATGAGTGTTTCCTCTTCCTTCGTCATCGCGAGCGGTGAAACCGCGCGGCGATCCATAGCCCGTATTTTAGCCGATATATAACACCGTGGATTGCCGCGTCACTGCGTTCCTCGCAATGACGAGTTTTGAGAGGTGGGCGCGATTTTCATGTCCTTCAGCGTCATCCCAGCGAAAGCTGAGATCGCTGTCCGTGCAGGTAAGACATAGCCGCAAGAGATCCCAGCTTTCGCTGGGATGACGTGGGTGTCTAGCGGCCCTTCGACAGGCTTTCAGGCTTCTTAACTGGCAATGCGCATCGCCGTGATGCCGCCAATCGCACCTGCCATAAATACGTAAAAATGGGGTTCCAATCGAAGCAATACCCGCACGAAATCTAGGATCCAATTGGGTGCGTCTGATCCCGTGAACACGTCAACCTCTCCCGACCAGTCTTTAAAACGCAATCTAGCCAGGATCAGAAATCCAGCCGAGATCGCTGAACCGACTAAGAATTCGTTCAACGCCCCTTCCACACGCCCTCGCGCTTCTCAATAAACGCGGCCATTCCTTCTGCCTTGTCTTCGCTCGCAGTGAGGATCTGGAAGATGCGGCGTTCTACGATCAAGCCTTGGTCGAGCGTCATTTCAAAGGCGGAGTTCACCATTTCCTTATTCGCGATTGTGGCCATGGGCGGCATTCCGGCGATCACGCTTGCGGTTTTCAAGACATCTGCGATCAAATCCGCTTGCGGCACAACCCGCACGATCAGGTTCGCGCGTTCAGCCTCTTCAGCGCTCATCATGCGGCCTGTTAGGCACATTTCCATGCTCTTCGATTTGCCAATCGCGCGGGTGAGCCTTTGCGATCCGCCCATTCCGGGAGCCACGCCCAGCTTGATCTCCGGCTGGCCGAATTTCGCATTATCAGAGGCAATGATGAAATCTGCCATCATCGCAAGCTCGCACCCGCCGCCCAGCGCAAAGCCATTGACCGCTGCGATCCACGGCTTGCGGGTTTTTTTGACGATTTCGGAGGTCCAGGGCGCAAAGAAATCATCGAGGTAAAAATCCGCTGCCGCCTTTTCGCTCATCTCTTTAATATCAGCGCCCGCGGCGAAAGCTTTCTCGCCTGAGCCTGTCAGCACGGCGCAAAGCTGGCTGTCATCCGCCTGATACGCGGCGAAAGCTTGGATCAATTCATCGAGCACTTGGCTGTTCAAAGCGTTCAACGCCTTGGGCCGGTTGAGCGTGATGAGCGTAACGCCGGTGTTTCCTTGGGCATTGGGTTCGACGAGAATCGTTTCGTAGGTCATTTTTCTCTCCAATAATCCTTCCCCAGCGGGGAAGGGGGACCATGCGCAGCATGGTGGAGGGGCACCTGCCGCTGGTCAGAATTTTTACGTCTTTCGGAAGGGCGCCTGCCCCTCCACCACCCCGGAACAGGTCCGGGGCGGTCCCCCTCCCCGTTTCGGGAAGGATTACAAAGGCTTCCACTCCTCACCATCGGGCAGGGGGGCAAAGATGCTGTCGATCAGCTCTTCGCTCACCTCCTCGGGCGTTGCCGGATCCCATTTGGGATCGTTGGTCTTATCCGTGATGACCGCGCGCACCCCTTCGGCAAAATCGGGCCTCGTGAGGACTCGCGATGCGATGCGGTATTCCATCGCCATATTGTCGGCAAAATCGGTGAGCTTGGCGCTTTCCGCGAGTTGGCGCATCGCGACCTTACAGGTTTGGGGCGATTTTGTGCCCAGCGTGTCGCGCTCTTTCACCGCCCAGTCATCGCCTTCTTCGATTGCCGCTTCCAAGCTGGCACCGATTTCCTCGACACTGTCAGAGGCGAAGTGTTTGGCGATTTTGAGCGCGTTTTTCTCAATCCGTGCATCAGGCGGGGTGCCGACGGGTTCGGAAAGGATACCGCGAATGCGGCTAGGGCGCTCGATGATGCGCTCTTTGATCTCAGCGAGCATGTCGCTCGGCACATAATGCGTCGCAAGGCCCGCCCACAAAGCTTCTGCTCCATCAAGCCGCGCGCCTGTCAGCGCCAGAAACTGACCAATCCGCCCACCAAGGCGCGAGAGATACCAGCCGCCGCCCACATCGGGGAACAGACCAATGCCGGTCTCTGGCATTGCGAACCTTGTGTTCTCGGTCGCGACGCGGAATTTCGCAGGCATCGCAATGCCTACGCCGCCGCCCATTGTGATGCCGTCCATGAACGCCACAATCGGCTTTTTGTACGTGAACATTTGATGATTGAGCTGATATTCATCGTGGAAGAATTTCCGCCCTGAAACCCCGCCATCATTGAGCGCAGAATCGCGTAGGAACGCAATATCGCCGCCAGCGCAAAAGCCGCGAGATCCATCGGCATGGTCGAGTATCACTGCCTCGATCGCGTCATCCTCTGCCCAAACAGTGAGCGCATTCGACATGGCATGGCACATATCGAGCGTCAGCGCGTGGAGTGCCTTGGGCCGGTTAAGAGTGATGTGACCAATGGGGCCATTGGTGCGGGTTAGAACGTCTTGGGTCATAATTCCTCCCCGGACACGGGGAGGGGGACCACTGCAAGTGGTGGAGGGGGCCCTCTCGCCAATATCCGGCATATTTCTGCGTAGAGCGACTCAGCAAGCCCCTCCACCATGCTCTGCATGGTTCCCCTCTCCAGGTGGAGGAGGATTTGCAAGTCCGTACTCACTGCCGCAGCAAATCCCGGCCCACGATCATACGCATCACCTGATTGGTGCCTTCCAGGATCGAGTGCACGCGCAGGTCTCTCCAGAACCGTTCAATCGGGTAGTCGCGCAAATAGCCATAGCCGCCGAAGAGTTGCAGCGCGTCGTTAACGACCTTGCTGCCATTATCGGTCGCAAGCCTTTTTGCCATGGCAGAAAAGCGGGATTTGTCGGGCGCGCCGTCGGTCACTTTGGCAGCGGCGAGATAGAGGAGGGCGCGTGCGGCCTCTAAGTCGGTCGCCATATCAGCCAGCATAAACTGCGTGTTCTGGAAATCGGCAACAGGCTGATCGAATTGCTTTCGATCTTTGGTGTAGGTGATCGCTTCATCCAAGCACCTTTGCGCGCCGCCCAGCGAACATGCGCCGATATTCAAACGCCCGCCATCAAGGCCCATCATCGCAAAGCGGAAGCCCTCTCCCTCATCACCAACCCGGTTGGCGACAGGCACGCGCGCGTCCTCAAAGATGACTTGCGCGGTGGGCGAAGCGTTCCAGCCCAGTTTCTTCTCAGGAGCGCCGAAGGAAACGCCGGGCGTGTCCTTGTCGATGACCAGACACGAAATGCCCTTGGTTTTGTGATCGGAAGTGCGGACCATGCAAACATAGACATCATTAACGCCGCCGCCTGAGATAAACTGCTTGGTCCCGTTCAAAACATAGTCGTCGCCATCGCGGCGAGCTGTGGTCTTAAGCGCCGCCGCATCCGATCCGCTGCCCGGCTCTGTCAGGCAATAGCTGGCAATCTTCTCCATCCCGATAAGGTCCGGCAGATAGCGGTCTTTTAATTCCTGTCCGCCAAACTCATCGATCATCCACGCGGCCATATTGTGGATCGAGATAAACGCAGATGTGGTGGGGCAGCCGTAAGCCATCGCCTCCATAATCAGCGCCGCTTCTAGCCTTCCAAGCCCGATGCCGCCTGATTCCTCAGACACATAAATCGCGCCAAAGCCAAGCTCTGCTGATTGCTTAATCGTATCAACCGGGAAGATGTGCTTCTCATCCCATTCGGCTGCAAACGGCGTGATCTGGTCAGCGGTGAAACGCTGCGCCATTTCTTGAATGGCAAGTTGATCGTCTGTGAGTGAAAATTGTCCCTGCATGCGCGATTATTTAGCCCCCCTTGTGCGGTTATTAAAGGGATAGACCTTGGGATTTTTGCTAGGAGTCCCGGCGCGATTGCGGTTAGTCTGAGACAAAGGGGAATGAAACTTTGCGTATCGCCATTCTTACGATGGTTGCGATTGCCTTTCTGGCGGGGGTTGTCTGGTGGCTCGCTCCTACCTTTATGGTGGGTGATAATGACATGTCTGAGCCCCGGTCTGAGATCCACGCAGCCACTCATGATGGCACGATTTACACTGCTGGCGGAATTGGGTTTTTCCGCACGCTGAAAAGCTGCGAGGCCTATGATACGCGGGCAAGCGAATGGCGCGAATGCCCCGATCTGCCGCGCAGCTTACATCACGTTGCCATGGCAGCCAGCGGGACACGCATTTTCGCAAGTGGCGGGTATTCCAGCCTTCCTTTTAATGCTGATCCCGATGCTGCGCTGTTTGCTCTTGATCCGGCAGATCACGGTGCTGGCTGGCAAGAATTGGCCAAATTGCCGACGACTTTGGGCCAGCACGCGATGGTGTTCCGCGATGATGGATTGTTTCTAATTGGCGGAGAAAGCGGCGGGGAGACGGTTGCCACTAGTCATCATTACAACCTTTCGACCAGCGAATGGTCGCTTAAAAGCCCGATGCCAACACCGCGCCATTCGCATGCGGTCGCGATGGATGATGCGCGGCTCTACGTGACAGGCGGCAGAAGTCCGTCCCTTGGCGATGCATCCACTGTTGTCGAGGCCTATGATTTTGCAAAGGACACATGGAGCGTTTTGCCCCATGCCCCGTTTGAGCTGGGCGGGCACGGTGCAGCGGTGGTGGATGGCCGATTGCATGTTTTTGGTGGGGAAAGCTTGGACAGCGGAACCGTTTTGGCGGATCATTATTCGCTCAATCTTGCAGATTGGGACGAAGGGTGGCGTGAAGAACCAAAAGTGCCCCAACCGCGCCATGGCTTTGCAACGGCAGCTGTAGGCGCGCGCATCTATATCCTTGGTGGCGGAGCGCGTGCCGGGCTGAACACTCCATGGTCTGTCACTGGCACTCCGCAGATTATCTTCGATAAATGATCTACGCGATGTAACCAAACAGCGCTCTCATTCGTATAAGGTTGCATGAACCAGCCAAAAACTCGCCTCTTTTGCGTCTACAATGCCGATACAGGCCTGATCGAAGCGCTGAAGCATGCGGTGCAAAAGCAGCTTTTCCCCGAAAGCTACCCCTGCTCGCTATGCGCGCTGACATATGGCGCGGTGTCGATGCGGGGCGATTGGAAAGAGTTTTGGCAGGCTTTGGATGCGCAGGTGGATTTTTACCACCGCGATGATTTTACCGAGGATTTTCCGGCTTTGGGCACAGGCGGAGCGCGTGAAGTGACGCTGCCCAGCATCCTGATAAGCGAAACGGGCGAAGAACCGCGCGTGCTTTTGTCGAATGAGGAACTCGACGCAATGGCGGATGTGAATGAGCTGATGGAGAGTGTGGCTGGCGCCATGCTGGCTTCATCGGTTCATTCACCGCCGGCATTGTCGCTAGGTTGAGATAACCGCCTCCGCCTCGATCTCCACTTTCCATTCCGGGCGGCACAGCCATGCAGCGCCCACCATGGTGGCAGCGGGATTGGCGGCGCCGAAGAAGATTTTGTGCACCTCGCCCACCGCGTCTTGGTCTGCGGGGTCGGTCAAAAACATCCGAGTGCGCACGACGTCTTCTGCCTCGCCTCCCAATTCTTCGATAGCCGCCAAGATAAGATCGCAGCATCGCTCAGCCTGCGCGGCAGCATCGCCGGGCGTGGTGGAGCCATCATCTTCGACTGGGCCAGTGCCTGCGACAATGATGCGATTGCCTTCCCGCACTGCGCGGCAAAAGCCGAATTGCGCCTCGTATGGAGAGCCGGAAGTGGTGCGTTGGCGGGTGGTCATTGTTCGTCTTTGCCCAGAACTTGCTCGTTAAATCGCTTTTCCAGAAGCTTCGTATCATTGCCCGGATACCAGCGCTGCGATCCGATCCCCTTGTGCCATGCTGCAAGCTCCACCAAAGTCCCTTGCGCCGAAGGAACATCGGGCGCGCCCTTGTAAACAGGGTCAGCGAACGCCTCATCGGCGGTCACAATCGTCCATCCGGCCTCTTTCAAAGCCGCAATCAAATCGCCCAGAAACAGCGCTGACAAATCGGTTTCGTGCAGCAGGATATTGTGCACGATGGGCCTGTCGTAAGTTTCCAATGCCAAGGCGTTGTAGAACTCTGCCGCCTCCACATGAACTTCGACAAACACGCGTCCAGCAGCTGCCTGATCGTAGGCTTTCCCCTCGCGCTCGGCTTTGCCAAGAGCGCTGTCGATCCACCAATCGGAGGCATCGACCGTTGGGCTGGCATTGATAAGACCGCGCGCCTTTAGCGCATCACGCACCGCATCGCGTTTGGATTTGTCATTGCGCCCTTCATCGAGATAGGGATAGCGGAACCATGCGCGGGTGCCTTCGCGCCCCGAAAGCCATTGGGAGGCCTGGTCGATATCAGCGATATATTCGCCCGTTTCCGTGCGCGATAACCGAGGGTGGCTGAATGTGTGATTGGCTATGACATGCCCAGCCTCAATATAAGCTGCGATACGCGCTTCGGCTCCGGGCCGTTCGGGTATCTTGCCCGGATTGATGAAGAAGGCTCCTTGCCGGGCCCCGCCATCGCGCAAGGCTTTTATCATCAGGCGCGTGCGCTCATCTTCGGTGAAGAACGCGCCTGCATGGCGCGGTGTGTCATCAAATGTAAAGGCGATGCGCTTTGCTGCGGTCACAGGCATCGAATTGTCTTGCGCCACAGATTGGGGTGACGCGGCGCACGCTGTAAGAACCAGCGCAAGGAATGTCGCAATCCAAGCGCGCAACCTCTTACCCTTCAAGATTAGGGCAGCGCTTGCGCTCAAACGGGCCCCATGCTGCGCCCACGACTTTCATCGAAAGCGTGTCGCCCGTGATGCTTAAGCGGAGGGCTGATTCCCATGTCTCGCCTTCGCCTGATGAAAGCGTGGTGACGATAATCGCATCGCCATCGGCTTCGACCTTGGTGATTTTGCTTACCGATTCATAAAACCGCATTTCGCTGGCTGAAATGCGCAAAAGAGCATCGGAATTGGTGGAACAATCGCTTGCGACATCATCCCATGTGCCGTGAAAACGATCCGGGATCGCGGCCAGCGGCGCTGCGGTAAGGCCCGATGTGAGACCCAGTGCAAGGCCCAAAGAGAGGGAGGCGAAAGCAGTGCGATAGGATTGTGTCATAACCCAACCCTATCACCGCTTTTCCGCTTAGCCCATAGTCGGGATCACAAATGCGTTTGACCCATCGCCGCCGCCATCGGGCCAGCGCTGGGTGACCTTTTTGATCTTGGTCCAGAACGCCAAACCTTCGGTGCCGTATTGATCAATATCGCCAAAGCCAGACCGCTTCCATCCGCCAAACGAATGGTATGCCACAGGTACTGGGATCGGCACATTGACGCCCACCATGCCCACTTGAACGCGGCTTGCAAATTCGCGCGCGGCGTGGCCATTGCGCGTGAAGATTGCGACGCCGTTTCCGTATTGGTGATCAGAAGGCAGCCGCAAAGCTTCTTCAAAATCATTGGCGCGCACCATTTGGAGGACAGGGCCGAAGATCTCTTCTTGATAGCTTTTCATGGCCGGGGTCACGTGATCGATCAGAGTGGGGCCTATGAAAAAGCCTTTCTCGTGACCTTGAAGCGTATAGCCGCGACCATCGACAACAATCTCGCCGCCTTCTTCCTCTGCTGTGGTGATCCATTGTTCGACGCGGGCTTTGTGCTCTGGCGTTACAACAGGGCCATAATGTGCATCGGGATCGGTTGAGACGCCAATGCGCAAAGCATTGATCGCGGGGATCAGCTTTTCTTTGAGTTTCTCAGCGGTGTCTTCGCCAACTGGTACGACGACAGGCAAGGCCATGCAGCGTTCACCAGCTGAGCCAAACGCTGCGCCAGCCAGATCGCCAACGACTTGGTCAAGATCAGCGTCAGGCATCACAATGCCGTGGTTCTTCGCCCCGCCAAAAGCTTGCACGCGTTTCGCATTCGCGGTGCCGCGCGAATAGATATACTGGGCGATGTCGGACGAGCCGACAAAGCTGATCGCTGGGATATCGGGATGATCGATAATCGCATCGACCATTTCTTTGTCGCCATGGATAACCTGCAACAGTCCTTC
>JBCAZT010000031.1:0-25300 GCA_038532855.1 Pseudomonadota bacterium
CCATCGCCAGTTCGACCAGAGACGCACCGTCTTCATCGCGCGCAAGGCGCTGTATCAAAGGCAAGACAGAGCGGATCAAAGCAACCTCAATCCAGCAATGTTTTGTGCAATGGAGCCAAATGCCGCGTTGAGCTCTTCGGCGTTTCTTGCAGGGAAAGCGTGGTCTGGCGAGGATGCGCAATCGAGCAAACTGCCGGTAACGGTCGCATCGTTTTGGAATTCAACAGTCCAAATGGTGATACCTTTGGCTTTGATCATATCGCACATGAATTCCATGCGATTATAGCCACGCGAGCGCATAGCATTGCGATTGTTGCCTGTCGGAGCGAAGCGCCCGTCCGCTTCATTCATCCCATAGATGTTGTAAGTCTGATTATGATAGGCGAGTTCGCCATCTGTCATAAAGACGAGGTGGCGAGTGATCGGCTGACCATTTGGAGCGGTTGCGTTTTCAGCGGCGAACAACCCGTCTTGCGACATAAAACGGACGCCCCATGCAAGACCTGCAATTTGGTCCGTTCCCCAAGCCATATCGAGATTGTTGATGTAGCTGGAAAAACTGTTCGATGTGCCATCATCCCAGCTCAGAACCTCACCCATTTTGCGTGCGGGATCTGGGCAGTTCGAGACCGTGCGCGGAGCGTTACCGTTGGCTCGCCGAGAAACATCGAGCCAAAAGGGCCGCCAACGCGTATCGTAATCAGATGTCGGAGCGAGATCGATATTCATATCGAGCGCGTCATCGGTATCAAGGAACAGATCGTTCGCGCCAACATGATATGTCGCACGTTCTTCGATGCAGCCCGTCCAGCGGCTGGAAAGCGTGGGGTTTTGAGTTCCAGGAACCGAAGCCTGCGGCTCTAGCGGATCAATGGAGGCGACATAGTCGCTGACGTCCAAGGTCTGGGGACCAATGTCATACCTCGATCCATTCCATGTACGCGTATGATATTCGTGCGTCGTGTCAAGATTAGGATCCGCACCGACGACCCAAGACGGATCTGCATCAATAAGGATTTGCCCCACATTGACTGTACCAGCATAGGGCATGACACCATATCTGATGCGGTTGCGCCCGGGCACATAGCCTGCCTGGACAATCTCATAAAACTGTTCAACTGCGTCTTTAAGCGCGTCAATTTTGCGAACGCCGTTCAAATTTGTACGCATAGACAAGGTTGTATCCAAGACCATCATCACATCGGTGTTCTGCGCATCGATATCGGCTTCGCATTCGACGTTAACGGCGATCTGCTCAAACCCGAAAACCTGCATAATCACGTTGCGCACGTTGACAGAGGCCGTACCCTTGACCGAGGTCGGCGTCTCGCCTCGTGTAAGAACAAATGTGTCCTCGCCAGTCGCGACACCAAACGACCCGTCTGCAAAGTTGTGATCAAAGAAGTCTTCGCCCGCCTCAATCGCAGATGCGTCTTGAAGAATATTGTTGTTTGATTGAGTTTTGCGCGCTGCCAAAACCCCTGCGTCGCAAGCATTCTGCAACCGGTTTTGCGCCATATAAGACCGTCCAATATCAACACCGCTCCCGATCATCGCGAAAAGCGGAATCATCGAGATTGCGGTCATGTAGAGGACATTACCGCTGTCGTTTGAGAGAAGATTCTTTAGGTTAGGCATCACATACACTCATTGCTTGTGAATGCCTCGATAAGCGGAGGACTTGAAAGGTTCCGCTAACGAACAAGGTTAATTTATTAGCATTTAACCCCAAGGCGTTTTCACATGCCCGACCCGCGTGCGGGTGTACTGGGAATTCGTTAATTTGCGCCGAAGGGTAGGCACCGTGGCACTGTTAGAAGAGGCCAGCCCATGTAGCGTTTTCACCTTTTAGCCAATTGACGCGTTAATCTGAGCCGTTTTACCTTTGAACTCCGCCTATGGGGCAACAGGGGGGTTATGTGGCAAAGTTAACCAGCAATGATGAACTTGCAGCGCTTACGCTGTTTGAAAGCGTGCTCGAACTGTCCGAAGAACAACGGAAAGACACGATTGCCAGCGCGCCTAATGCAAGCGCAGCGGTTAAAGCCCGGGCAAAAGAACTGTTGGCAGCGCATGAAGAGGGCGGCGGGTCGTTTATGACCGGGGGCGCAACGGCCTATTCTCCCGATACCATACCCAAGCCCGATAAAGTGGGCGCATACCGTATCGTTGAGGAAATCGGGCGAGGCGGAATGGGATTGGTATTCCGGGCAGAGCGCGACGCAGGCGATTTTGATCATGAAGTCGCTATCAAAATGGTGCTCACTGGCACTTTGTCTGATCGGTATATCGAGCGCTTCAATTATGAGCGGCAAACGCTCGCCAGTCTGAACCATCCCGGGATCGCAAAACTGTTTGATGGTGGCGAAACCGAAGATGGTTGGCCCTATCTCATCATGGAATTGGTCGAAGGCCGATCATTGCGAAGCTGGTTTGAAGAAGACCGCCCATCGCTTGGCCAAAGATTGACTGTTCTTGATCAGATTATGCAAGCGCTCGAATTTGCGCATTCTAGGCTTGTCATCCACCGCGATCTGACGCCAGAAAATGTGATTGTCGATACAGATAGCGGCGCCAAGCTGATTGATTTTGGCATATCCAGTTTGCAATCTTCGCCAGATAAAAACCCAATCGAAACAGGGCAAAGCGGCACGCCGGGCTTTAAAGCGCCCGAACATGCAGCCGGCTCTTCGTCCAATCTCGCGATTGACATCTATGCTCTTGGAAAAATTGCAGAATTTCTGCTCAGCGATCAAAATGACCCTGAATTGAATGCGATCACAGCGATGGCGTCGGCTTATGACCCCGATGATCGATATGCGTCGGTCGCAGCAATGGCGGATGATTTGAGGCGTTTTCGAACAGGTCATGCCGTGCAAGCTTTTGCTGGAGGCGGCAGCTATAAAGCGGCAAAATTCTTTCGCCGCAACTGGGCACCTGTGGCAGTGGCTGCGGGGATCACGGCAATTGTTGTGACCAGCATAACTGCGCTTGTCATTGCTTTTGGCAATGAACGCGAAGCTCGCCAATTGGCACAAGAACGCTTTGATGCTGTGCGCGATCTGGCAAATTTTCAGCTGTTCGATGTGTATGACGATCTTGTTCCTATCGATGGGACAATCGAGGTGCGCGAGGCCATCGTTGATAAATCGATCTTTTATCTCGATGCGCTGGGTGCAGGGGACGGCGTGCCTTCCGACGTAAGGCGAGATATCGGCAATGGCTGGCTCCGCATGAGTGAAATCACTGGCGGTGCCAGCGGCAACCATATTGGCGACCCTGAGCAGGCAAAACTCTATGCCCAACGTTCACTGGAAACCCTCGATGAGCTTTACAAGCAGCAGCCCAATGACCCCGATACTAAATTCGCCTACGGCAGAGCGCTGACACAGCTCGCCTTTCAAAGTCTCTACATGCATGGCGATAGCGATCAGGGATATAAACGCGCTGATTTGGCGATGAAAGTCCTAGGCGACTTGCAACCCAAAAATGCGGATGTTGCCTCAATCCTCGTTGCGGCACCAAGGGCTCTTGGGGATGCTTATGGTTGGCAGAACGACCTTGAGAAAGCGGGTGAAGCCTATGCCGTGGGAATTGAACGTTTCGAGGCGCTTTCAGAAGAAATGCGAGGCACTCCGGACGTGATAAATGCTGTTTCTGCATCAATGCGTCAGCAGGCGGAAGTCTATCGCTACACAGGCCGGCCTGACGAGGCGGTTGAACAAATCCGCGCTGTTCTTTCTCTTACACAGTCGCTTTTGACCAAAGCGGAAGGCGAAGCGCGAAAAGCGGCGCGCCGCAACCAAGCGATCCAGACCTGGAATTTGGCTGATATGCTTCACGATTTTGAACGCTGGGAAGAGGCCGCTGAAGTGGCGCAAACTGGTCTCGCCGACCTTAATGAAGCAATTAAAGCAAACCCCAACGATATCGGGTGGCTAGAGCTGAAGCCGCTTTTGCAGAGCCCCCTTTCGCGCAGTCTTCATCGAATGGGAAGGTCCACTTCCGCGATCACCATCGCTGATGAAGCTATTGCGATCAATCGGACAATCCGCAAAAGAAGCGGCAACAATGTCGGCTCAGAGCTAGCTTTGGCAGTGCTTCTAAAAGAAGTTACCCAGCTTTATCTGGAGACTGGAAATATGCAGACGGCATGCTCTGGCCTGGCAGAGGCCAACGCTATTTTCACCCAATACGAAGCGAGCGGCGATCTCTCGCAATACGACATCGAAAACAACGCAAAGCCTGTGCGCGCAATGCTGGAGCAATGCGGTTGAGCCAGCGATAAAGCGGCCCACCCACCTATTGCAGATTGTCGATATCAGCCTGCAACACGGTGTACTGCGCTGTGAATGTCACGGTGTCTCCCGGTGCCAGCCTATCCCAAGTGCCGTTCTGACCTGCATCGGTTGAATCGCCTGTGGGGGCGGCATCTGTCAGCAGCACCTCATTGCCGGGCACAGGCGCGGGACCTGCGCCATTGTGGCTGTCTGTCACCACGACGCCATTGATCGCAACATTGCCTGTATTGGTTACGGTGTAGGTATAGGTGATGACCTGACCGACCGTCACAAATTCGGTGTCATCAGCTTCCTTGATCATTTCCAGACGCGGATCAGAGGCCACATCGACGGTTGCCGTTGCGGTTGAACAATTGTTCGGATTGAGCTGTTCGCAAATGGTGTAATCAAACGAATACGAACCTGCGAGCGTCCCAGCGACTACTCCCACAACACCGGTCGATGGATCAAATGTCAGCTCAGGCGGCACAGTGGAACCTGATGCGACAGTAATCGTAACATTGCCTGTTGTGGCGGGCGCACCGTTCAATGTGTCGTCTGTAAGAACGTTAAGCGCATTGGGTTCACCAGCAAGCCCATCAATGCCGCTCGCTGTATCATCCACTGCGATGATTTGAGCAGCGGTCACATTGATCGTGATGATCGCGTCAGAACAATTGGTTGGGTTGATGCTCTCGCAAATGCGATATCCGATCGCATAGCTATCGGCTGGTGTTCCCGCAGGTACAGAAACGATCCCCGTGGCCGGATTGAGCACCGGCACTGTAGCACCAGGAGAAAAGGGCGTCGCAGGCGCAGTCACTGTCACGTCCAAATCAGCAACAGCAACCGGAGCCGCGTTCAAAGTGTCATTGGCAATAGCATCACCGGCATTGCCAGAGCCGGTCGCGCCTACAACATCAGCCAGCGCGTCATTATTCGCCATAATTTCCGATTCAATCACAACAATCGTTATCGTTGCGATGTCGCAATTGTCCGGATCGGCGGCCTCGCACAGTTCATATTCAAAGCTGTACGATCCGGCCGGCGTGCCCGGCGCAACACCAACATCCCCAGTCGAAGTGTCGAATGTCAGCTCGCTTGGCAATGTGCTGCCCGCCGCGACTGCAAGAGTTGCGTTCGAGGAAGTAGCGCTCGCGCCTGCAACTGTGTCGCCATTGAAAGCATTCACCACTCCGCTCGCGCCCGGTGCACCCAAAATGCCGGAAGCAAACTCATCTGTTGCATCAATCGGGTTGGCAACCACAGGCACCGTCGCAGTGGCCGTGTCGCAATTCGAAGGAATGGCAATTTCGCAGATTTCGTAATCGAAAGAATAAACCCCAACAGGCGTACCAGGCGCAACGCCGACGATCCCCGTCACCGGATCAAACGTCAGTTCTGGCGGGAGAGTAGACCCTGATGCCACTGCCAATGTCATATCCGCTGGCACAACCGGATTTCCGCCCAAAGTATCATTGTCAAACAGGCTCAGCGCATTGGGTTCACCAACACCGCTGACAATATCATTCGATGTGTCGGAATTGGCAAGCAAGGTCAGCGGGAAGATAACAATACCTTCCATCAGATCATTGCCGCTATCGGTTGGATCGGTTTGATCGCCTTCCGCTTTGGTCACGACATTTTCCAAGATCGTGCCACCTGCCGCGGGATCAACGGTGCCTTCAATCGTAAGCGTGACGCTCGCGCCATCGGCAAGCGTGCCGATAGTCCATAGGCCTGAGCCCGGATTGTAATTGCCAGCCGTGACATTCCCATTGTTCGCTGTCGGCGTAAGGCCTGCGGGCAGCAAATCGGTGGCAGACACGCCAGTCGCGTCTGCAGGGCCATTATTCGTGACTGTGATCAAGAATGTGACCGTATCACCCACTTGCGGGTTCGAATTGCCTGATGCCAGTGTTTTGACAGTCACCAGATCGATCGGCGGTGCGGGAACCGTGATTGTTACCGTGGCAGTATCTGGAAGGCCGGTTTGGTCGTAAATGCGATACACAAACGTGTCTGTGCCATAGAATCCCGGATCAGGAGTGTAAGTGAAATCGCCATTGGCTGAAATCACCACATTCCCATTGGAAGGGCCAGTAACCGGTGTCGTATCAACCACAAGCGGTCCAGCTTCGGGATCAAAATCAACGCCGTTACCGTTGTCAATCAGGACATTGCGAGAAATCGCAGTCTCAAACGGCGTCGTAAAATCATCATCCTGCGCAACAGGCGGGAGGTTTGGGAAAGGCGCTTGAGGGCAAGAGAACCCGTCATTGTTGTTGCTGGGGTCACCTTGTCCGGCAAGCGACGCGGTCGGAGACGCGCTGAGCGGATTAAAGATCTCATAAAAGCGGCCATCAGAATTTCGAAAGGCAAAGATGCGCCCATTCGCATCGGTCCATTGCGCGCCAAAACCGCCGCCCGGCAGTCCGCTGACGGTAGCCCTAGTCGATACAAAAGTATTGAGATTGACCCGGCTTATCCTGCCTGATTGAACATAGAGGATATACGGCACCCCGCCATCGCGGATGAACATCATATCGGAACCCGCCTGCACGGTGCCTGTTATGGTGTGCAACTGCGTCGCCCCGGTCGCAAGGTCGATGGATACCATTTGGTTTTGCGAATTGCGAAAGCGGACCCAAAAGGTGTTGTTATCGTCAACATCACCGGAAAATGATGTCACGGCGACATTGTTGGTCCCGTCGAAGACGGTCACATCGGTGAACACGTTTTGGATCGTGCCATCGCCATTAATGCGGATGACATTGTCACCCTGCATCGCATAGCCAAAATTATCGGCACTGTTGAAACCGGCCGCGTTGTAACTGCCATTTTGCGGGCCAATGTCGACATAAGCTGAAATGGTCGGATCAAAAACGCGCAACTGGCCCGATTGGACCTGATAAACCTCGCCAGTGCAAGTAAATGGCATGGCAAGTGAGGGCGCTGCTGCGACAGCGGCACCAAGGCACACCGCTCCTTTTATCCAACGATAAGAGCGTTTTCCTGCCTGAGATAAGTCAAACTTCTTCGCAATGCGCATTTGCTTGGCCCTCGATTAAGAGCTTGTCATAGCAGCGCGCCTAGGAGAAATACTTAACTCAGCACTGAAAATTCACAGTTTTTCAGGATTTTACATTCACTTGGCCCACAGCAAAAGGCAGCTCATCGCAGCTAGCGACCCGCAATAAGCGCCAGCGTCGCAAAGCTCGCCAGCCAGTGCTCCCCCATATAATCGCCAGCCACATGCGGCATGGCAGCATTGAGATGAGCATTTGCACAGCTCTTCAAAAGGTTAGAGTTATCATGTGCGCCCAAGATTTGGTTGATTTCGCGCAAGGCCCAACCCCGCGACAGGTTAAGCCCATCAAGATGGACGATTTTGCCATCGCTTCGGTCGGATACGGTGACAGGGTGGCATGCCCGGTCAATCCAACCGTTCTCAATCACCAAAGCGCTGAGCCAAGGAGCAAATTCATCGCGCGGCATCACCCGGCTCATCAGCAGAGCTGCGCTGAGCACGGGGGATAAGAATTCATCGCCGCCCGGCTCCCACCCTGCGTAGTTCCGCCGCTCTCCAAAGGCCTCTATTGCCCACGTATCAATCTGCGTGAGCAAGGCAGATCTGCGCTTCCCAGCCCATTCTCGCGCCAAGAATAGCGCGAAACTGGTGTTGAAATGGGTCCCAACCGTGATCGGATAGGTTAGGATTCCAAGATAGTCAGCAAACCGCGCAGCAAAGGCATTGGCGAGCGGCTCAAGACGATCGCCCCATGGCTTATCACCGTGCTGCGCGGCCTCGTGATGCAGATAAAGCAGCCAGCCCCAGCCATAAGGCCGCTCAAACCCGCGCGATGATGCACGGTCGAGATAAGCGAGTTCTTGTGCGATGTTCTGGGCTGTAAAAGTGCTCTCCGCTAAGTCTTCAATGGCGCGTGCTTCGGGAAGGTCAGGATAGAGGCGGCGAATGGTCAGCAGCATCCACCAGCTGTGCACGCAAGAATGCCAATCGAAGCTCCCGAAAAAGCACGGATGCGCTGTTTGGGGAAGGCGAAGATCCCCTTCACCGTCAAACACATGATCGTCTTTGTATGGATACGGCTTTGCCACATGCCCCAGCGCGATATTGGCAAAGCGCGCGGCAATTTTTGGTGTCATTTCCATAGGAGAAACGCCCCGACATAGATAATCGCCACATTGCACGCCCAAAGCGGGATCGCAGTCCAAACCTGTTGTTTGATAACGCCGTTCTGGTCTTTCAGTTCAAGCAAAGCGGCAGGCACAATGTTGAAATTGGCCGCCATTGGCGTGAGCAAAGTGCCGCAGAACCCGGCGAGCATACCGACTGCGCCAATCACAGCAGGATCGCCGCCATATCCCTCTACCAGAAGGGGGATGCCAATCGCTGCGGCCATCACCGGGAAAGCGGCAAAGGCATTGCCCATAATCATCGTGAAAATCGCCATGCCCAGCGCGAAGACGACAACGGTGAGGAAGATGGAGCCTTCCGGAATAACGCTGCCTGCCGCCCCGCCGATAATCTCTCCCACACCGGCAAGCGCAAACACCGCGCCCAAAGCGGCCAGCATTTGCGGCAAGATCGCAGCCCAACCAATGGAATCGAGCAAGCGGCGACCCTCTTCGGCGGGAGCCATTACGGGCGGACGAAGCCAGATAATTGCGACAATAAGCGCGATGACGACGCCGATGCCGAACAAAAGCAGAGTTTCGCGTCGCGCTTCGAACAGGCCGGTCTCTCCCAAAGGCGTAAAGTTATAGAGCAGCGTGCCAACCACAGCGGTAAACGGGACGATCAAAGCAGGCACAAACAGCTTATTGCCAAGGCTCATCGCGCGTTTTTGACGGCTAGCGTCGCCGGTGGTTTGCGGATCCGACCGCTTCAAACCGCCCAGCCCGGCGATCGCAACCATAGCGAGCACGATTATGCCGTTTTCCAAGTCTGAAAAGTGGCTCCCGCCAAAGAAACTGGTCGCAAGCAATCCCCAAAACGCGGCGTTGCCCCAGAGCTTGTCTTTAAGGCTCAGCAGTGCCCAGATCGCAAAAAACACGCCTGCAAGGATATACAGCCATTCATAAGTAATCATCGCCGCGCCCTCCTACCTGCACCAATTCGCCGGTCGAGCGCGTCAATCCTCCAGCCATGGATGAAAAACGCACAGATTGCCGTGGGAATGGCCCAGACGGAGAGTTCGAGCGGGGTGAGAGGATAGCCAGCTGCCTCAAACACACCTTGGATCAACAAGATGGAGGCGATCGCGAAGAAGATGTCTTCGCCGAAAAACAATCCCACATTATCGGTCGCCGCCGACATAGCCTTGACCTCTTCGCGGTCCTTTTCGCGCAGGTCCCCATGCGCGGTTTCCGCCGCTGCCTCTGCCATGGGTGCAACCAAAGGCCGCACCGCTTGGGGATGGCCTCCAATGTCTTTCATACCGAGCGCTGCTGTGACTTGGCGAAAACCCAGATAGAATATGAGCAGCTTTGAAAACGTCGCCCCGCGTATCCCCTCGATCAGGCCGCGCGCGCGTTGTTGCAGGCCGTATCTTTCAAGCAGGCCAATAACCGGCAGGATGATCCAAGTGACTGAGATATAACGGTTATCGTTAAAGGCCTTTCCCAAAGCCTCGACCACAGCTACGACATCGAGCCCTGCCAAAACCCCGGTTGCCACCGCAGCGCCCACCACGACCAGCAGGGGGTTAAACTTCAGCGCAAAGCCGACAACAACAATCGCAATGCCCGCAAGCGGCCAGTAATTCACGTCTTCCATCACCAAATCCTCCCCGAACCGGGGAGGGGGACCGCCGACCATCGGTCGGGGGTGGAGGGGCAGACGCGCCCGAGTGTGCGCCCCAGTCTATTGTCGATCATATTCATTTTCCTTTGGGTACCCCTCCACCACTCTTCGAGTGGTCCCCCTCCCCATTTTGGGGAGGAATACCAAATCCTCCCCCGCCGGGTGTGTGGATTACAAAGGTATCGCCCACCGCCATTTCAGCAGAAGCGCAAGCGTCCAATTCTTCGATCGTGCCATCGGAGCGTTCAACGTGGTTACGCCCCGGCGCGGCATCGCTGCCGCCCATAATCCCGCGCGGGGGCACTTTGCGGCGATTGGCGAGCATATTGGCACGCATCGCCTCAAGGAAAGTCACGCGGCGCTCTACTCCATCGCCGCCTTTGTGAGCGCCCTCGCCGCCTGATCCGCGCCGGATTGCAAAGCGATCAAGCCGTACGGGCAGGCGCGTTTCCAGTATCTCAGGATCGGTAAGGCGGCTGTTTGTCATATGCGTTTGCACCGCACTCGTCCCGTCATGGTCTGGCCCCGCGCCCGATCCGCCACAAATGGTCTCGTAATACTGGTGCCGCTCATTCCCGAAAGTGAAATTGTTCATCGTCCCCTGGGAAGGCGCGAGCTTGCCGCAGGCTGCAATCAATGCATCGGTCACCACCTGGCTTGTCTCAACATTGCCCGCCACCACAGCAGCGCCCGGCTCGGGATTGAGCATGGAGCCTTCAGGCACCACCAATTCGACAGGCCGCAAACACCCATCATTCATCGGGATCGCATCGTCGATTAAAGAGCGCAGAACGTAAAGCGAAGCTGCGCGTGTGATGGAGCGCGGGGCGTTGAAATTGCTTTCCTGCTGCTCGCTCGTCCCGGTAAAATCAAACACAGCAGACCGCGCCTCCCGGTCAATGCGAATGGCGACTTTTACCACAGCGCCGCTGTCCATTTCATAAGCAAATTCGCCATCATCAAGGCCATCAAGCAGCCGCCGCACGCTCTCTTCAGCATTGGCGAGGACGTGACCCATATACGCCTCGACAACGCCAGCCCCCTGATCGGACACGACGCCTGTGAGCAAATCCGCGCCGCGCGTGCAGGCGGCCAATTGCGCGCGTAGATCGGACAGATTGCGACCCGGATTGCGCGCGGGGTTTTCGGTAGAGCCGAGCACCGCACGAACCTCTGCCTCGCAAAAGCGCCCCTCATCCACCATCAGCACATTATCGATCAGCACGCCCTCATCGGCGATTGTTCGACTGTCAGGCGGCATAGAGCCCGGCGCGATCCCACCAATATCCGCATGGTGACCGCGCGCGGCGACAAAGGCATGGGGTTCTTCCCCTATACCTGCATAAAAAACAGGCACGATCACCGTGATGTCCGGCAAATGTGTGCCGCCCCGATAAGGATCGTTCAAAACATAGGCATCGCCGCGCTTAAAGCCCCGACCATCCCTCGCATCACCGCGCTGTTCGATAACCTGAGCAATCGAATCCCCCATTGATCCCAAATGCACGGGGATATGCGGAGCGTTCGCGATCAAAGCGCCGGTCCTATCAAACAAAGCGCAGGAGAAATCGAGCCGTTCCTTGATGTTCACCGAAGTCGCGGTGGATTGCAGGACGACGCCCATTTCTTCAGCAATCGCCATGAAGAGGTTGTTGAATATCTCAAGCCGGATGGGATCAACCTTTGTCCCTGCGGCCACATCCCTTTTCGCCGCCGCAATGCGCGTCAGAACCAAACTGCCCTCATCCGCGAGGCGCGCCTGCCAACCATCTTCCACCACAATCGTCGATCCCGGATCGATAATCAGCGCAGGACCATCCACACATTCGCCCTCTTCCATGGCCGCGCGTTGAACGGTTCTCCAAGCGCCAGAGGCCTCACCCAGCGCCATTTCTGGCTCAGCGCGTGCTTCGCCCAGACCGCCCGATGTTCCGCTCGCCTCAACGCTCAACGCCTCAATGATGATTGTTTTTTGGGCATCGGAATAGCCAAAGCGCTGCCGATGGAGCTCTCGAAATTCGCTGTCCATTTTTTGGGCATCACCGCAAGCGATCAACAACGCGCTGTCGCTCCCATCGAACCGCAAACGCGCGCGAGGCCGTAAAACTATATCTTTTTCTTCAATACCTTGAGCAAGCAGAGCGCCCGCTGCCTCTTTTTCGAGCAGCGCCAATTTATCGCCAAGTCCATCACCCAATGGCCGGATCAGGCTCACTTCGCGGATCGCCTTTACCGGCGCTATCCCAATCCCATAGGCGGACAGAATACTCGCCAAAGGATGCACCAGTACGGTCTCCATCCCCAAAGCGTCCGCCACTTTGCACGCATGCTGCCCCCCTGCTCCGCCAAAACACGCCAGCGCATAGCGCGTCACATCATATCCGCGCGCGACCGAGATTTTGCGAATCGCATTGGCCATATTATCGACCGCGATATCGAGGAAACCCATCGCGATCTCTTCCAAAGATTTCGCATCTGGCAGCGCGGCGGCCACCTGTTCTAACCGATTTCGAGAAGCTTGATTATCAAGAGGCTCGTCGCCATTGGCCCCAAAAACCGGGGGAAAGAAGGCAGGATCAATCCGGCCAAGAAACAGATTGCAATCGGTCACTGTCAGCGGGCCGCCTTTGCGATAACAGGCTGGCCCAGGATCGGCCCCGGCGCTTTCCGGCCCAACCCGGAACCGCGCGCCATCGAACGAGCAGATGGAGCCGCCCCCTGCTGCCACCGTGTGGATTTGCATCATGGGAGAGGCCACGCGCACGCCTGCGACCACGCTTTCACCCGTCAGCTCCAATTCGCCTGCAAAATGGGCGACATCGGTGCTCGTCCCGCCCATATCGAAACCGATCAGCCGGTCATGCCCAAGTGGAGCCGACGCAGCGACCATGCCAACAACGCCGCCCGCAGGCCCTGACAGGATCGCATCCTTCCCGCGAAACGCGCCCACTTGCGCCAATCCGCCCTTGGATTGCATGAATTTGAGTGCCTCAGTTTTGGGCAGGCTCTTTTGAAGGCCGTCTGTATAGCGTTTCAAAACAGGCGAGAGATATGCATCAACCGCTGTCGTATCCCCGCGCGGGACCAGTTTGATAAGCGGCGCGATCTCATGGGAAACGCTCACTTGCGCAAAGCCAAGCTCGCGCGCGATCGCGCCAAGCCTTTGTTCATGCTCGCGATATTTCCAACCATGCATCAGGATAATCGCAATCGCATCAAAGCCTTCATCGCGCAGCTGCTCAAAATTTAAGCGCGCCTGCGCCTCATCAAGCGCGCGCAAGGTTTCGCCATCCGCGCTGACCCTCTCATCAATCTCGACAACGCGTTCAGGCAGCTGCTCTGGCAGGATGATATGGCGCGCGAAAATCTCGGGCCGCGCCTGCGTGCCTATTTTCAAGGCATCACCAAAGCCTTGTGTAATGGCGAGCGTCAGCCGTTCTCCCTTACGTTCAAGCAGAGCATTGGTGGCCACTGTCGTGCCGATGCGCACCTCGGCAATGGGCCCCTCACCGTGCCGTGTAAGCAACCGCCGCACGCCTTCGCTCGCCGCGTCGTTATATTGGCCGGGATGTTCAGAAAGCAGCTTTTCAGTGACCAGCGAGCCATCCGGCGTCAGCGCCACCACATCGGTAAAAGTCCCACCGCGATCGACCGCAAAACGCCAGGCTGTCATGGGATGAGGAATGCTCTTCTTGCGGGTATTGAAAGCGCAGAGTGTAAGCGCTGGTGGGGGGCGGTGTCTAGGTTTGAGCGCTGGGATATAATGGGTTTGATAAACCCAATCCGCTTTTCCCGCTTGTCCTGAGCCTGTCGAAGGGCCTCTCTTTTCTGGATAGTTAGCGGATGAGTTAAAAACGCGTGCTTCGACAGGCTCAGCACGAACGGGGTTTGCGTAAGTGCGTTCTTATCACTCTCCCCTTCCTCTCCTCCCCCGTCATTCCCGCGAAGGCGGGAACCCAGCTTCTTAAATCCGGAAGTTGCACCCTGGGTCCCCGCTTTCGCAGGGATGACAAATGGGCGGCGGCTGAGTGGTTGGATACCAAACCGCAACCAAATCATGCGATTACCGGCCTGAGTGCAGCAGAAGGGGGCGCGGGTTATGCGGATGATTGTAGGGTTTTGGGCTTTGTTGGCCACGGTGCTGCTGGCGGGGTGTGCTGAAAGCAGCCCTCCTGCATATCGCTACCGCTTAACTGTCGAAGTGGAAACGCCAGAGGGCCTTAAAACCGGCTCCAGCGTGATTGAGGTTGAAACCCGGGTTTCCGGGCGCAACTCCATACCAACTCCGGGAGCTGTTCGGTTTCGTGCGCGAGGGGAAGCGGTGGCTGTTGATCTGCCCGTCGGAAAAACGCTCTTTGCGCTTTTGTGGTCGGAGAAAGAGGTCGATTGGGCAGGCAGCATTATGTATCTGTTCGGACCGAAATATAGCGGCGATGATGGTGTGCGGCGCTCCATCGCAGAGATGAAGCGTAATCCTAAACTGATAATCTTGCCGCCAGTAAAGCCACTGGGCCGCGGCGGAGCCATTCGCCGCGATGGTTGGCCGATGCTGGTGACATTTGGGGATGAGGCGGATCCAACCAGTGTCGCCAAAGTCGATCCCGACGATCTGGCAGCGAGCTTTGGGGAGGGTGTGAAGTTGAAGCGGATTACCGCGCAGATCACTAATGATCCCATCACAACAGGGATTGAGAAGCGGTTGGGGTGGTTGCCGGAATACTACAATAGGCAACTGAGTGGCGACCGTTACCAGATGCTTAAAACAAAGATAAGGGACTGTCAGCGTTCATTAGCGCTGGGGCATTTAGCGCCCACGTAGGACTGCGGGAGAAAAAACAATGACTATGAACCTGGAAGTTTTCCTCTCACTCTTGGCACTTGCCCTGCGATGAGAACTCCCGTTTTCCTACTCGCCCACCCGCTGCTAACTTCGTTCTGGGCTTTTGTATCCTCGCTAAGCGCCCACCGAAAACCACCCCCAAGGCGCCCCACCTACACCCCCTTCCTCAGTATGTACTTTGCGAACAAAGGGCCGTCCAAATAACCGTTGAATGACCAAGCACCGCTTTGCCCTTGGCATTGGGGCAAGCCATGGTGCAAAGGCGCTAAGTTATGACTGGATTAGATGACAATTACGCCCAAGCTTACGGCCAAAAGGCAGGCTTTGGCAAAAAACCTGCGCTGCTCCTTATCGACTTTGTCGAGGGGTATTTTGACGAAACCTGCGATTTGTATGCAGGCGTGGAAGACACGCTTCAATCCGCGCTGCGCGTGCGCGAGGCGGCGCGTAAAGCGGGTGTTCCGATCATCCTCACCAATGTCGTTTATCACGAAAGCGCGATGGATGGCGGGCGGTTTTATGAGAAAGCCAAACCTTTGCGCTATTTCATCAAAGGCAGCCCGATGGGAGCCTGGCCCAAGGGACTTGAGCCGCATGATGATGAGCTGATTATCTCCAAGCAATATCCAAGCGCGTTTTTCGGGACCTCGCTTCCATCAACCCTAACCGCGATGGGCGTTGATAATGTCATCCTGACAGGCCTCACCACAAGCGGCTGCATCCGCGCCTCGTGTGTCGATTCCATGTCGCATGGTTTCATCACAACCGTGGTTCGCGAGGCAGTGGGGGACCGGCACGATGACCCGCACGAGGCAAACCTGTTCGATATGGAAGCGAAATACGCCGATGTGGTGAGCGAAGCGGAAATTATCGCCCAGCTTGAAACGCTCGCTTAGGTTCCACTGCCCAGCTTTGGCAGCATCAACGGTTCTTGCGGGATCAACGTGCTCTTTTCCTCGGTGAACAGCTCAATCGATCCAGGCAAACCATCGCGGCCAATACCTGATTGTTTATAGCCGCCAAATGGCGCGCGCAGGTCCCTTGCCATAGGAGTGTTCACCCAAATCGTGCCCGCTCGCAGCTCTCGCCGCGCACGCATCATAGCGGGGAGATCATCCGCCCAAATATAAGCGGCAAGGCCAAACTCTGATTGGTTGGCGCGGGCAATCGCATCATCCAAATCGTCAACGCGCTGGATAGCAGCGAATGGGCCAAAGAGTTCCTGCTGGCACAAATCGGTCAGATTGCTGCCCGTTTCAACCAAGGTTGGCGCAAAGAAATAGCCCTGATCGAACCCTTCAGCGCGCTTTGCCCCTGTCAGAACGGTGTATGCAGGATCACTTTGGGCAATGTCAGCAAAACCTATGAGCTTTTCATAATGGCTTTTGAAAGCCATCGGGCCAAGTTCGGTGGCGGCATCGAATGGATCGCCGATTTTCATCGCTTTAGCGCGCGCCGTAAACGCCTCGATGAAGGCATCGGCAATTGGAGCGTCAACAAGGATCCGCGATCCGGCAAGGCATTGCTCGCCATTGCCTGCGAATATACCCATTAGAGAGCCATCAATAGCCCGCTCAATATCGGCAGAGCGGTGAATGATGTTTCCGGATTTTCCGCCAAGCTCCAACCCGACTTTCTTCAAAGTCTGCGCAGCATCGGCCATGATCCGTTTGCCTGTCTCGGTCCCGCCGATAAAGCCGACCACATCAACTTCGGGATGTTTGACAAGCGCGCTGCCAACGCCGTGGCCTGTCCCGCATGCAACCTGAACCACGCCTTTGGGAACGCCAGCCTTTTCGATCAGCTCCACCATGCGAAGCACGCTTAAAGGCGCGTATTCGGAAGGTTTTACAATCACACTGTTGCCAAGCCCAATGGCAGCAGCAAGCTTCATCGAAGACAGAACCAAGGGCGCATTCCACGGCGCGATTAGCAAGGCAACACCGACAGGTTCGCGCGTGACGACAGAGAGGTAGCGGCCTGTTTGCTCATACGCTTCACCGGCAAGACCCGACATGATGTCAGCGAAAAAGGTAAAATTTTCGGCCGCTCGCGGAATATGCATGCCTTTGGCCTGAGACATGGGGATGGAAGTCTCCAGCGTTTGGAGAAGCGCCAGTTCCTCTGTATTTGCCAAGATTGTGGCTGTGACATTGCGCATAATGGCAGAACGCTCGGCTGCTGGCATTTTTCGCCATGGTCCGGATTCAAAAACGTCGCGCGCGTTTTGCGCCATGGCCTGCGCATCAGCTTCGCCCGCGTGCGGGATGAAGGCAAATGGCTCTTCACTGGCGGCATAGATCAGGGTCTGCCCATCCCCTTGCCTGTCGTCAGAAGCCCGTGTTGCAGGAGCAGGGAGAGTGACCTCAGCGTCGATGTGAGGGCTGGGGATTGAAATTGTGATTTTGTCAGACATGGTGGTCCCAAACACTAGAACAAAGTTTCCCGCAAAGAATAACGGCCATCTATCCGGTGGGTGAACTCAATCGGCCAATTGCAATCAGCGCGAAATCCGCGAGGCGATCTGTTTTGCCAAGGCGTGTGTCGGTTCAAGATATTGGTTGATTGCGTCTTGCATCGAATGCGCCTCCGCAAAAAACACCATGGTCAGGCAACCTCTCAACACATCATGAGCGACGATCGGCACAGAAAAGGCTGACGTTTTTCCTGGGTTCTTGTTCAGGATAGTGCGTGCGTAAGCAGCATAGCCTGCCGATCTTATCTCCTCGACAACCGAACCATCCTCGTAGGCTTTCAAAATCGGCTCAGGCACCTCAGGCGTGCCTGATTTTATGTCGCGAATGATGGTCCTGCGTTCTTCTTCATCACAAAAAGCAAGGTAAGTCCGTCCTGATGAGGATTGAAGGATTGGATAGGTTTCGCCAGGAAATTAATTTTGGAAAGTTTGCGTGGTAAGCTGACTGGTTGAATGCTTCACCATCATACGGTTTCCCACTCTTACGGTCAGCGCTACAGGCCAGAGAAATTCCTGCGTAAACTGCTTCATTGGGTCTATCGACGCATTAAGAAGGCGCGTGTCTTCCTGAAACCCAGTAGAAAGCATGCGAACCTGTTCGGTGGGGACATATCGCTTCCGAAATGGCTCTTGCTCCACCATTCCTTCTTCGATGAGTGCGTGAACCAACCGGAAAGTTGTTGGATACGGCAACGATGTTGATCGCGAGATTTCTGTTAGCGTTGGCGCATCTAATCGGTTGATGGTTTTCAAGATTTGCAAAGCGTGGCTAATTGTCCTGATCGATTGCCCTTTTTCCACGCGACACCCTCAAAATTTATCCGCATTTTGGATAAGGAATGAGCAATAGGGGACAGCGTTCCCAAATCTCGCAATTTTCCTGCGCATCGTCCGTTAATCTTGGGCGGAGCCTTTTAAGAGCTCCCCTTTCTGGAACAATGAGGTGTAAGGTGAACGCAGCTATCGGTTTTGAACCCAATCACGACGAAGCAGCGAGACAAGCCTTTATTGGCAGTCTGAAAGGGTATGTGAATTTCAAAGTCGAAAGCGCTCTTGAAAGCGTCTTTGATGGCGAGGTTGCAGCTTTAGAAAGCGCTCAAGCCGCGCCAGCTACGCGCGAACAGGCCGAGGAAGTAATCACAGATCATCCTTTGTTCAAACTCTGGGGCACGCTAACATTTCACAGCCAGAATTTGATGTGGCAATCGGTTGCAGACACCACCCAGAGAACAATCGATACACAAATCGAAGCGTATCGGGCGCTCGCATCCAGTCCAAACAAAAAAGGCTCTGTGAAACTTAGCCAAGAGCTCGTGGTAAAAGCGCCCGTCAGCACCACCGAAATCCATCGTCAGCCAGGCGGCTACTGGCGTGAACAGCGCGAAGACGATCTGGAAGCTGCAATGAACTATTCCGGCACAGTCGATATGTATCGCAATGCCAAAGGTATGGGCATGGGCGGGAAAGTTGGTTCCGATACGATCGGCCAGTTTGTCGCCAATGTGGCGGAGAAATACGCACCGGAGCTGAAGCCTACGGCGGTCCTTGATATGGGATGCGGCACCGGTGAACAAACATTAGCCTACAAGCGCCGCTTCCCCGATGCGACAATCACAGGCATCGATTGTGCACGTCCATTTGTGAGGTTCGCTCACGGTGTTGCGGAAACCGCAGGACTGGCGGCCAACTTCGCCGAGATGGATGCGGGCAACACGGATTTCGACGACGAAAGTTTCGATCTGATTGTGTCCATCATTATGTTCCACGAGACGACGAAAGCTCAGGTTCAAGACATTATGAAGGAATGCTGGAGGCTCGTTAGACCCGGCGGCTTAGTTTTGCATCTGGATGTGCCATACCAACCCCACCGTATGCCGCTAATCAAACAGGTCACCAATCATTGGCAGGTACGTCACAATGGTGAGCCGTTCTGGAGTGGTTTTGCGGCGCTCAATATGAAAGAAGAAGCCATTGCAGCCGGATTTCCTGCGGAGCTCGCTTTTGCTGAATATGAACAGGCTGGCCCCGCTGTTTATCACTTTTTTGGCGGTAGGAAGCCAGCATGACCACCCAAAATGACACTCGTTGTGCCTCCGAAGAATTTCCCTCAGGGCCAAAACCGGGCGACCGAAATACAACGTTTTTGGATGATCCAGTTTCAGACCACCTCTTGAGGGCGGTCGTAACTTTAACGATGGAGCTTTCGGTTTCACGAGAAAGGATCAAAACGCTCGAAAGTCTCTTGGTTCAAAGCGGAGCATTAACACAAGGCGCCGCTGATGAGTTTGAACCAACAGACGATGATGCTGTGGCAAGAAGCGCTGATCGAAACGCTCTGATCGCCGCGATCCTCGATCCGATCATGGAGCATCTCTCAGTGACTAAGTGATGGATTGACCGCCTGTTGGGCATTTGGGGGCTAAATGATCCGTAATACGGATATCTTCTCCTGAAACCTTGCAGGCACGAGGGCAGAGCTCTCGAAACGAATGCGGGATCGGACGTAACATACGCGAAAGAGGAGCTCGCGCTGTGAAACAAAGCCTTTTGATTGCGACCGCAATGGTTGGCATTTCTGCTTTTTTGATCCCCACTCAGGTATCTGCCCAATCCACCGACAGTGGCAACGCGGCTGAAGCTGGTGAAGAGGATTTCGGCAACGCGATCATAGTTACCGCACGTCGGCGTGAAGAGTCGGTCCAAGATGTGCCGATCATTATTGAAGCGCTCACCGCAGACCAGATCGAAGCGCGCGGCATTGCCAACGTCGAAGATATCGCGAAGTTTACGCCCGGTCTTGTTTTCGACCAAGGCATCAGCCTCCAAGACACACGACCTGTTATTCGCGGCCTTCCCGCGACACGTGGAAGACCACCGGTTGGCATTCTTCTAGACGGTATCGATATTTCCACCGAAGCCTTGGGCAATGCTGGTGGCGGCTCGCTAGTCAATTCGCGCTTGCTCGATCTCGAACGCATCGAAGTTATTAAGGGTCCACAATCCGCGCTTTATGGTCGCGCAGCTTTTGCAGGGGCGATCAACTATGTGACCAAACGCCCCGGTGACGAGTTCGAAGGCCAAGTGCACGGATCATTTGGCAGCTTTAATACTTGGGATCTGGGGGGATCACTCAGCGTGCCAATTGGTCCCAATTTCGGAGTTCGCGTGAATGTTGCTCATGCCCAATCTGATGGCGACTACGACAACCCTGTAAGCGGCGACGATCTTAATTCTTACGAAGACACTGGCGGCTCGGTCGCTTTCGAATTCGACAATGATGATGATTTAAATGTCTATCTGCGCGTAGCCTATTCCGAATACGCTGCCTCGCAGCAGGCCATTCAGAATGTTAGCGGGTTTTTCCCTGGCAATGTGTCGCGTCCAGGCCCCACCACGCCAGAAGGACTAGCCGTCCAAGCCGGTATTGATGGAGGGGCGCTGGTTGGCGGATTTGGCCCAGTGCTTCCTTCAAACGTTCCTGCAGCGGGCGAGTTGGTGTTTTCCGGTGTGACAGGTTTGTCCGTGGACCCACGCACGGGTGAGGACTTCCCGGGCCTTAATGGCGACCTCTTCAACGCCACTTTGAACGTCACTGCCGATCTTGGGCCGTTCGAGTTCATCTACAATGGTGGCTACGTCAGTCAGAACGAGCGCCTTATCTATGATGGCGATTTCTTTGGCCTTCCCGATGCAACTTTCTTTGATGGCACTGCGGAACCGACTGTGCTGTTTGATCTCGTGGATTTTGAAAATGATCTTGAGCTCTTCAGTAATGAAATCCGTTTTCAGGACTTCGGCTCAGGGCCTTTCCGCTGGGCAGTGGGCGGCCTCCATTGGTTCTCTGACACCGATCAAGGCAGCCGTTCGGTCCGCGCAGTTTCGGGCTTCCCATTCACTGGCACACCGCCCGTAGCGGGATTTTCTGGAACAAGCGTTTTCTTAGGCTCTGCGCCCAATGTGCCAGCGTCCCCATTTGGCCGCGAGATTGATAGTCTTTCAGTATACGGCTTGGCAGAATACGACCTCACTGACTCTCTAACAGTCAGTGCAGAGGCACGGTATATCTCTGAAACAACCCAAGTCACACGGTCTGACTTTGTGCAAGCGTTCTTTGCACCTGTTGCGCCCGGTTTCGTAAATGCGGTCCAGCGCGAACAAATCACCGATGATGAATTCGTGCCGCGCTTTGCGATTACCTATAAGCCAAACAGTGATTTCCTTTTGTACGCCTCTGTTGCGAAAGGCTTTAAACCTGCAGGGATCAGCGAACTCGATTTCGCCTCTGACCTAGCGGACAGCCAGTTCCTCGCAGAGACATTGTGGAATTACGAGATTGGTGCAAAGACCACTCTCGCGGGTGGTCAGGTGACCTTTAATATTGCAGGGTTCTACATGGATTGGGATGATCGTCAGGTTACCCAATTGATCGAAGACGCTGCTGCACCACAAGGCTTCCGCGCTTCTGTTCAAAATGCCAGCGCGGCAGAGGTCTTTGGCATTGACGCCAGCGTCGTTTTTCGCCCCGATTTCCTTCCCGGCCTGACATGGGATGTAGCTTACACATTCCTCGATACGCAGTTTACGGATTTCACCATCCTTTCAACCAGCGCGTTCACGGTTACCGAAGCGGCAAACTGCACGATTGTTGAGCTTGCCGGGTCACCTGTGTGCTCGGTATCCTTCGATGGAAATGAGCTTGAGCGGGCACCGCGGCATCAGATCATTTCCAACGTGAATTACACAGCTGATCTATCAGATGACGTGCGGCTGATATTGGGTGCTTCATTCCAGTATCAGGATGAGCGCTTCCTGACCTTCAACAACCGTCTTGTGTTGCCATCTTATATCAATGTTGATGCGCAGGTTGGTATCGAGTTCAATGAATTGCTGATCCAAGGTTTTGTGACAAACCTGACCCAAGAAGATGCCGTTCGATCGGGCCAAAACAACTTTGACCTTTCAACTTTTGGCCGATCAGTAAACTTGTTCGCACCACCGCGCCGAGTGTTTGGCGTTCGCACGCGCTTCAACTTCTAAGAACTACACACAATCAGGAGGCGGGCTTTCGGGTCCGCCTTTTTTGCTTTTATAGTATGACCATCCCAAGACAGTGGAGACCATGATGGCCGATATCGCGGCAATCAAATCACAACTCAACGCAGCCATTGATGCATGCAAGCCTGACGGCACTTATGACGATGCAACGTTCGACAAGGTTCATGAACTGGTCAATGAACTCGTACCCTTAAATCCCACGCCAAGCCCGCTAGCCAATCAGAGTTTTATCGAGGCACCGTGGGGCTCTCGCTTTGCCCAGTTCGGTCCAAAGCACACTGCAGGAAAACCGATACAGCACGAAACCACGATGGCTTTGCAAACATTTGGGCAATTTCCCAAAGTCCCCATTTTGGTGCACGATATCGATCAGGAAATTCGGGTCGACGGCAATCACTACAACAACGTGACTGATATCTCGACGCCCGATGGCAAGCACAAAGCAACCTTGATTGTTTGGGGGCGCTATGAAGTGGGCGAGGATAACCCGGTACGATATGGCGTAGACTTTTACATGATCGAATTGCGCGCACCCGATGGCGTCAGCGATGAAGAGCTGCGCGCGCAGTTTGGGCTAGAAGAGGGCTTAGAATTGAAGCGCGAGATGAAGCCGCCAAAGCTGCATTCTGATATTGTCTATTGCGATGATGATATGCGGATCAATTTTGGTTCGATGGGCGGTGTTTATGTGATGAAGCGGCTTGATACGCCGGGCAAATCCGTCGCCTTTGCATGAGCGAAGCCATAGCCAGTCCACCTGAACCGCGCACATCGACCGCCGCACAAATCGCTTGGGCCTCAGGCTCTTTTGCGACTGGCGCGCTCACCAACGCGATGAGCTTTTTCGCGTTGTTCATTATGACAACGTTTCTTGGCATTGCGCCAGCGGTGGCGGGCACCATAATTCTTGTTACCAAAATCTATGACGGTGTGATTGATCCGCTTATCGGAGCCGTTAGCGACCGCACCCAGCACCGTTGGGGCCCGCGCCGGATCTATCTTCTGATCGGCGCCCTCGCGCTTGGTTTTAGCTTCGCCATTTTCTTCAACCTTTCGCGCTTTGGCGTGGAGGGCGCTGCCGCAGGCTTCCTCGCAACCGCAGCATTATTGCTGTATTCTACCTGCTATTCACTTTTCACAATTCCCTATCTCGCGATGCCACCTGAGATTGAGCCGGAATATGATGGCCGCACGCGACTGATGAGCTTTCGGGTATTTTTCCTGCTCGCCGGTGTCATGGCGGGATCAGCGGGTGCGCCAGTGCTTGTGACGTTGGGCGGAGGCGAGCAGGCGGGCTATGAAATGATGGGTCTAACGCTTGGCGGCGCGGCTATTGTCATGTGCCTTATCGTGTTTGCAGGCGCCGCTTTCCTTCCCAAAGGCGAGGCTTTGCGCTCTGAACAAAAGCTCAACGGCGCTGCGCTGCTCGCAAGCCCATTTGTCGACACTTGGCGCGTGCTCAGCACGAATGCGCCGTTCAGAGCGCTGACATTGGTCAAGCTATGCCAATTTGGTGTGCTCGCAACCGTGCTTGCAAGCTCGGCCTATTTCTTCACTTTTGTGCTTGGCTTGAGCCAAGCCGACGCGGGGCAATATTTCTTTATCTTCAGCGTGTCCGGCATCCTCAGCATCCCAGCCTATCGTTTTATAATTGCCAAACTGGGCAAACGCGAAGTCTATCTTGGGCTGATTGTTCTGTATGGCTTGGGCATTGCCTCGTGGTATCTTTGGAGCCCGGGCGAAGCAGATGTTTGGCGCTACACACGTGCGGTACTGATCGGGTCGTTTTCAACAGGGACATTGCTTTGCGCCATCGCAATGCTGCCTGACACTATGGAATATGACCGCCTCAAATCAGGCGAGGGCCGTGAGGGCGTGATCAGCGGGGTTTTCACGTTTGTAGAAAATGTCGGCGGCGCATTGGGCCCGTTTGTTGTTGGACTGATTTTGCAAGCACAAGGCCTGATCGTCTCCCGCGACCCCAGCACTTTGCAACCGCCCGAAGTTTTGGATGCAGTGGTCTGGTGCGTTTCCTTGGTTCCTGCAGCGTTTTGCTTCCTAGCAGTCCCTTTCTTGATAGGTTATAAGCTGGATGAGGCGAAGCTGGATGCGATGCGTGAGAAAACGATGTAGTCGCCGCGCGCTACAAGCGCGCCGACTAACCATTCTTCAAAAATGATCACATCTGGCGCCGGGCTTAGAAACGAAAGCCTCCCGACGAACCGTTGATGTTCATCTGCAAAGTGCTTCCCCCTAACGAAAGTGCTGCTAAGCTTGCATGATACACTGTCACACGAGGGGCTAGACTGTGCGACTTTTTCAAGCTGTGTTCGCGGCGTTTGCTGCATTTGCTCTCACTATACCGGCCATCGCGCAGGATAATGATGCCGAGAAGGATCAGCCTCCTCTATCCAGCAAAACCTTCGACGCGTTTGAGCTTCGCAATATCGGCCCTGCTTTCATGTCAGGTCGCATCGCGGATATTGCCATTGTGCAGGATGATCCAGCGACGTGGTATATCGCTGTGGGATCAGGTGGTGTCTGGAAGACCGAAAATGCCGGCACCACTTGGACATCCCTTTTCGAAGGGCAAGGTTCCTATTCCATAGGTTCAATCACGATCGACCCGTCGGACCCGAACCGACTTTGGGTTGGCACAGGTGAAAACCACGGCGGACGCCATATCGGTTTTGGTGATGGTATCTACAAATCGAACGATGGCGGAAAAACCTGGTCGAAATCAGGCCTGGAGAACAGCGAACACATCTCCAAGATCATCGTGCATCCCGAAGATCCAAACACGGTCTGGGTCGCCTCACAAG
>JBCAZT010000032.1:0-24896 GCA_038532855.1 Pseudomonadota bacterium
GCCTCTGATTTCTGCTTGCAATGGCGTTGCCGTGGGCGTCGGGGTGACCATGCAACTTGCAATGGATATGAGGCTGGCAGTGTCGCACGCGCGATATGGGTTTGTATTTGCGCGCCGTGGAATTGTGCCAGAGGCCGCATCCAGCTGGTTCTTGCCGCGTATTGTTGGGATCAGTCAGGCATTTGAATGGTGCTATTCAGGCCGAATATTCGGCGCTGAAGAAGCCAAAGAGGGCGGGCTTGTTCGTTCCATTCACGGCCCTGACGAATTGCAGTTCGCGGCAAGGGAATTGGCGCGCGAGATCGTTGAGAACACTTCGCCTGTGTCCGTGTCGATAACAAGAGCAATGATGTGGCGTTTGATGAACACCGACCATCCCATGGAAGCTCATAAAATCGACAGCCGAACAATTTATCGTTTATCTCGCGGCAAAGACGCTAAGGAAGGTATTGCAAGTTTCCTCGAAAAACGCCGACCGGTTTACCCTGGCAAAGTGAGCGAGGATATGCCGGACTTTTACCCATGGTGGGACGAAAAAACTTACGAGTGAGTGACGTATTGGCAGATGCAAAGACCAAGCCTGAAAATGGGCAGCTAGAAGACTTCTTGCCCTATCAGCTTTCGATTGCGTCGAACGCTGTGAGCGCTCTCATCGCGGAACGGTATCGCAAACGCTTCGGGATTAAGATCCCAGAATGGCGCATTATGGCGGTGCTGGGCAATCGGCATGAGACGCGGATCGGAGTGACCCAGCGCGAGCTTACCGAAGTGACTTTGATGGATAAGGTTGCCGTCAACAGGGCATGTAAAGTGCTCGAGGATCGCGGTTTGATTGAACGTCTCCCCAATGCCGAAGACGGACGCTCGCATCTTCTTGCTCTTACCGGGGAAGGGCGGGCCATCCATCTTGAGGTGATGCCGCTCGCGCTTGAGACCGAGAGCGAACTGCTCAAAGACTTTGATCCAGGCGAACGTGCTGCTTTGCGTGTCATGCTTGAGCGCATGCGAGAGCGTGCAGAATTGATGATGCGCGAAGCCGCTTTGTAGGTTTTGCGAAGAACAAACGAAAAGGGCCGGTGCTAGAAAGCGCCGGCCCTTTGTTTTGGCGGTGTCTTCTGATCGCTATTTAATCAAAGCATCCGAGATATCACAGGCTGCCGGACCAAGGATCACGACAAACAAGACAGGCAGAATGAACATGATCAATGGAATGGTCATGATCGCTGGCAGACGAGCCGCTTTCTCTTCTGCGCGCATCATCCGCTCATTACGGAATTCAGCCGAAAGCACACGCAATGCAGAAGCGAGCGGCGTACCATATCGCTCGGTTTGAACCATTGTGGTCACCACGCCTTTGACCGCTTCGAGATCAACACGATAAGCGAGGTTATCGAACGCCATTTTGCGTTCGGACAGGAAGGAAAGCTCAATCGCGGTAAGAGCAAACTCATCGCCCAGTTCCGGATAGGCACGGCCCAATTCTTTCGCGACCCGGTTAAATGCAGCATCGACAGTCAAACCTGCTTCAGCGCAGATAACCAGCAAATCGAGAGCATCAGGAAGACCTTTTTGGATTTCCAGCGTGCGCTTTTTCGCTTTGTTTGAAAGGAACAGTTCAGGGCCTTTATATCCCAGGAAAACCAATGCAGCAAAGCCAAACAGCTTCTTCATTGAGCCTTCACCAAAGTCGAAGAAATCGACCCAGTAAAAGAGGACGAAGCCAATTGCGCCGAACACGATTGGTAAAATCGCACGCAAACCGATGATGATGACCGCGAGTTCTTTGTTGCGATAACCGGCATGCGCCAATTTTTGCTGAACTTCTTCGATCTGGCTCTGCTGGAGAACATTCATCTTCCCCAGACTGTCTTTGACCTTATCAGTCGTGTCGGATTTGCGGACCAGGCTGGCGCGTTTCTTTGCTGAGCTGGTCACAATACCAGCTTTCAACTCTTCGCGCCGCTCGTTAAGCGATTTGACGCGTTTTGCCATGGGATCTTTGATCGTTACGGCAGCGTATATCGCCATAAGCACGGCAAAGGCTGCCATACCGGCGAGAATAGTCCCAACAAGGACTACATCAAAGCCAAGCAGCGTTGGTCCGGGTGGTTGTTCAAGCATAGTCTATTTGCCCCGGCTCAGATTTCAAAACTGACCATTTTGGCCATGATAAAGGCCCCGATACCCATCCAGACCATGCCGCCAAGGCCAGCCACGATGAGGCGATCTTCGTAGAAGAAACCGCCCAGATAGTCGGGGTTGATCCAGTAGATCAGGCCAAAAACGATAAATGGCAGTGATCCGACGATGTAAGCAGATGCCTTAGATTCAGAGCTCATCGCTTTGATTTTCAGCTTCATTTGTGAACGCTTGCGCAAAACATCAGCAAGGTTCGACAGCGTTTCTGCCAGGTTACCACCAGTCTCGCGTTGGATCGCAAGGGTAATACAAAAGAAGTTGAATTCAGGAATACCAAGGCGGTCTGCGGTTTCTTGCAGCGCATCTTCCATCGTTTTACCGATTTTGATCCGTTCAACGATGCCTTTGAATTCGATGCCAACGGCTCCGGGTATCTCCTCAGCCACAACTTGCAGCGTCTCTGTTACGGGCAAGCCTGAACGAAGGCCACGCACAAGCAGTTCGATGCCATCGGGGAATTTCCCGTTGAATTCATTGGTCCGCTTGTTGATCAGAAAACCAATCGCCAGATGCGGGATGCCGGCACCCAAGATTAAGCCTACACCAAGTGAAAGCAGCAAGGCGCCTGATTGGATGAAAATAACGACCGCAAAGGCAAGTGCTAGCCCAAGCGTTACGTAAACATACTGCGAAACCGTCCAAGGTCTGCCGGTTCGATCCAGCCGCATAGCCAGAGCTTCCACCCGTGAGCCGGATCCTGCGACCTGAAACGTCTTAGGCTTGCGCTGTGCAATCGCCTTTTTCAATTGCGATTCCACCTTCGCATCGGTGCTGTCAGAGTGGCGATAGCGAAGCGCTTCCAAACGGCGTTTTTGCGCCTTGCCTGCTCCAGATCCACTAACGATCAAATAGCCGACAACTATGACAGCAAAAATCACGAGTGTGATAATCAGGGTCTCAAAGAGGTCCATAATGAATTGTCCTGCCCGGTCCCTACCGTTGGTTGGCTATGGGCTGTGCCCATAAAGTTTGTATGAGGCCGCGTTTTCAATATGGCGGCCCCATATTATCCCTTATTCAGCCGGTTCTTCGGCTTTCGACTTGTCTTTTTTGGCAAGCAGCGATTTGAAGTCGAAACCACCAAGAAGTGACTTCTTCTCTTCGCTCACCGCTTCAAGATCTTCCTCACTTGCACCCATCACACGCTCAGCAAGCTGCTTGATCGCAGAGGTTGCTTTGCTTGATGCATTGGCTTCAACGAAGACTTGGCCAAGTTTGGCAGCGTTTGATGCAGCTTTGATATCGTAGGGAATCGCGAAATCGATTTTGCGTTCAATCGAGGCTTCAAAATCGGCTTTGCTGATTTCGGCGACGCTAGGCTGCACTTTGTTGGCAACGATCATTGGATGCGCATGCGCTGCATTGGCTTTGAGCCAAGACAGAATACGGATCGTGTCGCGCGCTGATGCGAGGGTAAGCTCGCATGTCACCAGAACAAGGTTCACATCAGCCAGCAAATGCGGGAAGTTAATCAGCATGTTGCGCGGCAGATCGATGACAGTCATTTCGAACGCCTGACGGAATTCTTCCTCAAGCTGTACGAAGGCTGCACCATCGGTCATCAATGGCTGGCTAATTGGAGCTTCTGCTGACAGGATCGAAAGGTTGTCATTCGCGCGGATCATCGCCCGTTCAATGAAAAGACCATCAATCCGGCTGGGATTGTCGATCGCATCGGTCAGACCACGACCTGGCTCAAGATCAAGCGCGAGTGCGCCTGTGCCAAAGTGCACATCAAGATCCAAAAGTGCCGTTGGCGCTTCATGATGCTCGCTGAACAACCAAGACAAAGAGGTCGCCAAAGTCGACGCACCGACACCGCCGCGTGTTCCCACAACTGCGGTTGAGATGTGACGCTTAACAGCTTCGCCTTCGCCGGCTTTGGGCGCATTGAAGACGGCAAGGGCTTGATTCAATGAATCATGCACTTGCTGTGCTGACAATGGCTTCAGCAGATAATCGTGAATACCGCTGGACAGCAGATCGCGATAAAGGCGGACATCATTGACCTGACCAATCGCGATCACAACGGTGCCGGGTTCGCAAACCTCAGCCAAAGCGTTGATGTCATTAAGCGGGTCACCGCTTTCCGACAGGTCAACGACCAGGATCGCCGGGCTAGCGCTTACAGACAGCGATTGCACAGCATTGCGCAGACCACCTTTGTTACACTTTTCCGGCTGCCAGCCCATCTCGATAACGACAGGACGGAGTACGTCCAACGCGGCATCATCACAGATATAGGCTGCAAACGGATCACGATTGCCGGGAAGTCCAGATTTCCATGGAGCGTTCATGATTTAGTTTCCTCCAGCTGTCGCATCTTGAAGGCCGCCCGCACCAGTGGGTTCGGCTTCGCGAAGTGTTGTGATGGCTTTGTTTGAAGTGGCAATGAGCGTTTCGCTTGACCCTGTTTGACCTTCGAGAAGGTCTTCAGGATTGGCGATCATTGCGGCCAGATTGCTGTTTACGCCGCAACCATAGCCGGGGCTGGTGGCATTGCGGTAATTCATATCTGATTTGGCTGACCAATCGGGGCAACCGGGCACTGATGCAGTAGACCGCGTGATCACAACGCGCGCTGCGCCAGGCTGAAGAAAGCCTGATGTCGTTGGCGCTGTGCTGGTCACAACCAATCCGTAACGGCCGGCCAGATCATTCACAGCGTTGGCCACTGCTGGATTTTGTGCTGGGTCTTCGATGGTGACCCGGTCACCATAGCGAAGGTCCATCGCTTCAAACCAGCCGTTCAGGCGCTGTTGCTCAGTCACGGCAAGGCCAGAGCCCTGGGTTTTCACATCAAGCGTGAAGTTTGTGCGTTCAACCACTGGCTGTTTTTGACTGTAAACAGTGTTGTTGGTCGCCATTCCGCCACAACCGGCAAGACCGATTGAAAGGGCGAGTGCGAGGGCAGGCGCTGCTGCCAATTTGGTTCTCTTGGTGTGAGACATCGTACTTTCCCTTTTCACTTAGAGGCTGAAGCCAGGTGTTGCGGCTTCGGCTTGGTGGTCTTTTTTCTTGCGTTTGGTCTCGGCGCGGCGTTGTGGTTTTGGCGCGTTGTTTGGAACAATGGCTGCCGGATCGGCTTGACCGACGGTTGTGGAAGGAGCGGGAGCACCTTCGCCAGCGGCGCTTGGTCCGGGACGTTGTTCGCCCGATACGCCTTTGTTGTCTTTATACAGCAGCAACTGATCAATCTCGTTGGCTGTGTGGAAGCCATCGGTTGGCAGCTTGATGTCGCGAGCGTTTACAGGCTTCACGAGATAAGGCGTCGCAATGATAACCAGTTCCGTTTCGCCTTTACGGAAAGAACGCGAGCGGAATAGATTGCCGAGGATGGGGACATCCCCAACGCCAGGCGCCTTATCAAGCGAGTTTTGTGAATTGTTGCTCAGAAGACCAGCGATCATAAAGCTTTGGCCAGAACCAAGCTCTACAGTCGTTTCCGTGCGGCGAGTGGTCAAACTTGGGATTTCAAAACCGTTCAGCGTAACCGAGCCAGAGCTTGAAAGTTCTGACACTTCTGGACGCAAACGGAGCGAAATGCGGCCATTGGACAGCACGGTCGGAGTGTAAGCGAGACTTACACCGAACTGGCGGAATTCAACAGCGACATTGCCCAGACCCTGACTGATTGGGATCGGGAATTCGCCGCCGGCCAAGAAGGTCGCAGTTTCGCCCGATAGAGCAGTCAGATTAGGTTCTGAGATCGTGGTGACCAGACCAATCTGCTCAGAAAGATCGAGCGCGCCCAGTATATTGATGCCAAACAAGCGGCCGAGCCCACCAAGGGTGGTCCCGTCATTAGAGCTAATTCCTGGACCAACAATGGTCTCTGTTAGAAAGCTGCCATCGGCATTCAGGATAGGAGCACCTGTTGCATCAAGGACAAGCCGTTGTTGGCCAACGCCTGCAACGCCATTGCCGACAGACAAAGGGCCACCGAAGTTGAATTCGCCAGTGCCAAGGTTGCGACCTGTACCAACGCCGATGCGGAAACCGCTGTTTCCATCGGCCGTCGTCAAGTTACCGCCGATGGCGCGAACCAGCGAACGGCTAACTTCGGCAAAGGTTACTTTCAAATTCACCTGAAGCGGCGTTGCAGTTTTGAGGCGCGTGATGACGTTGGTTTCTTCACCCAAGAAAGCTTGGACGAGACGCTCTGCTTCTGAAGCATCTTCAGGCGCTGCAACAGTCCCTGTCAAAAGCACAGTGTTGGAGCCCATTGTGGACACACTCACTTTTGCTTCGGGCATGGCAAGCGCGAGCATTTGATCGATGCTGCCAATGTTTGAACCGACGCGGATATTGGCAGAAAAGATCACATCGCCGCGGGCATTGCTTGCATAGATTGTAGTCTCACCGCCAGCGCGGCCAAAGACGTAAAGCTGACGCTGCGATTTGATTTGAACATCAGCAACTGCGTCATTGGCAACGAAAACGTCAGCCATCGAGCCAGGAACTGTCACCAGTTCACCTTTACCGATCGACAGGACGATATCCTGAGAAGGGCGAACGACTTGCTGTGCCGTCGCAGTGCTTGTCGGCATGGCTGCAAGCGGGGCAACCGCAAGGCTGGCCATCAATAATCTTGAAGTAAGTTGGCGTTTCATTTTTCGCCCCCCAGTGGGTTTTTCTTTTGCCGCACAAGCGACGTTAAAAGGTGAGAGAGTGTTCAACATCGAATGCTCTTAACGGATCAATGAGCCGGTCGCGGCAGGCACGGTTTGGCCTGTGCTACGAACATTTTGAGACTGGCTGCGCAGGAGTGAAGCTGCAGCGCCATTGCCAGCATCCACTGTCACTTCCTGCGTGTTCTGGCCGCGTGTTACGCGTACTTTCGGACCAGACGGTGTACCTGCACCAGCATTGCGGCGGTCAAGGCCACTAGCGCGGGCTGCAGCCGCTTTGGCTGCGGCCTCTTCTTGAGCACGAACTTGCTCTGGGCTTGGCGGTACAGACTTGCGTTGGAAACGTGATACATCGCCACCTGTTGAGAAGGTTGTACCTTTGTCGACTGGTCGCGCCATCGCTGCACGCAAGATACGCTCTTCTTCTTCAGGTGAGGCGTCGTCTGGGATTTTGATGTCGCCAGATGCAATCGCACGTTCAAGCTCAGCCTGGTTGTCCGCAATAGAGCGCAGAACCAAAGTCAGTTCGCCAATCGTCATGGCCACAGATACTTTTTCAGCCAGCTTTGGCGTCACTTCGAGAGTAACAGTGCGGAAAGCGCGAACTTTCGTTTTACCATTCTCATCAGTGACTTGTTCGGTCGATTGGTCGGTCGCAAGAACGCGAAGATTGCGCAGGACTGTCTCAGCTGCATTCAGCGGACGACCTTCGCCAGCCACCGTTTGCGTAAGAACTACATCGACGCGGTCACCCGGGAAGACGAAACCAGCAACACCGGTTTTCGCAGATACAGGAACCGTCACAGCACGCATGCCAGGGCCAAGCGCCGCAGCAAGGAAGCCGCGATCACCCGGGCTAACAAGAGTGCCTTGCGTTACAGGCTCACCCACAGTCAGCGGATCTCGCACAACCGTGCCCAGCAGACCGGAAACATCCGATTCGCCTTCAAGGTAATATGCGTCTTGAACAAGACCTTCAGGCCAAGACTGGAATTCCAGCGCTTCGGCAGTGATGATCGTGCCCGCAGGCAAAGGCAGCTTAGCCACCAGAACTTTGGGGCCAACAGGCTCTTCAGCAGCAACTGCCTCAGGTGCAGCCGTTCCCCCAGCGAACATGGTGCGCGCGGCAAAAGCTGTACCGATCGCAATGATCAGTGCTCCGAGCAGCAGAACCAATTTCTTCCTATCCATGGCTAATCAAGCCCCTTCGTAAATGCCCTTGGTTGATGTGCGGGCGGGTATGGTTTCATTTCGTAAGACCGAAACGGTTAAAATCAGGTTCACCCCGAAACCGTTGCGCGAGAAAGTGTGTCAAAATTGTCGATGGTGAGTACCCAAAGAGCACCAGCGGCGATGGCAACACCGTAGGGAAGTTGGCCGGGTGTATCGGGTTTAAAAACGACGCGGCGCACGACGAATGCGATCGCCATCAATCCGCCAACCATCGCCATGATGATGAGCAGAGTCATATAATTAAGCGGTGTGATCCAAAGTGACAGAGCTGCCAGCAATTTAATATCGCCACCTCCCAATAGGCCGAGCGCGTAAAGGCCAATCCATGCGCCACTCACCAAGAGAGCAAAACCAAACTGCATCGCCATATCCGGCCAAACGGCCATGCCGCTGGCGAACCAGAAAACCGGCGCCCCCAATGCGATGGCGCCATTTAACCAGTTGGCGATTTTGCGGCTGCGAATATCTGTGAAGGCTGCAATAAGGAGCCCAATTGCCAACGCAATTAGCAATCCGTAGTGAAGATACATCATGTGCACTTTGCCCTCGTGATTGTTCGCTTAGCCACTGGGCTGGCGAACTCTGAATGAGGACGTGCTAAAGACTAGTGCTTACTATAAAGTAACCAAACTCAAAGGGATGGCGTTTAGGACGTGTCAGCACAGGAAGGGCGGGCCCCGAAAATAAAGGGGCAAGCGGACAATATGGCAATTGACCGGCGCGCTATTCCAGCTGCGGCCACTGAAGGAACATGGTCTGCGCCAGATGGCCATGTAATCCGCCGCATCGATTGGAAACAGACAGATGCCAATTCACGCGGCTCGATACTTTACATGCCCGGCCGCGGCGACTTTTATGAAAAGTACCTCGAGAGTCTCAACGAGTGGCATCTTGATGGCTGGAACGTGACCGCCGCGGATTGGCGTGGGCAAGCAGGCAGTGGGCGTTTGGGCAAGGATCCCTTTACCGGTCATATCGATGACTTCACAACTTGGACTGCTGACTTGCAGGCATTTTGGGCGGATTGGACAGAGCAAACCGCTGGTCCGCATATCTTGGCTGCGCATTCTATGGGAGGGCACGTTGTGATGCGTGCTCTGGCCGATAATGTCATTACGCCTTTGCCTGATGCGGTGTTCCTTTCAGCTCCGATGATGGGAATGGCAGGGCCACCGCTGCCTTTGTCGGTTTTGCACCATGTCGCCAAATTGATGACGCGTATGGGTGATCCGATGCGGCCGGCGTGGAAAGGCGGCGAGAAGCCCGGTGATGTTCCAGAAGAACGCATTAAGCTGCTCACTCACGATGACCAAAGATATGCCGATGAATTGTGGTGGCGCATCAATCGCCCCGAAATCGCAATGGGTCCTGCAAGCTGGGGCTGGCTAGAGTGCGCTTATGATTCGTGGCGACGTCTTGAGGAAGAAGGGGCGTTAGAAGCAATCAGCGTGCCTGTGCTTATCTGTTCAACCCCCAATGATAAATTGGTGAGCCATGCCGCCAATGTTAAAGCCGTTGAGCGCTTGCCTCATGGCGAAATGATGGCGTTTGGTGATGAAGCGCGGCATGAAATTCTACGCGAGGTGGATACAGTGCGCGGCCAAATGATGCGCGGCATTGCTGATTTCCTCAACCGTGTGGCCCCCGGCTCCAATGCGGGGAAGGGATGACTGAGGCAATTTATGACTTCGCCGTGATTGGCGCAGGAATGGCAGGCGCGAGCATTGCAGCCGAGCTTTCCCCATATGCCAGCGTCCTTGTTTTGGAGAGGGAGGATGCGCCCGGCTATCATTCAACGGGGCGATCGGCAGCCTTTTGGGAAGAATGTTACGGCGGCCCGGGTGTCGTCCCGCTGACCAAGGCATCGGGCAAGTTCCTGCGTGAACACGGCCTATTAAGAGAACGCGGCGCGCTTTATATTGGCCGCGCGCAAGACAGGCCTGAACTTGATGCCTTTATGCAAAGGTTCAAAAGAACAGGGGTGACTATTGAACGCAGAGGTCGCGATGTGCTTTCCTCGCACGTCCCGCATGCGCGCGAAGAATGGTCTGAATGTATCTGGCAACCTGCTTGTGCTGATATTGATGTCGCAGCTCTGCACCAGCTCTATTTGAAATCCTTGAAAGATGCAGGTGCGCAGCTCCATTGCCGATCAGGTGTGGCAAGCCTTGAACGAGATAAAGGGTTTTGGAATATTGTAACAGAGCAGGGCGCTTCTTATCGAGCCGCGCGATTGGTCAACGCTGCCGGAGCATGGGCTGATACACTGGCAAAACTTGCCGGAGCTCGGAAGATTGGAATTGATCCCAAACGCCGCACCGTTGCGCAATTGCGGGTCGATCCTGCCGCGCCTGCAGACTTACCCTTGGTTCTCGACATCAATGGCGGATTCTACTTTAAGTCCGACAATGGGCGTTTGTGGCTGAGTCCGCATGACGAAATCCCCAGCGAACCGTGTGATGCAGCGCCAGAGGAATTGGACGTTGCGCTAGCGATTGATCGGTTTCAGTCCGTTACCAATTGGCGAATTGAAACGGTTGAGCGGCGCTGGGCGGGCCTGCGCAGTTTCGCTCCTGATCGTCTTCCCGTTTATGGGCCAGATCCCGAAACCGAAGGCTTTATTTGGTTCGCCGGTCAAGGCGGCTTTGGCATTCAAACCGCTCCCGCAGCAGCGCGGCTGGGTGCGCAGATCATGCTTGGCCAATCTCGCGACAACATGACAATTGCCATCGATGCGAGCATGTATTCGCCCGATAGGTTTAACCTTGTAAAACAAGCTGATTTTGCAGCAGCTTCACCCTAGTCAAGCCGCGTACAATCTGCCAGATACAATGCCACAGTTTTTGACGTAAGAGAGGGAATGACATGGCTCACAAATTTGAAATCTACAAAGACAAAGCTGGCGAGTTTCGCGTGCGCTTCAGCTATAACAGCGAAGTGATGTTTTCGACGCAAGGATATTCGAGCAAATCTTCTGCGCAAAACGCAATTGATTCGATTAAGAAAAACGGCCCTGGCGCGCCGACCGAAGACAACAGCTAAGCTGCTGATCAAACCAAGAATTTAGAACGGGCGCGCTGGAAAGCTGCGCCCGTTTTTTATTCGTCGCCTAAACCCACTTTTTCGGCTTCATCGCTGGCGAGTTTGTCCACTCGCTCATTTTCAGGATGGCCCGAATGGCCTTTAACCCAGTGCCATTCAATTTCATGCCGACCAGACACGTCGATCAATTCATGCCAAAGGTCAGAATTGCGAACGGGTTTTTTGCTTGCTGTCTTCCAGCCATTGCGCTGCCAACCCTCGACCCATTTGGTAATGCCGTCGAGCACATATTTGCTATCGGAATAAAGATCGACTTTGCATGGCTCAATTAATGCCGACAGCCCTTTGATAACCGCCGTTAGCTCCATCCGATTGTTGGTGGTGTCATCTTCACCGCCAGACAGCTCTTTTTCATGCTTGCCCATTTTGAGCAGCACACCCCAGCCGCCGGGGCCCGGATTCCCTTTGCATGCGCCATCGGTGTAGATTGAAACGTTTTTCATAGGTTTGTTGTCGCCGAACGTAAAAGGAGCGCGCGCCTCACGTAAAGAGGTGCGCAGCGTGTTCGTCGTAGAATCGCCATCTACTAACGAAGTCTGTTGGGTCTTTCCTCGTAACCAACGCATCATTGGGCGTCTCTAACCAATCCTCTGCACGGCTCGCGATAAACCGAAGGCACGCCCCCTTGGCTGTGTCCGCGAATATTCTGCGTTCGTCCTGCGTAATTTTCCTTATACTTTCATAGCCGTTAAGAAATTCTGTCCCACATTTGGACAGATAGCCTCCCGTGTCAGGATCAAAGCACCAGGCCGCATGTGTGACTGCAATATCCAACACCATACAATCGGTGCAGGCAAAGTAAAAATCAATCAGGCCAGTGACTTCGTCATCCAGCATAAGAACATTATCAGGAAACAGATCAGCGTGAACTTGGGCTTTTGGTAGGGTAGATAGGTCGAGATTGGCGGCGGCTCGCGCAGGGGCAAGCATGGCGGGCAAATCTGGATGAATAGAGGCAAGACCGCTTTCGCCGCACTTTTCCAAGACTGCCAAGTTGTCGGAAAACCCCATCGTGTTTTTGCGAGAGAGAGGGAAATCAGCACTGGCCAGATGCATTTGGGCCAAGGTGGCACCCACGGCCCCGGCTTGCGCGGGGGTGGGGCGGGTGGGTGAGACACCCGGCAGGAATTTGATTAAGGCAACGGCTTTGCCATCAATCATCCGAAATTCCGCGCCGTCACTGTCATGAATTGTGCGCGGAACAGGGCAATTCTTGGCCGACAGATGATCCAGAAGCCCAAGAAAATAGGGCAGATCAGCAAGCTCAATTCGCCGTTCATACATGGTCAGAATATAGCGCGCGCTTCGCCCATCTTTGCGCGTCTCAATAAGCCAATTTGAGTTTGACACTCCTTCGGCAATACCTTTTGCCGAAACCAAGTCCCCCACGTCATAGTTGCTAATGAGCGCGCTCAGTTCCTCGGCACTTAAATGCGTGTAAACAGCCATAAGTCAGTCCGAAATGTTTGGGCTATTCGGTCAATTGACGCGGAAGTTTGAACACCATTTTTTCTTCAGCGGTTTTGATGGTGTGTTCTTCAATAGGGCGAAGTTTTGCCAAGGCATCCACCACCTCGCGAACGAGGATTTCAGGCGCTGATGCCCCTGCGGTGAGACCTATAGTGTCGATGTTTTTGACCCATGCAGGATCAATTTCATCTGCGCGTTGGATAAGCTTTCCTGGCGTTCCCAGCCGTTCCGCGACTTCGACAAGACGCAGGGAATTTGAAGAGTTTGGCGCGCCAACCACCAGAACCAGATCGCAATCTTGCGCCAGCTCCTTAACTGCGGCTTGCCGATTTGAGGTCGCGTAACAGATGTCTTCTGCTTTGGGTCCGCGGATATTGGGATACCGCCATTCCAGCGCCTCTATCACTTCGCGTGTGTCATCCACGGAAAGGGTTGTTTGCGTCAGGTAAGCCAGCGGCTCATCGCTATCGAAGGGAAGTTTATCGACGTCTTCCAAATCTTCGACCAGCGTCATCTGCCCCGGATCGACTTGCCCCATTGTGCCGATGACTTCGGGATGTCCTTCGTGGCCCACAAAGATGATGTGGCGCCCTTTTTCCAATTGGCGTTCTGCCTGACGGTGCACTTTGGATACCAGCGGGCAAGTGGCATCCACATACACCATATTGCGCCGCTCTGCCTCTGCGGGCACAGACTTGGGAACACCATGCGCGCTGAAAACAACAGGTGCATCGGTCGGAACCTGATCGAGCTCTTTGACAAAAATCGCGCCTTTGGCTTTCAGGCCTTCAACCACATATTTGTTGTGGACGATTTCGTGCCGCACATAAACGGGCGCGCCATATCTCTCGAGCGCTTTTTCTACGATTTCGATGGCTCGGTCCACTCCGGCGCAAAAACCGCGCGGAGCTGCGATCAAAAGGTTCAATGGTTTCGCGGCAGAGGCCGAGTCTTGAAAGGGCGCATTCATGTCTGCCCCTCTAGCGCTTTGTGACCTGCCCCGCTAGGGACATGTCGCAAGGCTGGCGATGCCAGTGGTTTTGGATCGAAAGTAAGGACGGCGGATAGATGATCTCGCTCGCACACTCAGGTGTTCGTTTTGGCGCTTTGTTGGGGCTGGCCGCTGCTGTGGCGGGTTGCTCGCAAGAAGGCGAATTGGTGCTCAACCAAGGTGTGGGGATCACATCCGTTTTGTCAAATTGCCCGCAAGTTGGCATTCCTGATTACACAGGTGACATCACGACATTCCGCACCGCAGGCGATTCTACCTTTAGCAATCTTGATATGAGCGCAGCGATGACAAATCTGCGGTCAACCTGCGATGATACAAGCGAAAAAATCTACAGCGAGGCGACATTCGAAGTGGTTGCCCAACGCAAGGATGTGCGCGGCGCGCGTACAGTCACTTTGCCCTATTTCGTGACCGTTCTTCGCGGTGGCAGTGCCGTTGTGACAAAGCGTATTGGCCAAGTGACTTTGAACTTTGCCGATGGGGAAGAGCGCGCGAGCGCTAGTGCCAAGGCGGGTTCATTCGTCGATAAGGCCGCCGCCACTCTGCCCGAAGATATTCGCGAAAAGATCACACAAAAACGACGACCAGGCGATCCTGAAGCCGCGCTTGATCCGCTAACGGCGCCTGATGTGAAAGCTGCTATCCAACGCACCAGCTTTGAAATGCTTATTGGATTTCAGCTGACCGAAGATCAATTGGCATACAACGTCACGCGTTGATTATCTGCTTGAAGGCCTTACCGCCTTCATAATCGTCACACATTTTGATGCCCGACTTGCTTGGGCATCGAGTGCGATCATCCTCAATTATCCTCGCCTTTAGCTTGACCTTGAGGGCGGGTTTCTTCTTTGCAATGTGCGCAACGCCGCGAGTTTCTTATGACTGATAGACAAACCCTTTACGCAGCCTTTGCAGACACCGTTCACTCTGCACTTTCAGCGCTCTCCGATGAGGGCGTTTTGCCGGCTGATGTTTCGTTTAAGAATGTCGCAGTAGAGCCGCCGCGCGATCCTTCACATGGTGATCTCGCCACCAACGCGGCGATGGTGCTGGCCAAACAGGCCAAGACCAATCCTCGCAGCTTGGCGGAGCAGATCACGTCAAAGCTTGCAGATCACCCCGCGATAATCAGCGCGGAAATTGCTGGGCCTGGCTTTATCAATTTGCGCTTGGATTCATCTGTTTGGCTGGATGAGCTTAAAACCATTCACGCTTTGGGCGATGCCTATGGCCGATCTTCGATGGGGTTGAACACAAAAGTGAATGTCGAATATGTCTCCGCTAATCCCACAGGCCCCATGCATATGGGGCATTGCCGGGGCGCAGTTGTGGGCGATGCCTTGTCGAGCCTGCTGGAATTTGCCGGACATGAGGTGATCCGCGAATATTATATCAATGATGCTGGCGGGCAGGTCGATGTTCTCGCTCGGTCCGCGCATATCCGCTATCGCGAAGCCTTGGGCGAAGAAGTGGGCGATATTCCAGAAGGGCTTTATCCCGGTGACTATCTGATCCCTGTGGGTAAGGCTTTGGCCGAGCAATTTGGCGATCAATATGCGGGGGCTGATGAATCCGAATGGCTCCCGATCTTTCGCGAACACGCCGTTGCAGAAATGATGAAGCTTATCACAGCTGATCTGGCCTTGCTGGGCATCCATCACGATCTGTTTTCATCCGAAGCTGCCTTGCATACCGCAGGAAAGCCCGACGCCGCTGAAAAATGGCTGCGCGAGAATGACTTTGTTTATGATGGCGTTTTGGAGGCTCCCAAAGGCAAAGCGCCGCCTGAAGATTGGGAGCCGGTGGAATTGCCGCTTTTCCGATCAACCCAATTTGGCGATGATCAAGACCGGCCGATTAAGAAATCAAACGGCGCGTGGACGTATTTTGGAGCCGACCTCGCCTATCACATGCAAAAGGCTGAAAATGCTGATGAATTGATCGATATCTGGGGCGCGGATCACGCTGGTACCGTTAAACGGATCAAGGCGGCTGTTGCGGCTTTGTCAGAAGGGAAGGGCAAGCCAACTCCGTTTGATGTGAAGCTTGTCCAAATGGTGCAATTGATGCGCGGCGGCGAGCCTGTGAAAATGTCCAAACGTTCGGGCAATTTTATCACTATTGCTGATATGATTGAGGAAGTGGGCAAAGATGTGGTCCGCTTCACCATGCTCACGCGCAAACATGAAGCCCAGATGGATTTTGATTTCGCCAAAGTTGTCGAGCAATCCAAAGACAATCCGGTCTTTTACGTTCAATATGCGCATGCCCGGCTCAATCGCACAGTTTTGAAGTCTGCCGAAGAAAACATCGCGCCAGACGCGGCTGAAATTGGGCGTTTGGGTGATGAAGAGCTCGCTTTGATCAAACGCGCTGCGCAATTCCCGCGTGAAATTGAGGCAGCTGCAAAGGCGCGCGAGCCCCACAGAATTGCGTTTTATCTTTATGATTTGGCATCTGAGCTCCATTCATTTTATACAATGGGCAACAAAAATCCTGAAAAGCGGTTCAAGCTGGAACAGGATGTAGGTTTATCGGGAGCAAGGCTTTTCCTCGGTCAGGCGATCGGGCAAGTGATCCGCAATGGGTTAAGTGTGTTAGGTGTAGACGCCGTAGAGGCGATGTAGGCGCCAAATTCTTGACCATGCTGAGTGCCGCCGGGGGAAGGGTGCAAAGACAATGGTAGTGGACGCAGAATTTGAGGAACTCCCAAGAGAGGACATTCCGGTGACCGAGCAAGAACTTAACCTGACTGCTGATGAGAGCCTGCCTTGGCTTGAATCGGACGAAGATGTGGCTGCAACAGGCGGTATCGATAGCATACAGGTGATGTCGTTCCTTGCTGTTTTGCTGGTGTTGGCAGCTGCGATAATTCTAGCGGCGTGGTATTTCACCAAAGGTGACGGAAGCGAGGCGCCCGTTGCTGATGGCAGCACTATTGAAGCGCCTGAGGGGCCAATCAAAGAAAAGCCTGATAATCCCGGCGGGAAAGAGTTTGAAGGCACCGGCAACCTTGCGCCAGCCGTTGGTGAGGGTGAAGTGCGCGATGCGCAAATTGCTGATGGCGCGGATGCATCTGGCGCTGATGGAGGTGCTGATGCAGATGCAGGTGGTGATGCTCAGCGCCCCTCTGCCGAAACTCAGACAGCGGATAGCGATGCATCCGATACTCCAAGCGCAGCCGATAATAGCGGTTTTGCGGTTCAACTTGCGGCCTATGGCAATCGCGCACGCGCCGAACAGGGCTGGCGCGATCTTAGCCGCAGCAGCGGCGCATTGAGCGGCAAGAACTATCGCATCATTGAAGCCAATGTGGATATCGGCACGGTCTATCGCTTGCAGGTGCCTGCCTCCAGCCGTGCTGAAGCGAGCGCATTGTGCGACGCGATCAAAGCCGACGGGTTGGAGTGCGCGGTAAAACCGTAAGGCGAAAGCGCTGATCGGCACATTCCACCAATATGGCCCGCTGTTTTCCCCATAGTGGAGCGTTAGCCTGCTTGCCTGACGCGCCCCTTGCTGCAAGGCTACATTAATGGTTCCGGCAATTTTCGGGTGTTCTGGTCACTCATTGACCGCTGATGAGCGCGATTTCTTTCGCGATGTGGATCCGGCTGGCTACATCCTGTTTGGACGCAATTGCGAAAGCCGGGATCAATTGCGCGCCCTAACCGACGAATTGCGAGCGCTGCATGGTCGTGACCACCTGCTGATCTCGATCGATCAGGAAGGGGGCAGAGTAGCCAGGCTGCGTCCGCCGCATTGGTCAGCCTATCCCGCGGGCGAGGCGTTTGCTGATCTTTATAATATAGCGCCTGCAAGCGCGATGGAGGCGGCGAGGGTCAATGCGCGCGCAATGGCTTTGGAGCTCTCGGCAATGGGTATCACGGTTGATTACCACCCGCCGCTCGATCTGCGTCAGCCAGGGGCGCATGATGTTATTGGTGATCGCGCCTTTGGCTCTGACCCCATGCAAATTGCCGCGCTCGGCCGCGTTATCCTGGAGGGTCTTGCAGAAGGCGGCGTTACTGGCTGCATCAAACATATGCCAGGACACGGGCGCAGCATGGTGGACACGCATAAGGAAATGCCGACCGTCACTGAATGCGCGGAGGAACTGGAGGCTGATATCGCTCCGTTCCGCGCGCTCAATCATGCTTTGATCGGGATGACGGGCCATTTGCTATTCCCGGTTTGGGATGCGGATAATCCTGCGACTTTGTCTGAAGTGGTCATTCGCGATATTATCCGGGGCGACATAGGCTTTGATGGCCTATTGCTGACCGATGATATCGATATGGAAGCTTTGACAGATACAATCCCTGAAAGGTCCGCCCGCGCTCATGCAGCAGGATGCGATGTTGTCTTGAATTGCTGGGCGAAAATGGACGATATGATCGGCATTTGCGAAGTTCTGCCCGCGATGGGAGAGAAATCTCTGGTTCGCCTTGACCGTGCGCTTGAAGGGACACGTATTGCTGACAGCATGGCAGACGAGCACGGCGACTTGCTGGCTAAGCGCGATGCGCTTCTTGCCCTTGAAGGAGAGCCTGCTTGAGTCTGCCTGACGATCCTGACACGCGGCAAGAAGCGGTCGATATTGGGGCGCAAACGCCGTCTGATGCCTCCAATTCCGTTATGGCTTGGCCTGAGGACGAAGAAATAGATAGCCTTATAGAGCAAAGCGCTGCTGATGCCTCCAATGCATCAGGGGACAAACTCTATCTCGCAATCGATGGGTGGGAAGGGCCGCTTGACCTATTGCTTGATCTGGCACGCCGGCAAAAGGTCGATCTGCGGCAGATTTCTATTCTCGCGCTCGTTGATCAATATTTGGGTTATATCGAAAGGGCCGAAAGCCTGCGTTTGGAGCTGGCTGCGGATTATTTGGTTATGGCGGCCTGGCTCGCTTATCTCAAATCATCGCTGCTGCTTCCCAAAGACGAACAAGAAGACCCGAGCCCCGAAGAACTTGCCTTGCGGCTGCAATTGCGGCTTCAACGGTTGGGCGCCATGCGCGAGGCAGCGGCGCGATTGATGGGGCGTGATCGCATTGGGCGGGATATATTCCTTCGCGGAGCGCCAGAAGGATTGCGCACGGATCGTAAGACCGTGTGGACCAGCGATGTCTATTCCATCATCCAAGCCTATGGTCAGGTAAAAGCACGCACCGCGCCCAAAATCTATCACGTCGCTGATCGTCCTGTGATGACGCTCGACAGCGCATTGGAACGTGTTTCTGCCATGCTCGGCGTGACGCTGGAGTGGATGGACATTCGCGACTTTCTGCCGCCTCATGCAGAGCCTGAACTGCGAAAATCAGCATTAGCCTCTAGCTTCGTTGCAGCTTTGGAACTGGCACGGCTTGGGCGAGCGGAGATTGCGCAAGAAGAAGCATTTGCTCCCATGCGTATTCGCCGTCTGAAAGAAGGGGCGGCCGGGTGAGCGAGGAGCAGTTAGCAGAGCAAACGGCAGAGGCTGACGCGCAAGCAGATACTTCAGACGATGTGGCGCGGGCTATCGAGGCGACATTGTTTGCTGCTGAAGAGCCAATGAGTGTTGATGCGCTCGCTGGGCATCTTGGTGGGTTGGAAGCGGGCGCAGTGCGCGAAGGCTTGCGCACTTTGGTCGATCTTTATGCCGATCGCGGTATTCACCTCGTTGAGCGGGGCAAAAGGTGGCATTTCGAGACTGCGCCGGATTTGGCGCATCTTTTGAGGCGCGAGCGCGAACAAGTTCGCCGTTTGAGCCGTGCTGCAACAGAGGTGTTGGCTATTATCGCCTATCATGAACCTGTGAGCCGAGCAGAGATCGAATCCATTCGCGGGGTTCAAACCGCAAAGGGGACATTGGATGTCTTGCTGGAATCAGGCTGGATCAAGCCTGCGGGCAGGCGCGAGGTTCCCGGACGACCAGTCATCTATGCAACCACGCCCGGCTTTCTCGATCACTTTGGTCTGACATCGCGGCGCGATTTGCCCGGAATGGAAGAATTGCGCGCTGCTGGCTTGCTTGATCCAGTGGATGATGCGTTGGAAGAGGCGATGATTGGTAGGGATGAACCAGCCCAACCGGTTGATAGCGAAGAAGGGGAATTGCGGGAAAACGATCCGGATTCCGTCAATCCTGAAAAGGGAACGGAAACGTAACCGCTTTAGAGTAACTGGCGTTTACCATTTTAAATCCCTATATTGATGCAACTCAGTTCAAAAAGAGAGAAACCCCATGGGTCTTAGTGTCTGGCAAATCGCAATCATCGCGGTCGTTATCTTGGTCCTTTTTGGCCGGGGACGCATTTCTGAAATGATGGGCGATTTCGGTAAAGGTATTTCCAGCTTCAAGAAGGGTATGAATGAGGACGTTGAGGAGGAAACTCCCGCTTCCAATGCCCAAATCGAGGCAAAGCCAGCCGATCCGCCTGCCTCTTCGTCAGAAAAGACAAAGACGGGCGACAGTACAGCGTCGCAATAACTTTGTTTGGCGGGCCCAACCGGCTTGGTCTTGCCATCACGATAGGAGAGGCGAGGGCCTTCTTCCCCTATGTTTGACCTCGGCGCTGCTGAAATCCTTGTCATTATAATCGTGGCCGTTTTGGTAATCGGCCCGAAAGACATGCCGCTCGCCATGCGGACAGTTGGCCGCTGGGTTGGTCAAATACGGCGCGTTTCGACGCATTTCCGCACCGGTATTGATGCGATGGTGCGTGAGGCGGAGTTGGAAGACATGGAGAAGAAGTGGAAAGCGCAGAACGAAGAAATCATGAAGCGCACCTCCGTTTCTGCTGAGGCAAAAGCGGGTGAGCCTGTGATGACCGGACCTCCGCCTGTGGCTGCTCCCGTTGATCCAAATTCTGACGTAGGCGACAACGTGGCAACAGACACGGCGCCGGCTCCTGAAAAGCCGAAAGACGACGGATAGGCGCGCATGGTCCTTAAAGTCGATGACATTGATGAGAGCCGCGCTCCGCTTCTCGATCACCTGATCGAACTGCGTACCCGGCTTTTGCGCTCTATCATTGCGCTTGGCATCGCGTTTGCTGGCTGTTTGTATTTTGCCGATGAGATATTCGGGTTTTTGGTTCGTCCTTTGACGGCCGCCTTTCCAGAAGGCGAAGGCAAACTGATTTACACCCAGCTTTACGAGGCGTTCTTTGTCGAATTGAAAGTCGCTTTGTTTGCTGGATTCTTCATCAGTTTCCCGATTATCGCAAACCAACTTTGGGCATTTGTCGCGCCTGGCCTTTATGCAAAAGAGAAAAAGGCGTTTCTGCCATTTCTCATCGCAACGCCCATTCTTTTTACAGGCGGCGCCGCGCTTGCCTATTTTGTTGTTATGCCAACAGCATTTCGCTGGTTTTTGGGATTTGAAGGCGAAGTCGGCGGGCTGAATGTCGAGGCCCTGCCTGGCACGGGCAATTACCTTAATCTGGTCATGCAGTTTATATTGGCATTCGGGATCACCTTCCTTTTGCCAGTCCTATTGATGCTGCTGAACCGCGCTGGGATTGTTACGCGCGAGCAGTTGATTGGAGCGCGTCGTTATGTCGTGGTGGGTGTTGTTGCACTCGCCGCCATCGTCACACCGCCTGATCCAGGCAGTCAGGTGATCCTCGCGGTACCGCTGCTCTTGCTGTTCGAAGGATCGTTGATCCTTATGCGTTTTCAAGAATCTGGCGTGCCTGATGATGGGGATGCGGGTTCATCTGAGGAAAGCGAAGCAGGTAGCACAGAGATCAAAGAGCCAGAGAGTGATGCGCTGCCAGACTAAGATATTGGCGCTATTGTCAGGGGTGTCGTGAGCGATGCCAAATACAGCAATGTATGGAATCTGGACAAAAAAAGAGGCTCCCGAAAGAGCCTCTTTTAATTAGTGTTGCGACAACCCTTATGGGCTGACTGCGTCGTCGTCACCGTCGTCAGCGACGATTACGATACCGGCAATGACAGCAGCTGCTGCGAGAACAGCGATGATGATGCCAGAGCCTTCGAGATCGCTTTCACCTTCAACAGGTGCAGCTGTACGCTCAAACGCAGCTTCTGCGATAGCAGGCGTAGCAGCAAGTGAAACTGCTGCAGTCGCCAGAGCGAGATTGCGGATCTTCATTTAGTGGTCTCCTATGAGATCGTTCTTGTGTTGCCAGGTTTCGAATAAACTTGCCCGACGTTGGTGACAACCCTTTTTTTGTAACGCACCATCTTACGGGCTGTCAAAAAGATGACGCGTTTTCAATAATCTATCAGTTTAAAGCCCTTCGAAGTGGTTAAATGATCCCTACGTCAGCATCATTTTTTTGCGCAGTTGCACAATTGCATCTATCGCAACTGCTCACAACCCTCTTCGCAAAGCAAAAAACCCGTGTCGGGATCCCATTTAGGAAAAATATGACAAATTGGTAAATATTGCCATAAAAAATCATGTATTCCGTGGTGTTGCGTAGATGAACTGAATGTCACCTTTACGGTGGCGTGCTGATTGTTAAAAAAATCACTTCAAATTCGGCTTACTTGGCTACCTTACCCGTTTTCCGCCCACCCACACTTGGTCAATTTTTGTTTCTCGAATATCTCTTGGGGGTGCTAAAAAGGGATCGCGGTCGACTAAGAGAAAATCTGCGCGCTCGCCTACGACCAATCTGCCAAACCGTCCCTCAGCAAATCCGGCATAAGCGGCATCTGCTGTGAATGCGCGAAGTGCGTCCTCGCGGCTCACTGTTTCCTGAGCACGCCAGCCGCCAAATGGCTCACCATTTTCATCGACCCGGCTAATGGCGACAGCTATGCCAGCAAATGGATCGGCTGGTTCAACCGGCGCATCTGAACCAAAAGCGAGTTGTCCTCCAGCTTCGAGAACGCTGCGCCATGCATAGGCACCTCCCAAACGATCAGGGCCTAGTCGCGCTTCGGCCATTTCGCGGTCCGAAGTTTGATGCAGAGGCTGCATCGAGGCGATAATGCCGTGTTCGCCGAATTTCTTAAGGTCGGCCGGATCAACAATTTGCGCATGTTCAATCCTCCAGCGCCGATCACCTTTGTAGGTGCCCGCCAGCTCTTCAATAGCAAGCAGAACATCCTCGTTCGCTGCATCGCCGATGGCATGAATAGCGGTTTGGAAATTGTCTAGCGCCGCCCGGCTCATCCGATTTCGCAATTGAGCTGGTGTTAACAGGGGCAAACCACGCGTATTCGGTTCGTCATGATAGGGTTCTTTTAGAACGGCCCCGCGCGACCCCAGCGCTCCATCAAGATAAAGTTTGACGCCGAGCAGGCGCAGTTTGTCGTCATAAAGCCAGGGCGTGGGTCCGGGCCCGGCGATAAGCTCCATCGCTTCGACACTGTTTGCGTACGCCATGATACGAATGTTCAAGCTGCCAAGATCACCAGCGCGCCGAAACGTTTGCCAGTCCTCCATCGGAATGCCCATATCGGCAACAGCTGTTACACCATTGGAAAGCAGGACTTCTTGCGCTTTTGCGAAGGCTGCATCGCGGTCTGCAGGGCGGGGTTTTGGAATGCTTTTGCTCACCAGACCTATAGCATTGTCGATGAAAATCCCGCTTGGTTTCCCGCTTGCATCGCGGATAATGCGCCCACCTTCTGGGTCTTTCGTGGCAGATGATATTCCAGCCCGCTCCATCATTAGGCTGTTTGCCCAATTGGCGTGATTGTCAGCTCTTTCCAGCCAAACCGGGCGATTAGGGACGATCGAATCCAATTCCGCCGCCGTTGGGAACCTGCCAAGTCCCCATTTTTCTTGATTCCAACCGCGCCCCAAAATCCAAGCTCGGCCCGGATTGTCATCGGCGAATTGTTTGATCTTTGCCAAGGCGTCTTCAAGGCTAGTGGTGTCAGATAGATCAAGAGTGAGGGCGGCAAAGCCGATGTCCATCACATGCACATGCGCATCGATCATACCGGGAAGCATGACCTGCCCTTTGCCGTCTACGCCAAAATCAGTTTGTGGGCGATCATCGCCGCGGGCCAGAACCTGTGTGATGCGACCTTCATCATCAAAGATCAGTCCGGTGAAGCGCTCAATCTCACCGTCTTCGTTGACTGTGACTCCCTCTACATTGTCGACCAGCGTATCGGCCTGAGCGGCCAAAGAAAATGAAAACGCTAAGCAAGCGAAAGCGGCGTGAGTTAGGAAACGCATAGAGAAATCAATCCTGTGTGGTCGATTTTGCAAGACGAGTGATAAGAGCACTGGTGTCATACCGGTTACCGCCTGATGACTGAACATCAGCATAAAACTGGTCAACAAGAGCCGTAATGGGTGATGCCAAACCCAGCCGCTTGGCTTCATTCAAGGCATAGCCCAAATCTTTGCGCATCCAATCCACCGCAAAGCCAAAGTCGAATTCATCTTTGGTCATTGTGGCCCAGCGATTGTCCATCTGCCAACTTTGCGCGGCACCGCCTGAAATGGCCTCGTAGGTTTTTTCGAGGTCTAGCCCTGCGCCTTGCGCCAGCCGAACAGCTTCTGACAGACCGCCCAGAATGCCCGCGATGCACATTTGGTTGGCCATCTTGGCGGTCTGACCAGCTCCCACCGGGCCGACATGCGTAATGGCTTTTGCATAACAATCCATGATGGGCCGAGCGCGGGCAATTGCCGCATCACTGCCTCCGCACATAATCGCCAATTGGCCGTCTTCAGCGCCAGCCTGTCCGCCACTTACTGGCGCATCGATCCAATCCAATCCGCGCGCTTCGCAATCCTGAGCCAATTCGCGCGCCAGGGATGCTGATGTGGTGGTATGGTCGACAAGTATTGCGTCATTGGCGATGCCTTCAAACACGCCTCCATCGCCGCGCACGATTTCGTCAACATCTTCGTCCTTACCGACGCATGTGAAAACGCATTGTGCATTTTGGGCTGTTTGTGCTGGTGTTGCGTGGAGTGATATTTCCAGACCTTCATCAGCCCAGACTTTACGCCAATGGTCTGCGCGCTGAGGGGATCGGTTGTACGCGCGCACTTCAAAGTCTGACCGGGCAAGATGCCCCGCCATTGGTCCTCCCATCACGCCCAAGCCAATAAAGGCTACAGTTTTGATTTTGCTCATGGCCCCGGTGCCTAAAGCCTTATCTTTGGCTTGCCAACGGATAGGGTTTGCTCTTGTCAAGATGAACGCCTAATCCGGCGTTTCTATGACTATTCAGCCTGCCGATAATCAAACACCGCCCGAAAGCGCTGCAAATCCATCTGATTTGACAATCGATCATGTGCGCCAAGCTGCAAAGCGTATTGAA
>JBCAZT010000033.1:0-24226 GCA_038532855.1 Pseudomonadota bacterium
TTGCCACTGGGATGGTTGTGGACGAGTATGAGCGCTGCAGCCCCCACATCCATCGCCCGTTTGATCACTTCGCGCGGGTGAATGGATGCCTCATCAATTGAACCCTCAGACGCATGGTGGTCCTCAATTAGGCGGTTCTTCGTATCAAGATACAGAACTCGCACCCGCTCCACTTTTAAATGCGCCATATCAATCGAGAGATAGTCAATCAGCGCTTGCCAGCTCGATAAAATGGGCTTTTCGCTAACCTCGCTGCGGGCCATTCTGCGGGCTGCAAGATTAACCGCTTTTAACGCCGCAGCTGTTGTTTCGCCCACGCCTTTTACTCGTTTCAGTGCATGCGGATCAGCGTTGAGAACGTTTGCGAGCGTTCCAAATTGCTTCAAAAGCTCTTTTGCGACAGGCTTTGTGTCCCCTTGGCGGATGCCTGCGAACAGCAAGTACTCGAGCACTTCATAATCCGCCAGCGCCTCTGCACCGCCTTTCAAAAGCCGGGTGCGAAGGCGCGATCTGTGACCGATTCCTGCGGTTTTGCCCGCGTTGCTTTGGGATATGGACGAGCCATCTCGTGCGCCATTGACGCTAACGTCAAAATCAAAGCTGCCCTCTTGCTCAGCCAAAGCGCACCTTTCTTCGCGATCAGAACTATGCTTCATTGCCTTTCACAAAAGATATGCGCAAGGTCGCCCAAGAATGGACGCGGACAATCTGAATGATGAGCCTCCCCGCGATAGCGGGCGCTTTTGGTGGCTAGGCCGTGTTGCCATTGCCTTGCTCGCGTTCATCCTAATTGCCGGCACCGTCTTTTGGTTCAGCCGCGAACGGATTGCCGGAAATCTGATAGATGATGCGCTTGCTCAAAGTGATCTTGAGGCGACATATGATATCGTCTCTATTGGGCCGCAGGAACAGATAATCGAAAACTTCATCATTGGTGATGAAGCAAACCCGGATCTCACAATTGAACGCATAACTGCCGAGGTTGATTATGGTTTGGGCGCGCCGCAAATTGGCCGGATCACTGCATACAATCCGCGCTTCTACGGCACTTTGCGAGATGACACTTTGAGCTTTGGCGCGCTTGATGCAGCTATATACGGCGAAGGCGAGGGCGGATTGCCTGCGCTTGATATCGCCATTGTCGATGCCCGCGGATTGATTGAAAGCGATTACGGCAAAATCGGTCTTAAATTGACGGGCGAGGGGATGCTGGATGATGGCTTTGCCGCAAAGCTAGCGGCAACAGCGCCTTCGTTTGGGGTTGAGGGTTGCCGGGCAGACAGCGCGACATTGTACGGCGATCTGATCATTGATGCGGGTTTGCCCGAATTTTCAGGCCCGGTTCGGCTTCGCGATGTCGAATGCGAAGGCATCCGCCTTGCTTCAACCGATATTGCAGCAGACCTTACGACAGTCGAAGATTTCTCAAAGCTCGAAGGTCAATTTGCCTTGAAAGGCGCTGGGCTTAGCTTTGCAGGGATGGTGGGCGAGAGACTTGGCGGCACCGCAAGGCTGGTGATTGATCAGGATGCGGCAAACCTTGCGCATGATATTGTGATTGAAGCATTTTCAACTCCCTATGGCGGGCTGGAAAAGGTTGCGGCCGATGGTTCCTTGCGCAGTGTCTTTGAAAGCGGTGACACCGAATGGAACGCGGATGTGACGGGCGAGAATTTCACACCCGGTGAAACCGCCAGCGCATTGTTGGCTGATGCCAAGTCAGGTCTAGAAGGCACTTTGCTTCTCCCGCTCCTTAACAAGCTCACTTCAAATCTTGATGCACAGGCGAAAGGGGCATCGCTTTCAGCAGACGTTACAATGCGGCAAAACGAAAGCGGGCTGGCCGTCATAATTCCAGAAGGACGCATTCAAAGCCCATCGGGCGAACCTTTGCTTGCTTTGTCGCGGGTCAGTTGGTCACCAACAGGCGCGGCGCGGTCAGGGGCGTTAAGCGGGAATTTCATAACGGGCGGGTCAGGCTTGCCGCAATTGAACGGCCGCATGGAACAGCGCGGCACAGGTGCACTTACGGCTCGGTTTTCCATGGCGCCCTACACGGAAGGGGCAAACAGACTGGCGATCCCGCGTTTGGAGATGCGGCAGAGCCGCAATGGAACTCTGGGCTTTGACGGAATAATCCGGGCAAGCGGCGATATTCCCGGTGGAACTGTCTCTGATCTCACACTGCCAATAGAGGGAAGTTGGACGAGTAATGGTGCGCTCGCGATCGGAAGATCGTGCACAACAGCGCGCTTTGAAGCGCTTTCGATGTACGATTTGGCACTTCAAGCTCAGCAAGTTGAACTCTGCCCAGAACCCGGATCGGGCGCAATGCTCGCCTTTTCTGACGCGCTAGACATTGGCATTGCCGCCCAAAATCTTGAGCTGATTGGTGAGATCGGTGGCAGCCCTATCCGCATGGCGGCAGCAACCGGTGCGATACGCTATCCAACTCCTTTTGAGCTTGGCGATGTCGCAGTGCGCATTGGCAATGAAGGAAGCGGCATTGATCTTACCGCATCGAGCATCACCGGGGATTTTTCCGGCAAAGACGGGACGCTCGCATTCGGCCAGTTTGAAGGGGGTGCCGCTCTCCTAGATCCCGTCCCGCTTGATCTCACGCAATTGGCGGGCGCGTGGCGCTATCAAGATGGTGCTTTGGTCATTGAAGAAGGCGTTTTGACACTGTCAGAACGAACAGAAGAGGGCGTAGAGGCCCGCTTTTACCCTCTCGGCGCGCAAGGTGCGCGGTTTGTCATGGAGGGCAGCGATATCACTGCCAATGCCGATCTGCGCCATCCCGGCACCGGGCAATTGGTTTCATCGGTTGATATTTCTCACAATCTGGGAAGCGGCATTGGTCAGGCATTGATTGATGTGCCCGGAGTGACATTTGGCCAAGGCTTGGAACCGGGCGATCTAACATATCTTACCCAAGGTGTGATCGCTTTTGCCAAAGGCACTGTAACAGGCAAGGGGCGGATTGATTGGACTGAAGAGGATGTAACCAGCGGCGGCACTTTTGGCACGCGCGACTTTGACCTTGCCGCAGCATTTGGCCCCGTTGAAGGTATAAGCGGTGATATTGTGTTCACCGATCTTCTGTCACTTACATCTGCGCCGGATCAGGAGCTTACCGTCGAATCCGTCAATCCTGGGGTCGAGGTTCTTTCTGGCAATATCGTTTATTCGATCACCAATGGTGAAACCGTCACAGTGAAAGATGGTCGCTGGCCGTTTATGGGAGGGCAGCTTATCCTGCGGCCCACAGAGGCTTTTTATGGCGAAGGTGGGGAGCAGCGATACACATTCGACATCGAGGAAATGGATGCGGCCAAATTTATCGCTCAGATGGAACTGACCAATCTAAGCGCGACCGGCCTGTTTGACGGGACAATCCCGGTGGTTTTTGATGAAGATGGCAATGGCCGCATTGAAGGAGGCAAGCTGACGTCAAAAGCGCCCGGAGGTAATCTCGCTTATGTGGGCGAGCTCACCTATGAAGACATGGGAGCTATGGCGAATTACGCATTCCAAACATTGCGCAGCCTTGACTACAACCAGATGGAAATCGGCCTCAATGGCGATTTGGCAGGCGAGATAATCACCAATATGACCTTTGACGGTGTGCGTCAGGGAGAGGGCACAAGCCAGAATTTTATCACAAAGCAAATCGCGAAATTGCCGATCCGATTTAATGTGAATGTCCGCTCCCAAAATTTCTACCAATTGGCGACCATGGTTCGATCATTCTGGGACCCGTCATTGCTGGGCGATCCTGTTAACCGTGGAACTCTGCCCGGATCGGATGGCCAGCTTGAATTGCAAAATCCTGAAAACGAAGGCGTTCCAGCAGCGCCAGAGCCTGTTTTGCCCGATATTAGGCGCCCTGATGAACCCGCCGTTCAAGTGCGCGAAAGCGAGGATACTCTATGACACTGCCTAAATTGACCCTGCCTGCGGGTTTCGCCAAAGACGTAGATCAATGGCGAAATGCAAAAAAGGGCGGGGCGATGAGACAGAAAACCGGATGGGCGATGGCAATCGCTCTTGGCCTTTCAGGTGGGCTTTCGGGATGCATTAATATCGATGCTCCAGAAGAACCCATCGTGATCGAGCTGAATATCAACATCCGGCAGGAAGTGATTTATCGGCTTGCAGAAGATGCAAACGAGACAATTGAAGAAAATGCGGACATTTTTTGATCGTCCGCCGCTTTTGAGGTTGAAGCTATGAATAAGACCATCCGCACCACCACTTTGGCCTTCGCTGCCAGCGCTTTGACGCTTACTGCCTTTGCGGCCCCTGCAAACGCGCAGCGCGATCCTGCTTACGCTGCTGCCCGTTCGGCTGGGACGATCGGTGAGCAGGTTGACGGCTATCTTGGGATTGTCGGCGCGCCCACACCTTCGCTTCAGCGACTGGTGGATGATATCAATATCAAACGCCGTGCGGTTTATGCCCGCAAAGCTCAAGAAAACAGCGCAACTTTGGAAGAATATGCGCTGACTGCCGGATGTCAGGCGATTTTGCGCACTGTGCCCGGTGAGAAGTATCAAGCGCCAGATCGCACTTGGAAAACCCGCACGGGCGCTCCGCCAGAGCGTGACGCGCGCTGCCCCTGAATTGAACAAGTTCATGCTCGGGGATCGACCTACCAGCGCGTCTCACTTGCATTCTTATCAACACACGCCGCGATAAATGCTGCGCTGCAAGCGGCGCTACCATTGACTTGGCTTACACCCGATTCTAAGGGGTGCGCGCCTCTTGCGGGGCCCTTTGTTGCGCTTGGGTGGTCTCCCCTCTAGGAAAGCACGTATGAGCGATGAAAAACCCGCACGAGAACCCATCGCTGAGGATGCGCGAATTGATGCGCTCGAGGAGCGGCTAAAAGCTGCACGCGAGCGCGAAGAGGAACGCAACCAGCCAAGCGTAAAGGGCTCTGATGCGAATTATCGCAGTGGGAGCCGCGTTCTGGCTGACCTGATCGGTGGGATTCTTGGTGGAACGGTTGTCGGATATGCCATTGGCTACCTGACGGAGACCAATCCTTGGGGCCTGTTAGTGGGGCTGTTCCTTGGGATAGTGGTCGCTTTCAGAAACATTATTCTCAGCGCAAATGCGCGCCCTGAGAGTGATGGGGACGACGCGGTTTAGCCCGCGTCTTTTGCGTCACACACATGGGTATCGCGTTTCGCTCGTAGTTAAGGACTGATCAGTCGTGGCAGCCGAAGAAGGCAAAGTCGACCCGATGAAGCAATTCGAGATTGAGCCTATGTTTGGCTCAAGCTCATGGGACATTGCTGGCGTCAATATCGCTTTCACCAACTCGACAATGTGGATGGCGATTACGACCGTTCTGCTCGTTGTGTTCGTTGCAGGCGGGATGAAGCGCGAACTGGTGCCCGGTCGCTGGCAGATGGCAGTGGAGTTTTTCACCGGCTTTATCGACGACATGCTTGATGCCAATATCGGCAAAGCAGGGCGCAAATATGTGCCTTATGTCTTCACATTGTTTATGTTCATCCTTTTCGGCAACTTGTTGGGTCTGTTGCCGCTGGGTCTTGTCGGCGTTCATCCCTTTACCTTCACCAGCCACTTTACCGTGACCGGCGTGTTTGCCGTGCTCAGCTTTTCGATTGTTCTGATCGTTGGCTTTTGGAAGCACGGCATCAAGTTTTTCAGCCTGTTCGTGCCGCATGGAACGCCGCTTCCGATGATCCCGATCATATTCCCGATTGAGCTGATTTCCTTCCTCGTCCGCCCCTTCAGTCTAGCGCTGCGTTTGTTTGTCGCGATGATGGCTGGGCACGTTCTTTTGAAAGTGCTCGCAAGCTTTGTGATCGACAGCACCAATGCAGGCGCTGGCTTTGGCGTCATGGTGGGCATTCCAAGCTTCGCGTTGATGATCGGCATCAGCGCACTCGAAATTCTGGTGGCTGGTATTCAGGCTTATGTGTTTGCTTTGCTGACGTCGCTTTACATCAACGATGCGGAACACCTTCACTGATTTGGCATTCATTGTGCCACTTATATTTTCCAACAATTATAATAAGTTTTCTCAAGGAGTTTTCAAATGGAAGTAGAAGCTGCAAAGCTCGTAGGCGCTGGTCTTGCTGCAATTGGTGCGGGCATGGCTGCCATCGGCGTTGGTAACGTGTTTGGTTCATTTCTCGAAAGCGCGCTGCGCAATCCTGGTGCTGCAGACGGCCAACAGGGCCGCTTGTTCATCGGCTTTGCGGCTGCCGAACTTCTCGGCCTGCTCGCATTCGTCGTTGCGATGATCCTGATCTTCGTCGCCTAATCCAAGTACGCGTCGTACCCGCTGGGGCCGGATTTGTCTGGCTTTTGCGGATGCGGCGACGGTGAGTGCACTTAGCGCTTACTAACTGGCACCGCATGCGGAGCATATTGCAATGCCTCAAATAGCCCAGCTTATGGAAACCTATTCCAGTCAGATTTTCTGGCTGTTGGTTTTCTTCGGCATCGCCTTTTTTGTTGTTGGTCGGGGCATGGTTCCCAAGGTCCTCGACACGGTATCTTTGCGTGACAAACAGATCGCTGATGATCTGGCTGCTGCGCAATCGGCCCGTGATGCAGCCGATGAACAAGAAGAGGCATGGCGCGTTCGAGAGAACGAAAACCGCGCTGCGGCCCAGGGGCTGATCGCTGATGCCAAGGCAAAAGCGGCAGCCGATACCGAAAAGGTGTTGAACAAGGCGCAAGCCGGGCTCGACACCCAACTGGCTGAAGCCGAGGCACGTATTGATGAAGCTCGTACATCTGCCATGGCAGAGATTGAAGGCGTGGCTGCAGAAGCTGCGCAGGATATTGTTGCTAAGCTTACGGGCTCTTCGGTGGACAAACGCACTGCACGTTCAGCGGTGAAGAAAGCGCTCGCCAATGGCTAATTTTGAAATTTTGAGCGCTGTCAGTCTGGCTCCAAGGGAAGGGCCATCTGCGCTTTTCCTTCAGGACTACCAATGGGTTTCGCTCTCGATGGGCGTGCTTATTGCGATCTTCATTTGGAAGAAAGTCCCCGGCATGATCACAGGCGGTCTTGATGCCAAGATTTCTGAGATCAAAACTCAGCTTGATGAGGCGAAAAACTTGCGCGCCGAAGCTGAGGCGTTGCGTGATGAGTATGCTGCAAAGATTGCGGGCGCAGAGCAAGATGCTCAAACCATGATGGACGGCGCAAAACGCGAAGCTGAAGCGATTGTGGCCAAGGCCAAAGACGATAGCGCAGCCATGGTTGCGCGGCGTGAGCGTATGGCAGCGGACAAAATTGCCGCGGCTGAACGCGATGCGGTGGCTGAAGTGCGAGCGAAAGCCGTTGAGGCTGCATCCGCTGCTTCAACAGCGCTGATTGCGGACAAGCACCACAAAGCAACTGACAGCTCATTGGCAGACGAGGTGATCGCTTCGCTGTAACAGCGAAGAGCGCCTGCAATTTGAGATAAGGACTGGCGGCCTCATGGGTCGCCTTTCTTTTTGCGCATTAAGCAGAGGGTTCGAACACCACTTTGCCCACCAACTGCCGTTTTGCCATAGCTTCAAAACCGTCGCGCCATTGCGTTAGTGGTAGCACGCGATCAATCGCGGGCTTGATGCGGCCAGTCTGAGCTAGGTCCGCAATTGCGGCATTGATCGCGCGGCCACGCTCGGGAAAGCGCCGCGCATATTCGCCAGCGCGAAGGCCCATGATCGAAAATCCTTTGATCAAGGGGATATTGGTCGCGACTTCGGCGATACGACCGCTTGTAAAGCCAACCACGATAAGCTTACCGCCAAACGCCGTGCACCGAGTGCTTTCATCAAAAATATCGCCGCCCACAGGGTCAAAGACGATATCGCACAAGTGGCCGCCGGTAATCTCTTGCACCTGCTCACGAAAGCGCCCTTCTGCGAGAATTGTGGCATCAGGTGCGTAAAGCTCTTCGATGCGTCCGCGTTTCGCTCCGACTCCCGTTGCTGCGATCACGCGCGCGCCCATGGCTTTGGCAAGGTCAATCGCGGCCAGACCCACGCCCCCGCTTGCCCCATGCACAAGCACCCATTGGCCCTCGCGCAATCCGCAAAGCTCGACAAGGCCTGTGTAAGCGGTGGAATAGGCCGCTTCCATCGCCGCTGCCTCAGCGTAATTCAAAGCATCTGGCACAGGTGATAGGGTCTTTTCAGGCAGGTTCACCACTTCGGCAAAAGCGCCCGTCTTGTTTCCGCCCATCACGCGGTCGCCGGGCTTGAAAGCGCTTTCAGAATCAGCCTCAATCACTTCGCCTGCGCATTCGAGCCCGCTGATGAAAGGCGTGGCGGGTTTGAACTGATATTCCCCTCGGGTCATCAGAAGGTCAGGGTAATTGAGCGATGCGGCGCGGACCTCGATCAGAACTTCGCCCGGTTTGCGTTTGGGCACAGACGCATCGATTAAGGCAACGCCGGAGAGATCGTCACTTAGAGTCTCGACATACAGCGCCTTCATAACGGCCTTTAGAAATTGTCTTTGCCAGAGCGCAGAGCGGCAAATGTCTCATGCGGCGCGGCTCCGCCCCATTTGGCAATGATCGCAGGGTCATCCGCTCGCAGGAAGGGATTGGTTGCCAGTTCGCGTGAGAGGACAGTCGGTACTGTCCATTCGCCCTTGGCTCGCTTGGCCGCGATTTCTGCGGCATATTCTTGAAGATCGGCGTTGTCAGGGTCTGCGTGGAGAGCAAACTTCGCATTCGCCTCGGTGTATTCATGCGCGCAATAGAGCGTGGTTTGTGCCGGCATCCGGCGGATCCGATCTAAGCTATCCCAGAATTGCTTAGGCTCCCCTTCAAACATGCGACCGCAACCCAGAGCGAAGACCGCATCGCCTACAAACGCGATGGTTTCGTCGGGAATGTGAAAGGCAACATGGCCGTTTGTGTGGCCCGATACGTCAATCACATGAGTTGTGTAGTCACCCAATTTCACGGTGTCACCATGCGCAACCACTCGGTCAATTTTCGAGAGTTTTTCCACCTCTTGAGGAGCCAGAACTTTCGCTCCTGTTGCCTCAACAATCTCGGTGTTGCCGCCTGCATGATCTGGGTGCCAATGGGTGTTCCAGATATGGGTAATGGTCCAGCCTTTAGTCTCGGCCTGTTTCAGAAACTCCTTTGCATCAGGCGTATCGATTGCGGCGGTTTCGCCGCTGCCGGGATCGTGGACGAGGTATCCGTAATTGTCGGACAGGCAGGGAAATTGATGGACTTGTAGCATCCGGTGAGAATACCCGTCTTCGCCTAAATAGAAAAGGCCCGCCTCGCATTCATGCGGGCGGGCCTTTTGATTTGCATCATCCCAGCGAAAGCTGGGATCGGGTTCTAACCCGCGAGCGTTCCCAGCATTCGCTGGGTAACGGCTTCTATCAGTCGTCCGACTTCTTGAGAGCTTCGCCCAGGATATCGCCGAGTGATGCGCCTGAATCGGATGAACCGAACTGTGCCACTGCCTCTTTCTCTTCTGAGATTTGACGGGCTTTGATCGAGAAGTTTGGCTTTTTCGAACGATCGAAACCGGTGACCATCGCATCGACTTTCGCGCCGACCTGGAAACGGTCAGGACGCTGCTCGTCGCGGTCACGGCCAAGATCGGAACGCTTGATAAAGCCAGTTGCGCCATCATCGCCAACCTGCACTTCAAGACCGCCATCGCGAACTTCAAGCACGGTCACTGTGACAGTCTGACCTTTGCGCAGCGCGCTGCTATCAGCGCCTTCTGCAGATGGAGCACCTTTTTCAAGCTGCTTCATGCCAAGGCTGATGCGCTCTTTTTCGACATCGACATCAAGCACGACCGCTTTGACTTCTTCGCCCTTGCGGTGAAGTGCCAATGCGTCTTCGCCCGAAATGCCCCATGCGATATCCGACATGTGGACCATGCCATCGACATCGCCATCGAGACCGATGAACAGACCAAATTCGGTTGCGTTTTTGACTTCGCCGGTGACTTCGGCGCCCACAGGGAATTTCTCTGCGAACTCGTCCCAGGGATTGCGCTGAGCCTGCTTGAGACCAAGCGAAATACGGCGCTTCTCGCTGTCGACTTCGAGAACGATGACATCGACTTCTTGGCTCGTGCTGACGATTTTGCCAGGGTGCACGTTTTTCTTGGTCCAGCTCATTTCAGAGACGTGGACAAGTCCTTCGATACCAGCTTCCAGCTCAACAAAGGCACCATATTCGGTGATGTTTGTGACATGGCCAGAAAGCTTCGCGCCAAGCGGATATTTCGCTGCAACGCCGTCCCATGGATCGCTTTCGAGCTGCTTCATGCCGAGGCTGATGCGCTGTGTTTCGGAATTGATGCGGACGATTTGCACAGTCACCGTGTCGCCAATAGCGATCACCTCGCTTGGGTGATTAACGCGCTTGTAGCTCATGTCAGTGACGTGAAGCAGGCCATCAATGCCGCCCAGATCAACGAACGCACCGTAATCAGTGATGTTTTTAACGACGCCGTCGATCACTTGACCTTCAGCCAGTTGGTCGATCAGTTCGCTGCGTTGTTCGGCGCGTGTTTCTTCAAGAACGGCACGGCGAGAGACAACGATGTTGCCGCGGCGGCGGTCCATTTTGAGGATTTGAAACGGCTGCGGCACTTCCATCAGCGGGGCAACATCGCGCACCGGGCGGATATCAACCTGAGAGCCGGGAAGGAACGCAACAGCGCCATCCAGATCGACAGTAAAGCCACCTTTGACACGGCCAAAGATACGGCCTTCCACGCGTGCGCTTTCGCCAAATTCGTTTTCGAGCTTATCCCAAGCTGCCTCGCGGCGTGCGCGGTCGCGGCTGAGCATGGCTTCGCCATCAGCGTTTTCAACGCGGTCGACATACACTTCGACTTCGCCGCCTACGGTAAGGCCGTGATCGTCTTCACCGCGGGAGAATTCTTTAAGGGTGATACGGCCTTCTGATTTAAGGCCTACATCGATGACGGCGTAACCGTTTTCGATGGCTGTGACAGTGCCCATGACGACACGGCCTTCAAAACCGTCTTCGCCTGCGCCGCCAAGTTGTTCATTGAGAAGCGCTTCGAAATCGTCGCGCGTGGGGTTAGCTGCAGATGCCATAAGTGTGGCGTATCCTGTTTTCGTTTTGCTACCGGCCACCGGTTTTTCCGGGGTCTTAAACTGTCTCCCACGCACCATTGCGAGGGCTAACAGGGCAAGAGGCCGACCTCTCCATGGAGCCGAATGCGTGCCATGAAGGTTCTATCAATCGGGAAAAGACTGCAAGAACGGGCGCGCGCCTAGGCTAAAGCGTAGCGGAAAGCAAGCGATTTCAGGGTTGATCAGAGTTAGGCAAGGGCCTGCTCAACCGCTTCCAACACCGCTTCAAAAGCCTGTTCTTTGTTGAATGCAGTCGTATCAATCACGAGGGCATCTGCCGCTGGTTTAAGCGGTGCATCTGTCCGGTTCATATCGCGCGCATCACGACGCGCGATGTTTGCTTCGATATCAGCAAGTTGAGCATCCACTCCGCGTGCCTGGACTTCAAGCCAACGCCGGCGTGCACGTTCTTCAACGCTGGCGGTAATGAAGAGCTTCACGTCCGCATCAGGCGCAATGACAGTACCGATATCCCGTCCATCAAGCACAGCACCGCCATCTTGCGTTGCAAAAGCACGTTGTCGGTCAAACAGATTTTGGCGCACCTTAGGGTGCACCGACACTCGGCTAGCAAATCCTCCCGTGGCCTCGTTTCGCAAAACCGGATCATCCAGCAAGTCATCGCTAAAATCGCACGCGGCCAAGGCGTCATCCGCGTTGTCAGGATCGCCGCCATTCAATTCCACTTGCTTTCCAACTGCGCGGTAAAGCAGTCCCGTATCAAGATGCGGCACACCGAAATGCGCGGCCAATTGCTTAGCCAAGGTGCCTTTGCCCGAAGCGGTCGGGCCATCAACGGCGATGATCACGAGAAAATATCCTTTGCCTTGGAGGGGGAAATGCGAGGTTCCTTTGAACGCCATTTGAAATGCAGAAGAAGAAGGCCAAGACTCGCAAGCCCGAGATTGATCGCCAGCATCACTGGATCAAATGCTCCATCGCGCCAATAAAGCACTGAACCCACCGCAAATCCATACAGCAACAAAGCTGCGATAATTCGACGATTACGGGCACGCGCGGTCATGCACCCGATGTAGCATCATCGCACGGGGTTTTGCGAGCGGCTTTCACCAGTCCGACAATCGCAATCGCGGCCCAAAACCCCTCCAGCACGAGACTCGGCCAATTGGTGTGGACCAAGAGTGAAACCGTTAAGAGTGCGGCGCCTGTCAAATTGGTGCCATGAAGGATGTAAGGATTGGGTGCGTCTTTGAGCGTCAGATACGCATAGGCGCCGATAATGCAGGCGGTGCCTAAAAAGCCAATCAACGAATAAATGTCGAGTGTTTCGGTCACACTGCTGCGCCAGTCAAAAGGTCCATGAAGCCCGGAAAGCTCGTTGCGATCGGTGAAGTGTCGTCGATTGTCACCCCATTTGCACTGACAAGCCCCGCCACCGCCATGCTCATGGCAATACGGTGGTCAAGGCGTGTTTCGACCTGTGCGCCTTCGGGCGTGCCGGGAAGGGGATCGCCTCCTCTTCCATAAATAGTAAGGCCGTCCTCGTGCTCTTCGACCTTTGCTCCCACCAATGAGAGCGCATTGGCCATAGCCGCTATCCGGTCGCTCTCTTTTACGCGGAGTTCTTCAAGGCCTGTCGTGCGAGTTATCCCTTGGGCTAGGGCAGCGGCGACAAACAATACGGGAAATTCATCCACCATACTCGGGACAATCGCGGGATCAATGTCGATGCCCGTCAGGGCCGAGTGCTTCACGCGCAAATCTGCGACGGGTTCGCCGCCCACCTCGCGTGCGTTCAATTCTTCGATAGAGCCGCCCATTTGACGCAGCACGGTGACAATGCCGGTTCGTGTCGGATTAAGGCCCACATTTTCGATCACAAGATCGCTTCCCGGTACAATCAGTGCAGCAACGATAAAGAACGCAGCCGATGACGGATCGCCCGGCACCACAACATCGCAAGGGGTCAGGTCTGCCTCGCCCCTAAGGGCGATAACGCGCGCGCCGTCTTCATCCTCGCTGAAATCGAGATCTACGCCAAACCCTTTTAACATACGCTCAGTGTGATCGCGCGTTGGCACAGGCTCAATCACACGCGTGATGCCCGGCGTGTTGAGGCCTGCAAGCAGCACCGCGCTTTTTACCTGAGCGCTGGCAATGGGCAGGCGATAGGTGATCGGCACTGGCGGTTGCGCTCCCCGCATCATCAGCGGCAATGTGCCACCTGGCGAGCTTTCAAAATGCGCGCCCATTTGTGAGAGCGGCGTAATGACCCGGCCCATTGGGCGGCCCGATAAGCTCGCATCGCCAGTGAATGTGGCAGTGATCGCATGCGTTGAGAGCAACCCCATCAGTAGCCGTGTAGATGTGCCTGAATTGCCCATTTCAATTGCGGCTTTGGGTTCAAGCAAGCTGCCCACGCCTGCACCATCGACTTGCCATGTGCCGTTATCCCGCTTTTCAATGTGTGCGCCCAATTGCCGCATGGCAGCAGCGGTTGCCAAAACGTCCTCACCTTCAAGCAAGCCTTCGATCTGGCTTCGGCCCACAGCTAGCCCTGCAAACATCAACGAACGGTGGCTAATTGATTTGTCCCCGGGGACGCGTAAGCTTCCGGTAAGGGGGCTTGATGATGTGAAGGTAAAGCTTGGCATAGCGCCGGGGTCTTTGACAGCGCTGTGTCGCTATGGCAAGGCGCCGCGACTTCGGGCGAAGCGGTTTGATTCATGGCTCTTGAATCATCGCGCGCTGCGCCCCACTAATTCATGCCAGCCTCGCTCCTGAAATGTTGGAGCGCTATAGATTTTAAGGATTTTCGAATGGCGAAGCCAGAATGGGGAACCAAACGGACCTGCCCCAAATGTGGGACACGTTTCTACGATTTAGGCAAGGATGACCCTGTCACCTGCATCGAATGCGGGGAAGTTTGGGATCCGGAACCCGTGCTGAAATCCAAACAGCCGATCCCGTTTGATGATGACGAGAAGAAAAAGAAAGACGGCGAGGCAGACACCGATCTCGGCGGCGATGATGATCTGGACGATATCGGCGATATCGATGAAAGCGAAAACACACCAGACAGCGACGTTGATCTAGGTGGTGATGAAGACCTGGGTGTTACCAAAGGCAAAGGTGACGATGACGGGGACGACGACACTTAAAAATACTTGCTTTTTGTAAGGGGCAGCCATATGCGCGCTGCTCCCTTGCGAGAGCGGGGGACGAGCTATAATTTTGGCTCGTGATTTGGAATGGGGCCTTAGCTCAGCTGGGAGAGCGCAACACTGGCAGTGTTGAGGTCAGCGGTTCGATCCCGCTAGGCTCCACCATTTTACTGGCTTTTTCGTTGGGACGGTGAATTGTCCGTGCGCCCTAGCGAAAAATCCAGCTAAATGGATTGAAGTACAAAGACGAGGTGTTTTGCTTCGCACGCTGGCCGACGAGGTTTCGTCCGCCGGCGTTTTTCGCGTTTATTCTGGTCGAAGACCGGAAATAGGAGTTTGAAGACGATGTTTGACAATTTGTCCGACCGTTTAGGCGGCGTCTTTGATCGCCTGAAAGGTCGAGGCGCTCTTAAGGAGCAGGACGTTCGAGACGCGATGCGCGAAGTGCGCGTGGCACTGCTCGAAGCGGATGTCGCGCTGCCCGTGGCGCGCCGCTTTATCGATAAAGTGACCGAGAAAGCAGTCGGTCAGGAAGTTCTCAAATTGGTCAAGCCCGGCCAGCAAGTCATCAAGAAGTCCATGACGAATTGATCGCCACGCTTGGCGGGGAAGACAGCGATGGCGGATCAGAGGGGCTAACTCTCGATGCAAAGCCGCCTGTCGTCATCATGATGGTCGGTTTGCAAGGCTCTGGTAAGACCACCACCACGGCGAAACTCGGCAAAATGCTCCGCGAAAAGCATGGCAAAAAAGCCATGATGGCGTCACTCGATGTCAATCGCCCTGCGGCGCAAGAACAGCTCGCTGTTTTGGGTGAGCAGGTTGATGTCGCGACTTTGCCGATTGTTGCGGGCCAACAGCCCGTCGACATTGCCCGCCGCGCTTTGGAGTCTGCAAAACTTCAGAATTTCGACGTGCTCCTGCTCGACACCGCAGGCCGTTTGCACGTTGATGAGGCTTTGATGGCTGAGATGAAGGCTGTTTCCGGCGTCTCAGCTCCTACAGAAGTGCTGCTCGTTGTCGACTCGCTCACTGGGCAGGACGCGGTCAATGTCGCCCAAAGCTTCACGAATGAAGTGCCGCTGACAGGTGTAGTCCTGACCCGGATGGATGGCGATGCACGAGGCGGTGCCGCGCTTTCCATGCGCGCTGTTTCGGGCAAGCCGATCAAATTTGCGGGCACAGGCGAGAAACTCGATCAAATCGAAGCGTTTCGGCCCTCCAGCGTTGCTGATCGAATTCTCGGCATGGGCGATGTGGTCAGCCTTGTCGAGAAAGCAGCTGCGAACATCAAAGAAGAGGAAGCTGAAGAGCTTGCCCGCAACTTTGAGAAAGGCAAATTCGATCTCAACGACCTGCGAATGCAGCTAAAGCAGATGCGCAATATGGGCGGGCTGGGCGCTCTGGCTGGCATGATGCCGGGGATGAAGAAAGCCAAAGCGGCGATGGCGGCCTCGAATATGGATGACAAAGTGCTCGTCCATATGGATGCGATCATCTCGTCAATGACAGCCAAAGAACGCGCCAATCCCGGTGTGATGAACGCGAAGCGCAAAAAACGTGTCGCAGCTGGCAGCGGTACCGATGTGCAGACGGTCAATAAGGTGCTCAAAATGCATCAGGAAATGGCCCGCGCAATGAAGCAGATTAAGAAGATGGGTGGTCTCAAAGGCCTCGCTGCCATGTTTGGCGGCGGCGGTGCAGGCGGTCCGATGGGCGGAATGGGCGGCGGTATGCCTTCTGGCGGTTTGCCCGGCCTTGGCGGTCCCGGTGGAGGCGGATTGCCCCCTGGCCTTCCCGGCCTCGGCGGCAAACCCAAAAAGTGATTTTTATGGACTAAAACAGATACGTATTTTTGAAAGGTAGATTATTATGGCAATTGCATTGAGGCTCTCTCGTGGTGGAGCGAAAAAGCGTCCTTATTACCGCATCGTAGCAGCTGACAGCCGCGCGCCGCGCGATGGTAAGTATTTGGAGCAGATCGGCACATACAATCCGCTTCTTGCTAAAGATGACGAAAAGCGCGTGACGCTGAACGAAGACCGCGCGCGCTATTGGCTCGGCGTTGGCGCACAGCCTTCTGACCGCGTTCTGCGTTTCCTTGATGCAGCAGGTATCAAAGAGCGCGAGGCTCGCAACAATCCCAATAAGGGTAAGCCCGGCGAAAAAGCTGTCGAGCGCGCTGAGGAAAAGGCGGAAAAGCTGAAAGAAGCCGAAGAAGCAGCAAAAGCAGCTGAAGAAGAAGCAGCCGCAGAGGAAGCAGCCGCAGAAGAAGCTGCAACCGAGGAAGCGGCAGCAGAAGAGGCACCAGCCGAGGAAGCTGCAGCAGAAGAAGAAACGCCCGCCGAGGAAGCTCCTTCTGAGGATACTGGCGAAGAAAAGGCTGAAGGCTAAGCAGATTATGCTGGCTTCCGCTCATCCTGAGCCTGTCGAAGGGTGGGTGGAAGCCACGTTCGCACTTCGACAAGCTCAGCACGAGCGGTTCGCTTCGTAATGGCTGACAAACTGAGCAAGAATCCCATCGAGCTCGCCGCGATCACCGGCGCGCATGGGGTCAATGGCGAGGTGCGCCTCAAATTGTTTGGGGAGGGCGTGGAAGCGCTCTCTCAGCACAAGAGTTTCAATGCCAAAAACGATGGCCGCACTCTGAAACTTACCAAGATTCGCTCTGATAATAAGGGCGGCGCTGTGGCGCGTTTTTCGGGCGTTTCAAACCGCAACGAAGCCGAAAAACTGCGCGGCACGGTGCTCAGCGTTACGCGCGATGCTTTTCCCGATCTGGGCGAAGATGAATACTATCACGCGGACCTTATTGGCCTGAAAGTTGTCACCGATGCCGGCGAGGCTGTTGGTAGCGTTCTGGCTGTCCAAAATTATGGCGCGACCGATATCATCGAGATCGAGCGCGATCCGCCGCCTGCAAAGGGGCAAAAAACCTTTATGGTGCCGATGACAAAGGCGGCCGTAATCGGATGGGACGTAGAAAGACTTGTGATTGCAGCCGCTTTTGTGGAGGCCTAGCGCGTCGATCTACCGCTTTCACCTGATAGGAGTATTGAGTTTTGGCCGTAGGTAACGCGTTTGCCAACTTCTTTTGGTTTGCCGTATTTGGCGGTCTCGTTGTTTCACCTGCCATCGCTCTTTTGACAAACATTCTTTCTAGAGATCGCTTTCGTAAATCCAGGGCGCTATTGGCCGGTGTTGTTAGCTTTTTGCTCACTGACTATCTGCACGGAGGTACGGATCTATTTGTCGATCTGTACATAGATTGGGAGCTGATGATCATCGAGTGGGAGATCGGAGCAATGATATTTATAGGAACATTGTTTGGATTGTTCTTTCTCCTACCGTCTTGGATATCGGTTGCGATTAGTGCGAAGCGCAACACACCAGAGGGTTTGACCGAGCCGTTTGAATGACCACTCTCCCCGTCGCCATCTGCCAAGCTGCTCCCATCCCGCTCGATTTCACCGGCGGGATTGAGAAAGCCACCCGCCTAGCGCGCAAAGCCATTGATGCAGGCGCGCGGTTTGTGGCGTTTGGGGAGACGTTTCTGGGCGGCTATCCGCTGTGGCTCGATGAGGCTCCCGGTGCCGCGTTGTGGGATCATCCGGGAACCAAAGCGTGTCATCAAATCATGCTCGACAATGCGATTGTGCCGGGGGATGAACGGCTACTTCCCTTGCAAGAATTGTGCGATGAAAGAGGTGCTTGCATCTCCATCGGCGCGCATGAGCGGGTGCGCCAGAGTCTTTACAACAACCAATTGCTCTTTCGCCCGGGCCTCCCGCCTTTGGACCACCGCAAACTGGTGCCAACCCATGGAGAGCGCCTCATCTGGATGCGCGGCGATGGTTCGACTTTGGACGTGCATGAGGCGGAATGGGGCCGGGCGGGCAATCTCATCTGCTGGGAGCACTGGATGCCGCTTACGCGCGCAGCGATGCACAATCTGGGTGAGAGTGTGCATGTCGCGGCATGGCCGACGGTGCGCGAGGAATATGCGCTGGCGAGCCGGCATTATGCGATGGAGGGGCGGTGTTTTGTGCTGGCGGCGGGGTTGGTGCAAAAGCGCGCGGATTTGTTTGAGGGGCTGGAGCGCGTCGGTGGTTCTGCTGAGGCTAAGGAACTGTTTGAGGCTATCGAAGGTGAGCAACTAAACCGTGGCGGCTCAATGATCATCGCGCCCGACGCGCGGGTTCTGGCGCAGGCGGGTGAGGGAGAGGAAATTCTACACGCCGAACTGGACCTGAGCGAGATCGGTCAAGGTCTGGCGAGCCTCGACACAGACGGCCACTATTCGCGGCCGGATGTGTTTGAGCTCAAAGTGGATACGCGGGCGAGGGATGGGGTGAATTGGGAATGAGAAGATTTCTCTTGGTCCTTTTTTTGTTCGGTCTTGAGACGCGCGCGTTGGCGCATGAAGATTACATTTCAGTTTTTGATCACCCTGCGCAGCTCGCCTTGATGGTGCTTATCTATGGGCTTCCTGGAGCTATCTTTGATCTCATATCGGCGTGGGCTTTTCCTCGAGTGCACATTGCCTTTCGGGTGCTTACAGCTTTAGTCATGCCAATCATTCTTTGGACCGTGTTATTAGTTTGGACGCAACCAAATCATGAAGTCTCCCTCCTTGATGGGTTAGGCAACATCATTTGGGGGATCTTTTTTAACGAGTTATGGGCAGTCATTGGCCCTGGTACTATTTTGATTTGTGGCGTGAGTTATTTGAACGAACGAAGGCGGATTAGAAGCAGTAAAGCAGACCGCTTTGTTTCTATTGATTGACCTTCGCAGCGAACGAGATGCTGCAGTTTCTGAGCCTGTCGAATGGTTGCCGTTCACCATTTGTGGCGGTGCGGAAAAGAAAGACCGCCCTTCGACAGGCTCAGGACGAACGGCGAGAGCCGATGGAAAACCGCTAACGAGCGCCCCAGCTTACTCGGTATTCGGTGGTTCCTGAAATGCCATTGAGCGAGAAATCGTGTCTGAATTCGTATAGCCCGGTCTTTTCGATTTCGACCTCATACGTGCCCTTTGTGCCTGCTTCGATATCTTGCTTGTTCTCGCTAAAACCGAAGGTCGAAATCGGTTTCACATCCAGAATTACTTTGCCGTTCTCGGTCGAAGCGACCTCGTAATCGATAAAGGCAGTTTGCCCCTCAAACAACAGCATCGTTGTAAGGCCAACATCCTTTGACCCTGCACTTAAGGATACGCCGGGGCCGAGCGTTTCGTTCTGGCTGGAATAGCCAAGGTAAGGAAATATCGTGGAAATATAAAGGAACAGCCAAACGGCCAAAGCGCCTACAATCGCCCCGGAACCTAGTTTGAGTGTGCGCTTTGTTTCCATTCCTAACGTTTTACCAGTCTTTGGTTAGGAATTGATTGACCACCCGCGCGCTGGCATTGGCACAGACCATGACCTTCGCCGCAACAATCCTGACCCTCTACCCAGAGATGTTCCCCGGTCCCCTCGGCGCGAGCCTTGCGGGCAAGGCGCTTGAGCGCGGCGATTGGTCGCTTGAGACCGTCAATCCGCGCGATTTTACCACTGACAAGCATCGCACCGTTGATGATACGCCCGCAGGGGGCGGGGCGGGAATGGTGCTCAAGGCTGATGTGATGGCGCGGGCGCTCGACTCAATCCTCCCCGAAACGGGGAGGGGGACCGCCCCGGACTTGATCCGGGGTGGTGGAGGGGAACCATCGGATGAACGCGACCTGCCCCTCCACCAGACTGCGTCTGGTTCCCCTCCCCATGCCGGGGAGGATGTTTCCGTCCTTGCCATGACCCCGCGCGGGAAACCCATCACACAAACCCGCATCCGCGAAATCGCAAGCGGCCCGGGCGTCACCATCCTATGCGGCCGTTTCGAAGGCTTTGACGAGCGCTTGTTCGAGGCTCGCCCACAAATCGAACAAGTCTCGCTCGCCGACATTGTCCTCTCCGGCGGGGAAACAGCGGCCATCGCCATACTTGACGCTTGCATTCGGTTGCTTCCCGGCGTAATGGGCGCGGCTTCTAGCGGTGCCGAAGAGTCGTTCGAGGACGGCTTGCTTGAGTACCCGCAATACACCCGACCTCAGGAATGGGAAGGGCGCACGATCCCCGAAGTGCTGCGATCAGGGGATCATGCGAAGATTGCGGCATGGCGGCATGCCAAGTCGCAAGAGATCACTCGGTTACGCAGGCCGGACTTATGGGAACGCTACAGTGGCGATCCGGTCCAGTCTGCCTCTGGCGTGCAGCGAAAAGATAAGGAACCGGACCAGTGAACCTGATCCAGCAAATCGAAGCCGAAGAAATCGGTAAGGTTGAAAAAGACATTCCAGACTTCCGCGCCGGTGACACCGTTCGTGTCGGCGTGAAAGTTAAAGAGGGCAACCGTGAGCGTGTCCAGAACTTTGAAGGTGTTGTGATCGCCCGGTCAAACCGCGGCATGGGATCAAACTTCACAGTTCGCAAAATGAGCTTTGGCGAAGGTGTGGAGCGTGTGTTCCCGCTCTATTCGCCCATCGTAGACAGCATCACTGTGGTGCGTCGCGGTGTCGTGCGCCGCGCGAAGCTCTACTATCTGCGTGGCCGCACTGGTAAGCGTGCGCGTATCGCGGAACGCCGGGACAATGCTCCAAAAGCGTAAATTTAGTGAGCAACGAGATTTTGAAAGGGCGGTCTGTCATGGGCCGCCCTTTTTCGTTGGGTTCGCTCTTGCCAATTGTGTTCGTCATTGCGAGGAATGCAGCGACGAAGCAATCCAGCGCCTGACGCTGGATTGCCGCGCGATCTTATGGTCGCTCGCAATGACGAGGTAACTATCACAATGCGCCTTATTCTTGCTGCTGCTTGCGCTGCACTTGTTTCAACACCCACTCTCGCGGATGACCACGTGAACCAAGAAACCGATCTCTCTTTCGAACGCGTATTCGCATCGCCGAGCCTTAATGGCCCAGCGCCGCGCCAGACGAAATTCTCCCCCGATGGAAAATTCCTCACCCTATTGCGAAATCGTGAGGATGATCGAGAGCGTTATGATTTGTGGGGCTTTGAAATCGCCACGCAGGAATGGCGAATGTTGGTGGACAGCGAGAAACTGGGCACAGGCCGCGAGCTTTCCGAAGATGAAAAGATGCAGCGCGAACGCGCGCGTGTCGGCAATTTGAAAGGCATTATCAGCTACCAATGGGCAAGCGATGGTTCCGGCGTGCTCGTGCCGCTGGATGGCGATCTTTATCTTGCGAAACTGAGCGGTGAAGTCACTCGCCTGACTGACACGGAAGAGAGCGAACTCAATCCCAAATTGTCGAGCAGGGGCAAATATGTCTCTTTCGTTCGCGATCGGCAATTGTGGGTTGGCGAAGTGGGCGCCGAGGCGGCCGCCATCACGCCCAAAGAGGATGACACAATTCGCTGGGGTGAGGCGGAATTTGTTGCTCAGGAGGAAATGGGCAGGCTGACGGGCTATTGGTGGTCGCCTGATGAAAGCCGCCTTGTCGTCCAGCGCACAGATGAAAGCCCCGTTGGTATTGTTACGCGCGCTGCAATCGGAGCGACGGGCACCAAGGTCTTTGATCAGCGCTATCCGGTGACAGGTTCTGACAATGCGATTGTTGAACTGTTTGTGATGGACCCGGATGGCGGCAACCGCGTCAAAGTGGACCTTGGCGAGGACACCGACATCTACATCGCGCGGGTCAATTGGGCACCTGATGGGGCGCTTTACGTGCAACGCCAGAACCGTGAGCAAACCGTGCTCGATATGCTTAAGGTTGATCCCGCAACGGGCGCAAGCGAGGTGTGGTTCACCGAGAAAGCGGCGCGGGAGGATTACTGGATTAACCTCAGCGACAATTACCGCTTTCTGAAAGACGGCAATCTTATCTGGTGGTCAGAACGAAGCGGCATCGGTCAGCTTTACGCCTTTGCCGATGGCCAATGGATGCAAATGACAACGGGCGAAGAGCCGGTCACCGAATTGGTCGGCGTGGATGAAGAATTGCTCACCGTGTATTGGCGCGGTGTGAAGGGCGTGTTGGAACAACACATCTATGCCTCCGGCCCAACTATGAGTGCGGATGAGCGCCCTATGCAGGTGACCGAGGATGGGTTCACCAATGATGCGATGATGGATCGAACAGGCAAGACGCTGCTCATTACGCGTTCTGCCACGAACCAGCCCAATCAAAGCTACCTCGCCGATGAAAGCGGTAAGCGCCTGACATGGGTGGAAGAAAACGCGCTGGATGATGATCATCCCTACGCGCCGCATCTCGCCAGCCATGTGACGCCGGAATACGGGACAATCCCCGCCGAAGACGGCACGCCGCTTCATTGGATGATGCTCAAGCCTGAGATGGAGCCGGGTAAGAAATACCCGGTCTTCTATTATCATTATTCCGGTCCCGGCCCGCAAATTGTCGACAAGGGTTGGCAGGGCGCATTGGCGCAGGCCGTTGTCGATAAGGGCTATATCTATTTCGCGCTTGATAACCGGGGCACAGCCAATCGCGGAGTGGACTTTGAACAACCGCTTTACCGCGCGATGGGCGGGGTTGAAGTTGTTGACCAAAAGACTGGCGCTGAGTTCCTTAAGACACTCGATTTCGTCGATCCCGATAAGCTCGCAATCTATGGCTGGTCTTATGGCGGGTATATGACGCTCAAGCAGCTTCAGGCTGATCCGGGGCTCTATGCCGCTGGCATTTCCGGTGCGCCTGTAACCAAGTGGGAGCTGTATGACACGCATTACACCGAACGCTTTATGGGGGATCCGCGCAAGGTTCAGGACGCCTATGACAAAGCCAGCGCCATCCCCGACGCGACGAAGATCAGCGATCCTTTGCTGCTTATCCACGGCATGGCAGATGACAATGTGGTCTTCGAAAACTCATCAGAGCTCATTAGCGTTTTGCAGGAAGGCAATGTGCCCTTCGAAATGATGCTTTATCCCGGCTACACGCACCGCGTGGCGGGAGAGAATATTTCGCCGCATATGTGGAACACGATTTTCCGCTTTCTGGAAAGCCACGGGGTGACCCCGCCGGAGTGATCTGCCTGCATTCGCGGGCTCATCCTTCGACAGGCTCAGGACGAACGGATTAAAAATGAAACCCGTTCGTGCTGAGCTTGTCGAAGTACGACTGGAGGGCACTCAGTTTGGAAGCCACTCCAACGCCTTAGCAGCAACCTCGTCCGGCGCTTCGACCTGTGGGTAGTGCCCCACGCTCGGCAGCAAGTGATGCCGTGCATCCGGCACCACTTCGCGCCATTTGTCGTAAGCATGGCGACCCGACACAGGATCAAGCGCACCATTAATCAATCCAACCCGATCCTGGGCGCCAACCAAAGCCGCCTCCCAGCGTGCCTGATGCGTGCGCCGGTCTGCGATATAGTGGAGCAGTTTGTGCATAATTCGGTTGCCGCCATTCTGACTGATAAAGTGCCAGAACGCGTCCAATTCCGCCTTTGAAGGCTTAGTCTCAGGCCCGAAAACGGCGGAAAAACTGGACCCAAATCTCGCGCGGTCCATCAGCCATCCGAGCACAAAGCCAATGGGTGAAACCCCGATTTTCTGCATAAGAACAGGGCGGTGTTGATCGGGAAAAATCCCGCCATTCAAAAACACCATTGTCCCAAGGCCCCTCGCACCCGAACCCTCTTGCTGCCGGGCCAGCAATTCCTGCCCAACGGACACGCCATAATCGTGAACTAAAGCATCAAATGCGCTCACGCTTAGATGCTCTAACAGTGCCTCTTGAATATCAGTTTGCAAGTGGATCGAATATCCAGAGCGCGGCTTATCCGAAAGACCAAAACCCAGCATATCGCAAGCGATCAAATAGCGCTCTGCCCCCAGGGCCTCCCACACTTTCGACCAATCCCATGCACAAGTCGGATAGCCATGAACCAGCAATAAAGGCCGCGCTGTCGCATCACCGCCCGTCCAATAGGCAATCTGCT
>JBCAZT010000034.1:0-24210 GCA_038532855.1 Pseudomonadota bacterium
AAATTGACTGGCTGGAAGCGCAAATTGACGATCTCAATGAAAAGTTGGAGCCACTGACGAGCTTTGTATTACCGGGGGGAACCGAAGCTGCTGCGAGATTGCACATCGGCCGTGCAACGACCCGAGCCGCAGAAAGAGCAGTGGCCCAATTAGCAAGCCATACAAACGTTAATCCCGCAGCCCTACAATACATAAATCGCTTGTCTGATCTGTTGTTCGTAGCCGCCCGCTACCTAAACGATGCCGGAGCAATCGACGTAAAATGGGTGCCTGGCGCCAATCGCTAGGCGATTGGAATGTATAGCACACGCTAGCCAAAGACCTTTTGCACCGCTAACAGCCGCGCGGAACTTAGAAATGCTGCGCGTGCGAAGGAATTGAAATATGCGGACTGTCGGTGTGATTGGGGCGGGTCAAATGGGGAACGGTATCGCTCAAACTGTTGCCCAACATGGCATGGCGGTCTTGCTGTCTGATGTTGATCTGGCGCGCGCTAAGGCCGGAAAAGCGAGCATTGAGAAAGCAGTGACCAAGCTTGTGGGGCGCGGCAAGATTGAGGCTGACGCCGCTGAAAACTTGCTCTCAAAAATCACACCGGTCGCTGATTATGCGCCCATGGCGGACGCACACCTTATCATCGAAGCGGCAACCGAGCAGGAGCCGATCAAGCAGGCGATCTTTGAAAGCGCAGGCAAAGTGCTGGGCAAAGATGCCATTATGGCGTCGAACACGAGCTCTATTCCGATCACACGGATGGCCAATCATTCGCCTGATCCTGAGAGGTTTATCGGCCTGCATTTTTTCAACCCCGTCCCAGTAATGGGCTTGATCGAAGTCATTCCAGGCCTTGCTACCTCGCAGGGTACAACAGATTCAGTGACAGCGTTTGCCGAGGGCTTAGGTAAGCAGGTCGTTCTAAGTCAGGATGAGCCGGGCTTTGTGGTCAACCGCATTCTCTTGCCTATGATCAACGAAGCGGTCTTTGTTTTGGGCCAGTCAACCGCTGGGATCGAAGACATCGATAAAGGGTGCCGTTTGGGCCTAAATCACCCGATGGGGCCATTGCAGTTGGCTGATTTCGTCGGTCTAGATACGTGCCTTGATATTATTAAAGTGCTCTACAAAACGACGCGTGATAGCAAATATCGCCCAGCACCACTGCTTGTGAAATATGTTGAAGCGGGATGGCTGGGCCGCAAAACTGGTCGTGGCTTTTATGACTATTCCGGCGAAGCTCCCACTCCCACGCGATAGCCAACAGCCTGGAGACTGATCTAGTCGATCTCGCCTGGGACGCCTTTGCCTTTGCCGCCTACGGAGGGGCTAACGCGGCTCGCGTCGACCGGGATTGGTTTCGAGACTTTACCATTCGCATTTGAAATTATGCGCTTGCTTGTCTTTTGCGACGCTCTTGTTTGAGTTGAACTGCCAAAGGGATTGGAAGGTTTGGGCCCGGCGCTTTCGGATGCCTCAGGGCTGTCGAAACTTGGAGTGGCGAACCCACCGCCATCTTGGACGTCCCCGCTATCATCGGGCGTTGATGATGCGAAACCTCCGTCCTCATCCTCACCGATGTCGTCGCCAAGCATATCCTCAAAAGTGGTCGATGCGACCCTTGTGTCAGCACTCTCTATTTTTGAAATCTCGCTGGTTTTATCTTCGGAGGATTGCTCGGCTTTTGGCGATCCAATACTTCCAGAATCGAAAGCACCCACAACAAGAGAGCCGCCCAAAGCGACCACACCCACAACGGCAAGCATCATCTTATGAGTTTCGAAGAAGGACTGCGCCATGAGCGTAACAATACATGTAAATAAGTTAATGTTTTGTATCTAAAAAATCTTGCTTCCAGCGGTAGAGAAGATCCAGCGCATCGCGCGGCGACAGAGCGTCCAAATTCGTCTCAGAAAGGCGATTTTCTAGGCTTTCTGAAGACGTTTCGGCAATCTGATCCTGTGCGCTTGCTGCAAACAAGGGGAGCTCACCGAGCCCTACCGCGATGCCACCTGTTTGAGCTTTACCATCCTCAAGCTTGTCCAGAACCTGTTTTGCTCGTTTGATAACGTCGGGCGGCACACCGGCAAGCTTTGCCACTGCGAGACCGTAACTGCGATCAGCCGGGCCTTCGGACAGTTCATGAAGCAGCACGAGGTCCCCTTTCCATTCGCGTGCTCGGACGTGATGCAAGGATAGCGCTTTGCATTGCTCTGCGAGGCGGGAAAGCTCATGGTAATGTGTGGCGAAAAGGCAGCGGCACTCAATGTGAGAGTGCACCGATTCCACCACGGCCCATGCCAACGCCAAACCATCATAGGTAGAGGTTCCGCGCCCGACCTCGTCGAGGATGACAAAACTCCGCTCAGTTGCTTGTGAGAGAATGGCTGCTGTTTCGACCATCTCGACCATAAAGGTTGAGCGGCCACGTGCGAGATTGTCCGATGCGCCTACACGGCTAAACAGACGGTCAACCAGTCCAATCTCTGCGCTCGCAGCCGGAACAAAGCACCCTGCCTGAGCCAAAAGGACGATTAACGCGTTTTGCCGGAGAAAAGTCGATTTACCGCCCATATTCGGTCCGCCAATTAGCCAAAGCCTGTCATTGGCTTTCAGCGAGCAATCATTCGCAACGAACCTGTCACCCGTCTTTGCGAGCGCAGCTTCGACAACAGGATGCCGTCCGCTCGTAATGTTTAAGCGGCTATCATCGAATATAGATGGACGGCACCAATCACCTTCCGATGCCCGTTCGGCTAAGCCAGCCGCCACGTCAATCCTCGCCATTGCTTGGGCTGTCATTGCGATGGCATTGCGGGCCGTTGAAACCGCGCTTGATAACTTTTCGAAATGCGCCTCTTCAGCTGCAAGAGCTCGCCCACCGCTTTCCGCAATGCGGGCTGCTTCTTCGTGGAGGGTAAGAGAGTTAAACCGAACGGCACCCTTCATTGTTTGGCGATGTGTAAAGCCGCTTTCTGGATCCATAAGTGCATCAGCATGCCGCGCTGGCACCTCAATAAAGTATCCTAAAACCCCGTTATGTTTAATCTTGAGCGAGGAAATATCGGTTTCTTCACGGTAGCGCGTTTCCATAGCTGCGATGGCTTTGCGCGCATTGCCCGACACTTCGCGAAGTTCGTCAAGGCTGGCATCGTACCCATCAGCGATATAGCCGCCTCCAGATCGCTCGGTTGGAGGTGAGGCAATAAGTGCACGAGCCAGCCAATCAATCAGGGCGCCATGGCCAGAAATCAAGGGTATCAATTGATCCAAAAGCGCAGTCCGATCAGTCTCTTGGCCCAAGGCCGCATAGATGCTCTCAGCGCCGATTAGGCCGTCACGAATTTGGCCCAAGTCTCTCGGGCTGCCGCGTTCTGCCACAACACGGCCAAGCGATCTTGCAAGGTCAGGTAATTTCCTAAGTTGTTCGCGCAAGTTGGCGCGTTCAATTGGTCGTTCTAACCAGAATTGGACAAGAGCAAGCCGGTCTTCAATAGCCTGCCTATCGAGGAGAGGAGCAGACAAGTCCTGTGCCAATTGGCGTGATCCAGCTCCAGTGGAACATCTATCAATGGCACCAATCAGGGTGGAAGCTTTTCCTTTGACGCCAGGTCCACTCGCACTTTCAAGGATTTCCAGGCTGCCTCGTGTTGCCTCATCCATCACCATGCTTGCTTTGGTGACGCGATGGACAGGCGGAAGAAGAAGAGGAAGGCTGCCTCGTCCCACGTGCTCCAAATAGGCAATCAAACCGCCAGCTGCGGCAAGCATAGCGCGCGAGAACTCGCCGAACCCGTCCAGAGTGGTTACTTCGTGTATCTGGCAAAGGCTTTTGAGGCCGCGCTCGCTTACAAATTCAAGTGCATCGTGTTCAACATATTCAGCTGGCCCAAAATTCCAGCCATCTGGTACGACAACTTCACTGGGCCCAAGCCGCGCAATTTCCGCGTTAATGGCATCTGGCGTGCATTCTTCCAGCGTCATTACGCCTGTAGATATATCACAGCTCGCGACCCCAATCGCACCCCTAATATTGGCTAGCGCCAGGATGATATTGGCCCGACTTGGCTCTAGCAAAGCCTCTTCGGTCAACGTGCCGGCGGTTACAAATCGCACGATATCCCGCGCCACAAGGGCCTTTGATGCTGGACGACCTTCACGCTTGGCCCGCGCTTTGGCTTCATCGGGCGTTTCGGTTTGTTCAGCGATTGCAACACGGCAACCCGCTTTGATCAGCCGGGCCAAATACCCCTCAGCCGAATGCACTGGCACCCCGCACATCGGAACAGGCTCCCCATCATGTTCTCCGCGGGTTGTAAGAGCAATATCCAGAATTTTTGACGCTTCGCGAGCATCATCGAAAAACAGCTCGAAAAAGTCTCCCATCCGATAGAACAGCAATGATCCGCTCGCCGCTTCTTTGAGCGAGAGATATTGTTGCATCATGGGTGTTGGACCGGAAGCGCTAGGCATTCTTCAGGACTAGACAGCATCGCATCGATTCGGAAACGGAAGCTTTCAGGGTTTCCCCTATCATCTGAGCCATCACAAGGCTAAGCGCAGGCGAAAGCGTTGGGATCACGCGCAAAGGAATACAGAAATATGGCAGACGAAAACAAAGGCGGCTTCACAACTCGCGAAGCGCTTTTCTACCACGAAACAATTCGTCCGGGTAAATTGGAAGTCGTGGCGACAAAGCCCATGACATCGCAGCGCGATTTGAGCCTTGCCTATTCGCCTGGTGTTGCTGCGCCTGTTGAAGCGATTGCAGCCGATCCTGCGCTGGCCGCGCGTTACACCGCGAGATCCAATCTGGTTGCCGTTATTTCGAATGGGTCTGCTATTCTTGGCCTTGGAAACCTCGGTGCGCTTGCCTCAAAGCCCGTAATGGAGGGCAAGGCGGTTTTGTTTAAGCGGTTCGCCGATGTGGATTCGATCGACATTGAGCTAGCGACCGAAGACCCTGAGGCATTTATCAATGCAGTGGCGTTGATGGAACCAAGCTTTGGCGGCATCAATTTGGAAGATATCAAAGCGCCTGAATGCTTCATAATTGAGGCTGCTCTTCGCGAGCGCATGAACATACCCATCATGCATGATGACCAGCATGGCACGGCAATAATTGCCGCAGCTGGGCTCATTAATGCCTGTCATTTGACTGGCCGTGACCTCAAGAATTCGAAAATGGTTGTAAATGGGGCAGGGGCCTCAGCTTTGGCGTGCACGGCTTTGATCAAGGCATTGGGCATCCCGCATGAGAATGTCATTGTGTGTGACCGTTCCGGTCCGATCTATCCTGGGCGCGATAATGTTGATCAATGGAAAAGCGCTCATGCTGTCGCGACCGAAGCGCGCAGCCTCGAAGAAGCATTGGTCGGAGCAGACATTTTCCTCGGCCTCTCCGCCGCCGGGGCGTTGAAACCTGAGTGGGTGGAAAAGATGGCCGACAAGCCGATCATTTTCGCAATGGCTAACCCAACGCCGGAGATTATGCCGGATGAGGCAAAAGCTGTTCGGCCCGATGCCATTATTGCGACGGGACGCAGTGATTTTCCCAATCAGGTCAACAATGTATTGGGCTTTCCGTTTATCTTCCGCGGCGCGCTGGATGTGCAGGCGACCACGATCAATGAAGAGATGAAAGTTGCGGCGGCGCAGGCGATTGCCGAATTGGCCCGCGACCGCGTGCCCGAAGAAGTGGCGAGCGCTTATGGCAAAAACCAAAAATTCGGAACGGACTATATTATTCCCGCTCCATTTGATCCTCGATTGATCGAAGTGGTGTCCTCCGCTGTTGCCAAAGCCGCGATGGATTCAGGCGTTGCCCAAGCTCAGATCGAAGACTTTGACCAATATCGCACCGCTCTGCGTTCGCGCCTCAATCCAACCACTTCGGTTTTGACTGGTGTTTATAATGAGGCGAAAGCCAATCCTAAACGGATGGTCTTTGCCGAGGCTGAGGAAGAAGTCGTCCTTCGCGCTGCAATCCAATATCGAGATTTCGGTTATGGAACGCCGATCTTGGTCGGTCGGACGAAAGCGGTGGTCGATAAATTGCACCAGCTTTCCGTTTCTGATCCGGGCAGCTTTGAAATCCAAAACTCAGCCGATAGTCAGCACGTGCCTGCAATGGTCGATCTGCTGTATAAACGGCTTCAACGGCGCGGCTATACGGAACGTGATGTGCGCCGGATGGTCAATCAAAACCGGAATATCTTCGCGTCACTTCTGGTCGCCTTAGGGCATGGCGACGGGATGATTACCGGTCTCACCAAAACCTTTGCGCAAACTGCGCGTGAGGTGAATATGGTGCTTGATCCTAAGCCCGAAGCCTTGCCTTTCGGTATCCATATGATGCTTGGCAAAAACCACACGACTTTCCTTGCTGATACCACCATCAATGAACGACCCGATGCGCAGCAATTGGCGCATATTGCAAAAGAAACGGCTGCCGTGGCGCGGCGTATGGGGCATGAACCGCGCGTAGCATTTCTGTCCTATTCGACGTTTGGCAATCCATCTGGGCAATGGCTGGGCAATATCCGAGACGCAGTCGCGATCCTCGATAATGAGGATCCAGGATTTGAGTATGAGGGTGAAATGGCACCTGATGCTGCGCTCAATCCAAAAGTCATGGAACTCTATCCCTTTAGCCGTCTTTCAGCGCCAGCCAATGTGCTGATCATGCCGGGCCTACAATCAGCGAACCTGTCGGCAAAGCTACTGCGCGAATTGGGAAGCAATACGACAATTGGGCCGATGCTAATCGGGATGGAAAAACCTGTTCAGATTGCGCCAGTAACCTCGCTTGCGCCGGATGTCCTGACATTGGCTGTGTTGGCCAGTGCGGGAGTGGTGGGCTAGGTTGTAAGCGCTATGACTTGCGGCGAAAACGGAAATACCAAACTTCGTGTTTGAATGTCTCGCGCGCCTTTTGTTCATAACGGGTTTCGCACCAGCCTGAGGGGCGGTTCTGCCAATTGGCTGGCTTTTCAACCACCCATTCAAACTCGTCGGTAAAGCGCTGCATGACCATTAAGGCGTGACGCAAATAGATGTCGTGATCGGTGCCAAATCTGAATTCACCGCCTGGCTTTAGCTTATCGGCGATCAATTGCACCGGGCCATCATTCATCATCCTGCGTTTCGCATGGCGCGCCTTTGGCCATGGGTCGGGGTGCAGCAGATAAACCATCATCAACGATCTATCCGGCACCCGTTTCAGAACCTCAATCGCATCACCGTGATGAATGCGGACATTGGCAAGACGGCCTTCTTCAACATGCCCAAGCGCCTGCGCGACACCGTTCAAGAATGGCTCGGCCCCAATAAATCCGTGATTGGGCAAAAGGTCAGCGCGATAGGCCAGATGTTCGCCCCCGCCAAAGCCGATCTCAAAATGCATTGGGCAGTCTTCACCAAACAAGGCCTGCGCCGTCACTGGTCCACCACTTGGCACAGCGATCTGGGGCAATAGATTGTCCACCAAACCTTGTTGGCGCGGACGCAGCGGTTTGCCCATGCTTCGGCCATAAAGCCGGCTGAGAGTGGTTGGATCGCCTTCTTTAAATGCTGACATGATGACCGAGCGCTTGGCGAAGCGGCGCGATTTTGTCCACCCTTTCTGATTTCCGATACATGTGGGGTTGAGAGGCGGCACCTGATACCGCTATCGCCTTATTATACATGCAACAGATCAACTATTTCATCGCTGCGCAGCCCGAATGGGCACAGACAACCATTAGTCTGGTTGCCCTTATTACGGCGGCGATCATTGCCAATTTTGTGCTCAAGCGCGTCATTTTAAGCGCGGCCAGACCGCTGCTCGATAAGAAAAGCGACACTATCAACCAAGCCGCCGGATGGCTTGCAACAGCTGTCCCCTTGCTGATTGTTTCGCAAGGGATTGAGGCAGTGCCCAATCTGCCCGAAAACCTCGCCCTTATCATCCACAACGTCGCCGAGGCCCTTATCGTCGTCTCGTTCGCGATGGCGATTGTGCGGGGTCTTGCCTACGCAAACGAGCTTTATGAGCGGCAACCGCGAGCCAAGGACCGCCCGATCAAAGGCTTCGTCCAACTGCTCAAAATCATCGTTCTGTGCGGTGCGGCGATCATTCTCATTTCCATTCTTATCAATCAGTCTCCTTTCCTGCTGCTTTCAGGCTTGGGCGCAATCACTGCCGTTTTGCTGTTGGTGTTCAAAGATACGATCTTAAGCCTTGTTGCCAGCATCCAACTTGCAACCAATGACATGCTGCGTGTTGGCGACTGGATCACTATGAACAGTATGGACGCTGATGGTGATGTGATCGATATTTCGCTTCACACGGTGAAAATTCAGAATTTCGATAAGACAATCACCACAATACCCACGCACCGATTTGTGTCCGACCCCTTTCGAAACTGGCGCGGGATGACCAAGTCAGGAGGGCGCCGGATCAAGCGTTCTTTGATGATTGATCAAAACTCGATCCGCTTTCTGGACGATAAAGAAGTGGTTGGGCTGAAACGATTTAATCTCCTTAGGGACTATCTTGCGGCCAAACGGGATGAGATTGCAGATTGGAATTCGAGCGAACTTGCTAAGGACGATGAGCCGGTCAATGCGCGCAGGCTTACCAATTTCGGCACCTTCAGAGCCTATGTCAGCGCATATCTTGCCTGGCATCCGGGGCTTAATGGCGACACCTTCACCATGATGGTTCGCCAACTGGCCCCCAGTGCGCAAGGCATACCGCTGGAACTTTATTGCTTTACCGACACCACCAAATGGTCTGAATTTGAAGATATCCAAGCCGATATCTTCGATCATCTGATTGCAATTGTTGCCGAGTTTGATTTGAAACTGTTCCAAGAGCCAACCGGAGGGGACTTTTCGACAATGGCGCTAGCAGACGAGACGCAAGATTCTGACGCTTAAAGTTGGCTGGGAAGCAGACTAGGGTGACAAAGGTTACACCGTGTCACCCTGATGCCGCTCTTATGTTTCTCTCTTATACAAAGACTTATGTGATTTTCGTGATGGGTGACGGACAGGGGGCTGAAGGCTTTTATCGCCGCGCAACCTTCCGATCGCGTTTCCACAGGCCACGCCCATGGGGATGAGCAGGGGGGAAGAACAGACAATTTGAAAGAGCGCGCATCGATCCTGACAACCTGACGCGGTTTAGGAAAATGGCTCAAGCACCCACAATTCGGACTTCCGCTCTCGGCTGATTATGGAGCACCAGTGAATGTCCGATATTGGGGGTGAAAGCGGACATTTTCGATGCGCAACCAATACTCCAATGCGCGTTCCCTTCGTTGGGCTAGTTTTCGGAGCCGTTCAGCACGCTGCTTGAGCCATTTGGGATCATCTGTGCTCTCGGCTTCTGCGATAAGTCGCAGATGCTCGAAGGCCAACTCATCCACTCTTCAATGGTTTGGCTGCACATCCCTTTAATGTGGAGCTAATGTCCCTGCCTAGATTGGCCACTTCCTATGGCGCTAATTGCTTGGGCGGCAGTACGAACGCTCGCCACATATCGGTTTTCTCGATCAGAAATTGACATAGCCCATCTACCATATCTCCCTGCCCTACGAAGTTCATTGTGCGGGTGGGAATCACTGAACCGGGTGACCAACGGAATTGCTTGAGGCGCATCCTGATCTCCCATTGCCCAGCCAGTGAATAGAGGCGTGGTTTAGGATAGGCCGTCCAACTCTCAACCTGATCGAAAGTTATAGGTTTTAGATTTACCGCGGGATGGAAGACCATCCCTTCCTTAGTCGCGACAACGGTTGGCCTGAGGTCAATGGCTTTCCAGCATTCCAGTGCGCTGCCATAAAGCAAGGCGAGCCCGACAAACACCACGATCAGGTTGGTCAAGATTGAGCAGTGCGATGAAAGCGAGAAGTCGATAGGACCGATGCCGGAAAACTGTTCAAGTGATAGACCGGCGTAGAGGACAAGCGAACCAAAGGATGCCAAGATCAGGCAGGCAACAGATCTTACTGTCCGTCCGCGCGGGTCGGCAAGCTTATAAGAGGACGATTGGTTGTCGCTAACCATCTTTGATCCACCCACATACATCTCCGTTTCCACACCCGCTTTCGAGCCAGAAAGCACATGACCCCTAAAGCAAGAGTGGCGGAAAATGAAAACAGACGAGAATGGCCGTGAGAAGCTGGTCGGCTTCTGGGTCGAAAGCAGAATGGCGGCTCTTCGTCCTTGAATCGCAAGAATCGGACCGTCCGCCTTCGGCCCAGGAGCAGTCATCATTACAAATCGAACAAACTTCAGCTCATCCTCCCAACACAAAACGCCCGAGGCCAGAAGGCCCCAGGCGATTGTATTTCAAAGTAGACCGAATTCGTGAAATTCGGATCGCAAACGGTCAGCCGTTCTGACCGCGCGCAGCAAACCTTGCTGGGCTCGCAGTATGGGGCGCTTTAGCAGCGCCGCTTTTGCTGCGATCACGCGGCTTCGGCTTCCTCGTTAGGATCGCGAAGAACATAGCCGCGGCCCCAAACGGTTTCGATGTAGTTTTCACCGCCGCAAGCATGGCTCAATTTTTTGCGCAGCTTACAGATGAACACGTCGATGATTTTGAGTTCCGGCTCATCCATTCCGCCATAAAGGTGGTTGAGGAACATTTCCTTGGTGAGCGTGGTGCCTTTGCGAAGCGACAAAAGCTCGAGCATGGCGTATTCTTTGCCCGTGAGGTGAACGCGTGCATTGTCAACCTCGACAGTTTTTGCATCAAGGTTCACGGCAAGTTTGCCAGTGCGGATGATCGATTGGCTGTGGCCTTTTGAACGGCGTACAACAGCATGAATGCGGGCAACCAGTTCTTCGCGATGGAAGGGCTTGGTGACGTAATCGTCTGCGCCAAATCCGAAGCTGCGGATTTTGCTGTCCATTTCCGCAATGCCAGAAAGGATAAGAACCGGCGTTTGCACTTTGGCAACGCGCAGTTTCTTGAGCACGTCGTAACCATGCATGTCTGGCAGGTTAAGATCGAGCAGAATGATATCGTAATCGTAAAGCTTACCCAGATCGAGGCCTTCTTCCCCCAGATCGGTTGAGTAGACATTAAAGCCTTCCGTTGTCAGCATAAGCTCGATGGCTTTTGCTGTGGTTGGCTCGTCTTCAATCAACAGCACTCGCATTGCTGGTCCCCTTTATGCCCCTTTGAGGCGGAAAATCTTGGTCTTCGATTTTGGTAACGCCTCGCTAAGAAGTGTTGCCATGTATTAACCACACAACTTCTGAACGGAAAAGGTTAATTATGCGTAAACCTAGGGTTTCCCACGAGTCGCACGTGTTGGTCCGTAGCGGGTTTGGCAGCATTTGCGCGTTACCCAGCGTTGCCCTTAACAGCTTACAGCCTGTGTTATGGGGCGTCTTACAGCGCTTCCAGCTTCTTTTGGCGGCGGCGCTGTGCGCTTGATCCGATGCCGGCCGCTTCGCGGTATTTCGCCACCGTCCTGCGGGCCAAATCAAAGCCTTCCTCTTTCAGCATATCGACCAGTTTTTGATCGGAGAGCACTTTCTTAGGGTCTTCTGCATCGGTTAACGCTTTGATACGCGCTTTGATGGCCTGTGATGATGCGCCTTCGCCATCACTGGAGCCAACACCGCTTGTAAAGAAGTATTTCAGCTCAAAGCATCCGCGCTCGCAGTGTAGATATTTGTTGCTGGTCACGCGGCTGACCGTGCTTTCGTGCATTTCAATTTGCTCAGCCACTTCGCGCAGAGTTAAGGGACGCAATTCAGAAACGCCCTTGCGGAAAAAACCGTCTTGTTGCTTCACGATTTCAGCAGCTGTCTTGAGGATCGTCTTTTGCCGCTGGTCCAGCGCGCGGATTAACCAGTGCGCATCAGCCAGTTTTTCCTTCAGCCAAGACTTGGCTTCGTCTGATTGTCCGCCAGCACCGACTTCGACATAATAATCGCGATTGACGACGAGCTTGGGAAGAGTGTCTTCATTAAGCGATATGTCCCAGCCCCCTTTGCCGTTGTCTTTGAGCAGAATGTCAGGGACTACTGCGCCCCCGCTATCAGGTGCAAAGGCGAGGCCGGGCTTGGGATCATAACCGCGCAGCTCGCTCAGCATATCGGCAAAGTCTTCATCATCAACGCGGCAAATGCGTTTGAGCCTTTGAACCTCGCCTCGGCCCAGGAGCTCAAGGTTTTCGATCAGGCGAGCCATGCATGGATCGTATCGATCAGCCTCTTTCGCTTGGATAGCGAGGCATTCGGCGAGGCCCCGCGCGCCAACGCCGCTTGGCTCCAATGAATGGACAACGCCTAGCGCGCGTTCAACTGAGGCTAGGTCAATGCCGAGATCATAAGCGATATCGCGCAGGTCAAACGGAAGCCAACCGGCATCATCCAGCATCCCGATAAGATGTGTTGCGATAAAAGCTTCGCGTTCACTGCTTGCAGCTGCGCCCACCTGCATACGCAAATGATCACCCAGAGATATGTCTGCTGATTGCGTGGCTTCGAAATCCGGCATGTCAGAGCCTGCGCCCGAACCCGAGCTTGCCGCGCTCCAGTCAGAATTGTCGCTTGAGCCCTGCGCGCTGTTACTCTGCGCTCCTGAGACCTGCGCGCCGTCCCCTGTATCAACATCGCGATCAATGGCGCCAGTATCGATATCGAGCGGCGCCTCCTGCTCGCCTTGGGCCTGTGCCATCAATTGGTCTGATGTAAATTCCTCTCGCGGGATATCGTCTGGCTCGCCCGGATCGGTCCGCTCAGCTTTTGCATCGCCAATTTCGAGCAGAGGATTGGTTTCCAGTGCTTCGCCGATAAATGTCTCAATCTCTAGATTGGAGGCAGCAAGCAGTTTGATCGCCTGCTGCAATTGCGGCGTCATCACCAGTGACTGGGACTGTCTGAGGTCGAGGCGTGGACCTAATGCCATGCGCGATGCCTACAGCGTAAAGCTCTCGCCAAGATAAAGCCGGCGAACGTTTTCATCTGCCACCAGTTCTTGCGGCGATCCGGCGAACAGAACCTGGCCGCCATATATAATGCATGCGCGATCGACGATATCCAAAGTTTCGCGGACATTATGATCGGTGATGAGCACGCCGATCCCGCGCTGCTTCAGGTCTTTTACAAGATCGCGGATGTCGCTGATGGAAAGAGGGTCAATGCCTGCAAAAGGTTCATCAAGCAGCATGATTGAAGGTTTCGCTGCAAGAGCGCGGGCAATCTCGCAGCGTCTGCGTTCACCGCCTGACAGCGCCATGGCGGCGCTATCGCGCAGGCGCGTTAGACCAAATTCACTGAGCAAGCGTTCCAGTTCGGCCTTGCGCGTTTCGGTATCGGGCTCGACCATTTCGAGCACGCAATTGATGTTCTGTTCGACAGTCATCCCGCGAAAGATGCTGGTCTCTTGAGGCAAATACCCCAGCCCCAAGATTGCCCGGCGATACATTGGCAGCTTCGTCACATCTTCGCCATCCATCAGGATGCGGCCAGAATCGGGCCTGACCAGCCCCATGATAGAATAAAAGCATGTGGTTTTACCCGCGCCATTAGGGCCAAGAAGGCCGAGCACTTCACCTTTAGCGACGCTCAACGAAATATCGCTTAGAACGCTGCGCTTGTCATAGCTTTTTGCAATCGAGATCACTTCAAGCCCGCCTTGGGCGGCGACATTATTTTGCGGGGAATCGGTTTCTAGAGGCGAAGCAAGCTCGGTCATTTCGTCTCTCTAGCACCGAAAGTTTACCAGAAAAGGGGCGAAAACGCGTAAAATATCGATTCTGGCAAGATATTTGCTTGTAAGACTGAAATGAGCACATTCACTCTGGTTCATCGCATGCGCTACCATAAAAACCTAGGAAAACCAGGAGTGTAGTGGTTCTCTGCTGCGCTACACGCAACAAAATCAATTTTTGGTTACCACGCTTGCAAGCTTGGCCTCTGTTTGAGATACTCTGCCCAGAGAGAGAACAAGTCCGTTGGGGAGCGGTGTATGAACGATCAGTTGCAAGAAAATAAGTTTGCGCACTCGTCGCGTGCGGCAGCTAGAGAAGCTTACCGGCAACGCGATTGGCGCAAATCTATGAGCGATCATGTCGCTTACGCGCTATTGGTCTACACTGGCTTACAAATTTTCGTGACGATCAAAGCGCTTTCGCAAGGCGTATCTTCGATCCTGCCATATGTCGCACTTGTTGTACTTGTGGCAGCGATTATCCCCGCATGCCGCTGGTTCGAGAGGCGCTGGGCTGGATTGAGTGATGCCGAAGCTGCTGATCTCCAGTTCGCCAGCGCATTCCGCCGCGACATTACTGCGCTGTGGGTATTGGCGATCGGCTTACCTTTCGGGCTCACCGCAATATTTAAGATGATGTTCGCTTAATCGTTAAGCGGCGCTCGAGGCCCTGCACCCCCGCAGAGCCTCTATTCACCATGGCTATTTCCCAGCGCGCTCAATCGCTTCGAGCACTATTTGGCGCGCCTCTTCTGCATCACCCCATTTACCGATCCGGACCCATTTTTCGGCTTCAAGATCTTTGTAATGGGTGAAGAAGTGTTCGATCTGCTGGAAAATAATTGAAGGCAAATCCTTAGTCTCGCCCACATCTGAGTAATATGGGAAGGTCGTATCAACTGGCACGCATACGAGCTTTTCATCGCCACCATGCTCATCTTCCAGATTGAGAACGCCAATCGGGCGCGCGCGAACCACGCAACCAGCGATCAAAGGTGAGCGGGAAATCACCAAAGCATCCAGCGGATCCCCATCCGGGCTCAAAGTGTGCGGCACAAACCCGTAATTGGCAGGGTAACGCATGGGAGTATGCAGAATGCGGTCTACGAACAGCGCACCTGATTCTTTATCGAATTCGTATTTCACCGGCTCACCGCCAGTGGGCACTTCGATGATGACATTGAGGTCCTCGGGAGGATTGTTGCCGGTAGGGATCTTATCGATACGCATTAAAAGCTTCCTGTAATTTCTGGTTCGCCCCTCTCCCAAAAGGCTTCGCGACGCCGCTTAGACGAGCAATGAGGATTGCGAAAGGCCTCCCTTGGTCGTAGTCGCTCGCCATTATGAGCAAGAACACTCCTAAAGCGATCAGAGGCACGCAGGATATTTTTGGAAGCGATGCTGAAAGCTTCGCCTTCGTGGTCGAAACTTTTGACCGCGTGCGAAAGCTTTACCGGTTCCGCCGTGTCGAAATGCCGGTGTTTGAAAAGACCGAAGTCTTCAGCCGCGCCATTGGTGAGACGACCGATGTTGTATCGAAAGAAATGTATTCCTTCGAAGATCGCGGCGGCACCTCGCTGACACTGCGCCCCGAATTTACAGCGGGTATTGCGCGCGCGTTTTTGACAAATGGCTGGCAGCAACATGCGCCGTTGAAATTGGCGACGCACGGACCTCTGTTCCGATACGAACGCCCGCAAAAGGGGCGCTATCGCCAATTCCATCAGATTGATGCAGAGATACTTGGCGCTGGCGAGCCGCAGGCGGATGTTGAATTGCTCGCAATGGCAGATCAGCTTTTAAAAGAGCTCGGTATTGAAGGCGTGACATTGCACCTCAACACTTTGGGCGATGCCGACAGCCGCGAGGCATGGCGCGCAGGATTGATCGAATATTTCAGCAAAGTGCGCGGGGATTTGTCCGAGGACAGCCAAGAGCGGCTGGAGAAAAACCCATTGCGCATCCTCGATAGCAAAGACCCACGCGACAAGGCATTCGTGGCTGATGCGCCTAAGATTGATGCCTATTTGTCAGATGAGGCATTGGCGTTTTTTGACGCGGTGACCGGCGGTCTGGATGCGGCGGGGGTAAAATGGACGCGGGCCGAAAGCCTTGTGCGGGGTCTCGATTATTACCGGCACACCGCATTTGAATTCATCCCAGATGAAGGGTCGGCCGCAGCTGAGGCATTGGGTGCGCAATCAACCGTGCTTGGTGGTGGGCGCTATGATGGGCTGATGGAAAGCCTTGGCGGGCCAGCAACGCCTGCGGTGGGTTGGGCCGCTGGGATTGAGCGACTGGCGATGTTGGTTGGGGAGAGAAGGGATTATGGGCCAGAATTCGTTCTGGTGCCTATTGGTGATGAAGCAGCGCATTACTGCGCAGGGCTGATCGCCAAATTGCGGCGCAAAGGCTTGAATTGCGATATGGCATTCAAAGGCAACGCCAAGAAAAGATTCCAACGTGCCAACGCCTCGGACGCGACCGCTGTGATCACTGTTGGTGAAGATGAATTGCGTGACGGCAAATTGACTGTGAAGCATCTTGAATCTGGCGATCAAGCGTCGCGAGATAAAGAGGAGGTTGAAGCTTCCTACACTGGAGCGACCTATACTCGTGCCTTGTTGCTCCATGGATTGGGAGGGCTTGAGTTCATGCAGGCCGGTAAGCCTTTCGATCCAAATTAGCGCCACGTCATCCCCGCGAAAGCGGGGATCCAGCTGCCCTGAATGGCGGCGACATAAGTTAGCTGGATTCCCGTTTTCGCGGGAATGACAATGAGAGATTGAAGAATGCAAATCCCACCCGAACGCCTTGACCAGATCGCTAATCGCTTTGCCGAGCTTGAAGCGCGGATGGCTTCAGGCACGCTTGAGGGGGACGAGTTTGTGCGAGCTTCGCTCGATTATGCGGAACTGGAGCCGGTAGCCAAAACCGCGGCTGAAGTGAAAGCTATGCGAGAGGAGATCAACGGGCTGGAAGAGATGCTCGCTGATCCTGAAATGAAGGCAATGGCGGAAGAAGAGCTTGCTGAATTGCGCGCGAACCTGCCCGACAAGGAGCGCGCCCTCGCCATCGCCCTGCTTCCCCGCGATGCGGCCGACAGCAAGCCTGCGATGCTCGAAATCCGCGCTGGCACAGGCGGTGATGAGGCCGCTTTGTTTGCCGGTGATTTGTACCGCATGTATGAGCGCTTTGCGGCGGAAAATGGCTGGAAGGTTGAACCCGTCAGCATGAACGCGTCAGAAGTGGGCGGCTTTAAGGAGATCGTCGCCAATGTGACGGGCCAAGGCGTGTTCGCTAAGCTCAAATTTGAAAGCGGCGTTCACCGGGTTCAGCGTGTGCCGGTAACAGAAAGTGGAGGGCGCATTCACACATCAGCCGCAACCGTCGCAGTGCTGCCCGAACCTGATGACGTGGACGTGCACATTGATCCGGGCGATCTTAAAATCGACACCTACCGCGCCTCTGGCGCTGGCGGCCAACACGTCAACACCACAGACAGTGCGATCCGCATCACGCACGAACCCACGGGTCTGGTGGTCACCTGTCAGGACGGGCGCAGCCAGCACAAGAACAAAGAAAAAGCGATGCAAGTTTTGCGCGCGCGGCTGTTCGAGAAAACGCGCGATGAGGCTCAGGGTGCGGAGGCCGAAGCGCGCAAGGCTATGGTGGGGTCAGGTGATCGCTCCGAACGCATCCGGACATACAATTTCCCGCAAGGGCGCGTAACCGACCACCGCATTGGGCTGACTTTGCACAAGCTGGAAGAAGTGCTCGCAGGGCCTGGCCTTTTGGAATTAACTGATGCGCTGATTTCAGAGGATGAAGCCAAGCGTCTGGCGGCGCTGGCTGAGTGACAGTCGCAGAAGCGATCCGCGCTGCGACTGAACGCTTGACCGAGACGAGTGACACCGCTCGGCTGGATGCAGAATTGCTGATGGCGCATGCCTTGGGCGTCAGCAGATCTGAAATGCTGATCCGAATGATGGATGAACCGGCACCTGCTGAATTTTTCGCATTGATCGGCAGGCGGTCCAAACACGAACCTGTTGCTTACATCTCGGGGATTCAGGAATTTTATGGCCGCGAATTTGTCGTGTCGCCCGATGTTCTAATCCCCCGGCCGGATAGCGAGATATTGATTGAGACAGCGCTTGAGTTTTGTAAGGACGGGTTGAGAGTCCTTGATCTCGGCACCGGATCGGGCGCGCTGCTTTTGACGCTCCTAGAAGAGTATCCGGGACTTGCGCGGGGGTATGGGATTGATAACAGCCACGCCGCTTTAGAAATTGCAAAGTGTAACGCGCAAAGGCTCGAATGCGAGCGCGCGTCGTTCGGGTTTTTTGACTGGCGCACAGATCGGAAAGGGTTGGGCTACGCGCTCGATACGTTCGAGCTTTACCTTTGCAATCCGCCCTATGTCGAAACCACGGCGAAGCTGGATCGGCAAGTATCCGACTATGAACCTCACTCTGCATTATTCTCCGGAGAGGATGGCCTCGACGATTACCGCATATTGATCCCTGAATTGATGGACGCGACCGGGACAGGAAACGGCATCACTTCGATTCTTGAAATCGGCCACACCCAAGCCGATGCAGTAATGTGGCTTGCTGAGCAAGAAGGTTTCACCGTCGAACTGCGCCATGATCTCGCAAATAGGCCACGCGTTCTTATCCTTTCCTAAGGAATTACCCGGTAGGGCTTGGCAAACCCGGTTCGTCTCGCTAGCAAGGAATCGGTCACGACTTGCGAAGGGCGCAAATCGTTGAACCAAGCTCCAAATTTCGCTCGAAATAGCCGTAAGGTCATAGCCTCGGCTGGTGTAGCGCGGAGTATGCTCTTGTTTGGGGTCATAAGGCCTTTGGCACTTTCTTATGGGGTGCAGGCCCGCTGATAGGGAACGTTTTCCTTGAATAACAATCGTAACAATCGTCGCCGCGGTCGCGGAAATCGCAATCAAGGCGGCGCAAATAGCCAAAACCGGATTGATAGCAGAGCGCGGGGCAATGCACCGCAATTGCTCGATAAATATAAAAAGCTGGCTCAAGACGCGCAGCACAATGGCGATAGGGTGCAAGCGGAATATTATCTGCAATTTGCCGATCACTATTTCCGTGTGATTGCTGATAATAAAGCGCGTCAGGACGAAGCCCGCGCAAAACGCAATGAAGAGCGCGAACAGTCTGGCGAAGACGGCGATGATGGCGAAGACGGTGGCAATCGCCGCCGTAACAATCGCCGAGGACGGTCACGCCGGGACGAAAATGACGCTGTGAGCGAAGGCGAAATCGGCACTGAAGGTGAGGCAGTAAGCGAAGGCGAGGCGGCCTCAGAAGAAAGCGAAGAGCCCAAACGCCGCACGCGCAAACCGCGCGGCGAAGGTCGTACCACTCGCCGCAAACGCAGCGATGCCAAAGCGGATGATGGCGATAACTCTGCTGAAATCGATCAATCGGTTCTGCCACCTGCTATTGGCCAAGATGAAGGGCCAAGCGGTGATAGTGATGATCTAGAGGCCGTTGGCTAATCCATGAGTGCCCGTGAGGGTGTAATGGCCGGATCAAAAGCTGCCGAACTAATCGAGCGCGTCGTTAATTTCGCGCACACGTGGCCAAAGTTGACCGCAATATTGCTGGGGCTTGTGGCCGCTTGCGGCTTCCCACCTTTCCATGGCTGGTGGATTGCAATTCCCGCACTGGCTCTGACCATAGCCCACTGGCACGCCGCGCCTGATTGGAAAGCGGCATTATCGCGTGGGTATTTGTTTGGCTGGGCGCATTTGACGCTAGCCAACAATTGGATCGCCACCGCGTTTACGCACCAAGCGAAAATGCCCGAATATCTGGGCTGGTTCGCCGTTCCTTTGTTGTGCGTTTATCTGGCGGTCTATCCCGCACTGGCAGCGCTTGCGGCTCATAAATTGGCACGCGGAAAAGGGGTGCTGGCGTTTGGCGCGGTGCTCGCAGGTGTGTGGATCATCACTGAATGGGCGCGTGGTTGGGTGTTCACGGGCTATCCATGGCCGCCGCTTGGGTTGATATTGCTAGGGGGCTGGGACAATGCAGGGCTTGCAAAGCTTCTTCCGTGGCTTGGTACCTACGCTCTGTCTGGGCTGGCTATTTTTATCGCAACTGGTCTGTGGTTCGGCACAAAACAGCGAGCATGGCTAGGGCGGGCCTGCTCTGCCGCTTTAATTGTAGCGGGGATGTTGGTTCCGTTGCATCGCCCTGAGGCACAAACCGACATCCGCTACGCTCTGATCCAGCCACTCATCACACAAGACGAGATCAACGACGGCTCCAAATTCGAAGAGCAATTTGGCCGTATCACCGATCTAACACTGCCCGGTCGTGAGGAAGAACGGCTGGTGCTTTGGCCCGAAAGCGGGATCCCGGATTACCTCGAAGAGGGGTATCCGAGGCGTTATTATGCGCGCATGACAGCGGGCGCTGACCCAGGATTTGCGCGGCGCCGTATTGGTGCTGTGATCGGGCCTGATGCAGCGCTGCTAACCGGCGTCGTCAATCTTGATATTGGCGTGGGCGAAGGTGGCTTCCCGACCGCTGTTACTGCGCGAAATTCGGTTTTGGGGCTCAATGGTGCAGGCGAAATTACACATCATTACGCCAAAGCGCATTTGGTCCCCTATGGTGAATATCTACCGATGGAGTGGTTGCTTAAACCCATCGGTCTTGCTCGGCTGACAGAGGGTACAATAGACTACGACCCCGGGCCAGGTCCGCAAACGCTTGGTCTTGGCAAATACGGCAAGGCGGGCATTCAGATCTGCTATGAAATCGTGTTTTCCGGCCATGTCGTCGATAGCAATGACCGACCTGATTACATTTTCAATCCTTCGAATGATGGCTGGTTTGGAACATGGGGCCCGCCGCAACATTTGGCGCAGGCTCGTATGCGCGCAATTGAGGAAGGACTGCCGGTCTTGCGTTCAACCACGACAGGGATCAGCGCCGTTATCGATGCCAATGGAATTGTGCGCGATACGGTGCCTTCGGGGGTGGCGGGGCGGCTGGACGGTTTTATTCCAGAGGCCAAAGCTCCCACTCTTTTTGCGCGTTTCGGCCATGGTTTGACTGTGTTTTGGGCCGCGCTGTTTGTGATCCTTGGCTGGGGGCTGCCAAGATTGCTTGCGCTGCGTCATTCGCGCAGCTAGAGGTTCATAAAGACATAAAGGTTTCCTTATATGGTGTAGGAAACGATCCCTAGTTCATTCTCCAGGAGCATTCATGCGCAGCGATTATCTCTTCACTTCCGAGAGCGTTTCCGAAGGGCATCCTGATAAAGTTTCTGATCAAATATCCGACGCGATTGTTGATCTTATGCTCGCTAAAGACCCCGAAGCGCGGGTTGCTTGCGAGACAATGACGACTACGCAGCGTGTAGTTCTATCCGGCGAAATCCGCTGTAAGCCGATGTATGATCTGGGCCGGGAAGAGTGGAAATACAACAATTATTGGGCGCCGGGAGCGCGCGATGAGATTGAAAGCGCTGTTCGTCGGACGGTTGCTGAAATTGGGTATGAGCAATCTGGCTTTCACTGGGAAACGCTGACCTTTGAAAATCATCTTCATGGCCAATCGGCTGAGATCGCGATGGGCGTTGATGCGGGTGATGCGGGATCGAACAAAGATGAAGGTGCAGGCGACCAGGGGATCATGTTTGGATTTGCTTGCGATGAAACTCCAGACTTGATGCCGGCAACGCTCGATTACAGCCACAAAATCCTTGAACAACTTGCCGCCGATCGCAAATCGGGCACGGCGCCATTCTTAGAGCCTGATGCAAAAAGCCAGATTACTTTGCGTTATGAAAATGGGAAGCCTGTGGGGTGCACGGCTGTGGTTGTCTCAACCCAGCATGCGGCGGGGTATCATGAAGGGGACAAGGAAGCGGAGCTGAAAGCTTACGTTAAAGGCGTGGTTTCAAACATCCTCCCCGAAGGTTTCATCACTGATGAGACCGCTTGGCATATTAACCCAACTGGCGCGTTTGAAATTGGCGGGCCTGATGGTGATGCGGGGCTTACTGGGCGCAAGATTATCGTTGATACATATGGCGGTGCTTCGCCCCATGGTGGCGGCGCCTTTAGCGGCAAGGACCCCACAAAAGTGGATCGCTCTGCCGCCTATATCACTCGCTATCTGGCGAAGAACGTTGTGGCTGCCGGATTGGCGCGGCGGTGCACCATTCAGATCGCCTATGCGATTGGCGTTTCAGAGCCCTTGTCGCTTTACGTTGATACGCATGGGACAGCGGCTGATGGCGTTACCGATGCGGCTGTTGAAGATGCGATTAAAAGCATCACTAAATTGGGCGGCCTGACCCCCCGCGGTATTCGTGAGCATCTGGGCTTGAACAAGCCGATCTATCGCAAAAGCGCTGCATATGGCCACTTTGGCCGCACCGCAGAGGGCGATCTCTTCCCTTGGGAACGGACCGATTTGGTCGAGGATTTGAAGGCCGCTCTTGCCTCTTGATTCGCGTCCTTGTTGAGCAAGTACATCCGTAGATAGCACGTTTGCCAAGGGGCTGGTGGTGTGTGTTAACGCCTCTCCCCAAGGAACCCGCATATAAAGGGGTGTAGCGCGAAGCTAGCAGCGTTTTGAAAAGTAGGAAAATGGCGGCCTCACGGTGCGATAACCGCCATTTTCATATAGCAATCAGTCAGGCCTCTTCGCCTGCGGCCCGCGCAGCCCATTGTTCCTCGCGGAACCAACTGCCCACTTTGCGCCCAAACTTGGCGATCGCATTCATATTAAAGAAGTGCATCAGGCCAAGCGCGACCACCACCAGCCCAATCTTCCCGGACAAGAACTGGATCGCTTGCACGGCATTTTCAGGCGGGCTGCCAAACCGCAGTGTCAGCAAAATCCAGCCCAGATTGACGAGGTAGAACCCCACCACCAGCAGGTGATTGGTAGACTTTGCCAAAGTCTCGTCATGGCCAAAACACTCGACCAAAAACACCAACCCATTCTTGGATAAGGTCTGCGCAACCCAGATGGTCAAGCCAATGCTGATTGCGAGATAGGCGAGATAAGAAGAGATATCGTACATCATTCACTCCTGTTTCATGGGTTTTGCTTCAGTCAGAAGAGCAGATCGTGGATGCGGTTTGCGCGTTTGCCTGGGGGTTCTTTTGGGTCTTGCTGCCGAGCGCGCTGACCGGACAGCGCAGCCTTCTCGCGCCACATTCCCCAGCGCAGCGCACAGGAAAATCCGGCAAGCGCGCCTGCGAAGGGCATGAGCAAACTTTCCGGTTCACCCAGCCTTGGAGCCTCAAACAAAACCGCCAGAACCGCAAAGCCTGCAATCGCGCCAAGCCCTGAATAAATGGCCGCGCGCTCATATCCGGTAACGCGCAACAGAAAGGTGATGGGAAGGCCGATAAAGATCATGGACAGGACGGTAAAAAGTCCGACAAAAAAGCCGAAAAATGCAATGCCTGCGCCAATGTCTTTTGCATCAAGGCCAAATCCGGCATCCACAGCGGCAACGATCAAAAGTGCTGCTGTGCCAATCACAGTGCCCCATCCCAGAGATGCGCCAAAATGGAATATGCTCGGTCTGTCTGATATTTCTGTAATTTCAGAAATATGGTTCTGTGAGAATTCGGTTGTCATTGTGCTACCTCCTTCAACTATCCTTGATTAATCGGCGGATTTGCCGGGCAGGAGCCGCGCTATCCCGCGGCCAAGCTTCATCAGGCGCACCAAAGTGGGCTTTGGCAGGTTGCGCACATCGGCATACCATCCGGTCAAAGTGCCGATAAATTCATGCATGCGCCCAATCCGCTCGCGAACATGGACGGGCACGTCATCGCGGCCCGCTACGCTTTCACTCAGTTCACCTAGGAATTGGATCGTGGGGTCAAATTCGCGGCGCTTACGCTCTGCCGCCAGCTTCATCAGCATTTCCCAAAGGTCTGTCTCAGCGACAAAGTGATCGCGCCTGTCCCCTTCAAAATGGACACGGCGGACAATCTGATAGCTTTGTAGCTCTTTAAGCCCAGTGGACACATTCGAGCGGGCAAGTGCCAGGCTTTCGCAAATCTCTTCGGCATGAAGAGGGCGATCACTGAGATAGAGCAACGCATGAACCTGCGCGACGGAGCGGTTTACGCCCCATTCGGTTCCCATCTCCCCCCAATGGAGAATGAAAGAGCGCACCTCTGGAATGTCGAGCAGCTTGCTCACGACTCACCTCGTTTCCTGTATTTCTGAAATTACAGAAATTGATGGAAATGGCAAGCTTTATCTAGGGTCAGGACTCATTAATCCCACCATCGAGGTTTGAAGCAAAATGGCTGAGTGCGACGCTGCGATTAGCCATTTTGGTCAAATCCTCAAAAGGACACCGAATGACTTCCATCTCGAACAAAAGCACGCTTGGAAAGGCATCCAGCCTTACCCGCGCGCGCTTTCGCCCGATATGTTCGTCATTCCGATGCCTCGAAGGTGGGATTAATG
>JBCAZT010000035.1:0-24027 GCA_038532855.1 Pseudomonadota bacterium
AGGAAAGCGCTCGCGCAGCCAATAGCCGACTTTCCGCTTTCGTCCGGGTTCAAATCAGTGGCTAAAGTCAGCTCTTGAGGGTGAAAGCGGACGGTGCGACTTCTGTCGGCACTTCGTACTTAGAAGCAGCTTAGGCCACTCTAGCTGCAGCTGTCCTATCGCCCTTTGAAAACTGGGTTCCGCTTCTCGAGGAATGCACTGGCACTCTCTTTCGCATCGTCTGTTTTCATCAGAGTATTGATCTCACGTATTGCCCAACTGCCTACATCGCGCCAATCGGGATCAAGCGTGCGTCTAAGCCCAGCCTTTATCGATCGAACTGCCAGTGGAGGATTGGAAGCAATTTTCTCTGCGATCGCCAACGCCTCCTCCATTAGTTGTTCGGATCGACATACGCGCGAAACTAAGCCAATTTCCTTGGCCTTGGTGGCGCTGATGATATCGCCTGTCAGCAACAATTCCGTGGCACGCTCCCTGCCAACCAGCGCTGCAAGGCGGCCAAGCCCGGGTGCGTCGCTGCAAAGACCTCTTTTCACAAAAAGCTCTCCGAAACTGGCGGTCTGTGATGCGACACGAATGTCGGCCAATAGCGCCAGCTCCATTCCCCAACCAAGTGCATAGCCGTTGACCGCCGCAATGACCGGAATGTCGGTATGCAGAAGGGCATCTGCTAATGGCGTAAGGCCACCCGAGCGCTTGTTGCGCTCAGCAATCTCGGGTGTTTCCCCACCACCTTGCGATAAGATGGCTTTGACATCATCGCCTGAACAAAACGCCTTCTGCCCGGCACCGGTAATGATGATCACCCGCGCCGAACTCTCGCGCACCGCGTCTTCCATGGCGATGTAGAGGGGATAGTCGAGCGCATTCATGACTTCAGGGCGATTGAGGGTTAAAATGCAGATCTCGCCGCGATGATCGATCTTCAGTTTTTCAGCCATATCTGTTTGCGCGTACGCCTTTCCATCCGATCGAGAAAACTATTTTTTCAGAGGGCCTTAAGGCCATTGCTGCCCAGTTGCGTAGCGCTTCTCAGGAAGGGATGCGCAGATTCAACAAAGCGTTGGCCATGACAAATGTTTGCGAATTCAAAGTTGGTGAACTGTCAAAAGTGCAAAGAATCTTGCAGTGCGCAGTCTCGCTTTATGCTCAATGCCCACGGCAGATTTGAGCAAATCGATAGGTTCACCCATAGGGCTCGGCCTCTAGGATGAATCATGCGCAAATGGAGGCAGTCGCCGTGCTTCAAACATCCTCGTCTCCGCACTTCGAAGGCGAATCCAGCATCGACGAACTTCTGGAGCTTGTCACAATTCGGCGGCTCGAAGACATCCGCTCATGCGCCATAAATCTCAGGAACATCGCGCAAGTGCGCGGCTTCAGAGTTGCACTCTGTTCGAACATCTCATCTCAGATGCAGATGATTGATGCAGATGATGTGCCTATCAACACAGATGTCTTCGGTTGGACTGATGATGGACAGCGCTGGTGGGAGCAATCGGACTATGCGCTCTACTCGCCAGTGCCACGCGCGTGTCGGTATGAGTGTGAGGCTTTCTGGTGTGATGCCAATGGCTTTCATGCTGTCCGAGCCAACCCATATCTGGACGAAATCGAAGTAGCCGACCATTTTGCGTCACACAACAACAGATTTCCGATGGAAATCATCGTCCCAGTCCACCTGCCATTTGGCCAGATCTCCGCGAACAACTTTCCATTGTTCTCTGACAAGATCGATGACTTCGAAGGGGCGTTTGCTCGCTATGGTTTCCTATTTGGGCTACTGACCAGACGCCTTATCTCTGGGTATGTCTCTGTAAGACCAGACATAAATAGGATCCCCGCCAATTGTGGTTTGAGCAAAAGAGACGTTCAATGCCTCCGCTGGCTCTCGGCAGGCAAGACAGATCATGAGATCGGAGAACTCTTGTCTCTGAGCCGCTCAACCGTCCGCTACCATATCGATCGTATATGCGACAAACTGTCGGCCGTTAATCGCACTCAGGCTGTCTTCAAAGCAAGCCAGCTTGGCTATATCGGGCCATTTGCTAGGCTGATCTGAGCGGCGGAAACAGCCAATGACAGCAGTCAGTCTTGGACGTTGCCAAATTGTCACGGTTTGGCGGCTGAGCTGCAGATTTTCGGCCTATTCATTAGTTGCTCAAAACTAGATCGAAGTGCTCCATTTCTGCTCGGAGAACGGCACGCGCAAACAAATGCGCGGCCATACGAGGGGAGACTGCGCCATGGATCAGAGGGCAAACCATTATACAAACAGGCCAAAAATTGTAGCTGCCAAGGCAACGCTTCTAGCAACAGTGACAATCGGCTTGTTTCCTTTTGTGACACAGCAGGCCGCGGCTCAAACCACGTCAGAAACTGTGTCAGAAACCGCGGCAGACAACCCGAACGAGGGCCTCGGTCAGATCGTTGTTACGGCTCGCCGCAGAGCAGAATCGTTACAGGATGTGCCGGTCACGGTAACATCAGTGGGTGGCGAAACCCTTGAAGCGTTCGGAGTCACCAACGTTGATAAGCTGGTCAGCCGGGTGCCATCGCTCAACATTCAACAAGGCGGAGCGCTGGGCGGTGCTTCGCTCAGCTTGCGCGGTGTCGGGACCGCAAATCTCTCACCATCGTTTGATTCGGCTGTCGCGCTGGACTTCGATGGAGTGCAAATAGGCCAACTGCGTATTCTGCAAGCAGGCTTCTTCGACGCGGAGCAAGTGGATGTCTTGAAGGGGCCGCAATCGCTTTACTTCGGAAAGAGCGCCTCAGCAGGTGTGCTGACTATTCGATCGGCCGGGCCAACAGATGAATGGGAGGTCGGCGCAAAGGCTGGATACGAGACGGAGGAAAAGGGTTACATTGGGGAGGTCTACATCTCGGGCCCCATCTCCGACACTCTCGGCGTTAGATTGGCAGCGCGCTACAACGAGATTGACGAGCTGGTTCTGAACGATTTTCCAGGCGTGGCAAATCCCGCCAGAGGGTCCGAGGATCTCTATGTTCGTGGGACACTGAACTGGGCTCCGACCGCTGAATTTACGGCAGATCTCAAGGTTAATTATATCAGCAATGAGCGTGATGGGTCCTTGATAAACCAAGATCTTGATTGTGGTCCGGACGGAGTGGCCGACAATGTTGAATTGCTTGGTGGTGCCGTCATCCTTCCAGCAGGATACAACTGCAATCTGGGTGATGGTCGATATTCCTATGTGGACCCTGATCCAGCCGTATTGGTGAGTGTCCCAGCGCAATACCGCGCCACCGCCGTTCCGTTCCATGACACGGATATCTGGCTGGGTCGGTTGAAAATGGATTTGGATGTTAGCGACCGTATTACGCTAACAAGCATGTCTGGCTATTATTCGCTCGATACGGAGGAGCTGGACGCCTTTTCCTATGGTGGGATAGGCCCCAATAATGAGCAGCTTGGCCAGGGTATGGGGCAAGCGATCATCGCGAACGAGCAGTTTTCCCAAGAGTTTCGGCTCACCGCCTCAGACTTCGGGCCCTTCACGTTCACGCTTGGGGCTTTCTACGAATATCGGGATTTTGACTTTGACTCGACCCTGTTCATTATACCTATTGGTCTCGTCGCACCTGATCCGGTGACCGGGTTTACCGCCGACGCGGCGAAGGAACAGAACGTCAAATCCGAAGCTTTCTCGGTGTTTTTCAATTCGGATATCGAATTCACGGACCAGCTCACTTTGTCAGCTGGAATACGCTACACTGATGAAAGCAAGGACGGCACGGTCGCGGTGCCATTTGTGCATACCTTCCTTCAGGGGCCTGGGTCGGTCTTCGCACCACAGGGCTTCTTCACCAGTAACGTCGGGTTTGATGATGATAACTTTTCTCCTGAGGTCTCTCTAAACTACCGCGTTTCTGATGATGTATCTGTTTTTGGAGCGTACAAGACCGGCTTCAAATCCGGAGGTATTGACACATCGATCCTGCCCACGGTCTCATTGGAGGTTTCGCGTCAGGCGGGCGATTTCAGCAGTTTGAACTTCGACTCTGAGGAGTCTGAGGGGTTTGAGGTTGGAGTAAAATCGGAGCTGTTCGGAAGAAGCTTGCGGCTAAATGCTACGGCCTATCGGTACGTGTTTTCCGACCTTCAGGTTCAGCTCTTTGATGCGGCCGCGATCCAGTTCAACGTCTTGAACGCGAGCGAAATCACCACCACAGGGGTTGATGTCGACTTTCAATGGCTATCGCCAATCGACGGCCTGACGTTTTCAGGAGCGCTTGCCTACCTTGATGCGAGATACACAGAGGATTTCTTCCCTCTGGGGCCTACTGGCGACAATCTTCGTGGCAGAGCGTCTCGAAACGCTCCTGAATTCTCTGGCAATGCTGCGTTTGATTACCGCGTTCCCGTCGGCGAGCTCGACTTCATTCTGAACGGCAACGTCAATTACAGCGGGTCATATTTCTTCGCGGATGAGCGATTGAACGATCCTGTCCAATCAGACTATTTCACTTTCGACGCAGCAGTATCGATTGGCAGTGCAGATGATCGGTGGAAGCTGTCTCTTGCAGCTGTGAACATCGGCAATGAACTGTTCGCCTCTTCGGTAACGGACAGACCCTTCAGGCCAATCGCCGATGGCGATGACAGAGTCGTCAGTTTCAATCGCGGCCGCCAAGTCTTCATAGAAGCGGCTTTCAAGTTCTGACGAAACAGCTTTCAGTACAAATTGCGAGATAATTCATGGCATTGGTCACAGTTATAGGGGCGGCTGGCAGGCAAGGTATCGCCCAGATGCGTCAGTTGCTCAAAGCTGGATACGAAGTGCGTGCTATTTCGCGGAATCCGGATACATTTCAGGGCACTGAATTTGAGAACGTAGAGGTCCGTTCCGCGGATATATTCGATCTGGCGACTTTGCCCGACGCGCTGGAGGGAAGTGACGCTGTTTTCCACACGCACCCCTTTGTCGACATGCACGGGCGCAGTGAGACGATCGGCCAAATTGGCCATGCAGCCAAGGAAGTTGGTGTCCGACGTGTTGTCTGGAACACGTCGAGTTGGGTGCCCGATCGGCCTGGTGACCCTGGCATGTACCAAAGCAATACAGATGGGATGAACGCGCTTTGGCGAAGCGGCGTTAATGGAACCGTGTTCGGCTCGGTTCTCTTTATGGATAACCTTCTGACAAACTGGGCACGGCCGTCCATCGTCAATGAAGATCGCTTTGTCTATTCGCACCGACCTGATCTCGAAGCCAATTGGATCAGCCTGGACGATGTTGCAAAGTTCATGATCGCATCGCTTGGTCGCGATGATCTTGTTGGGCGCTGTTTCAATATCGGCGGCCCTGAGCGTTTGACTCCAGTTATGGTCGCGCAGTCACTTTCTCGAGCTTTAAACAAGCAGATCACATATTCTCCCATCTCACCAGCCGATTTCGGTAGGCTGTTGGTCTCGGCCTTTGATCGCGGTCAGATGACACCCGAGGAAGCGGAGGTTCAAGCCAAGGGTGTCGAAGCGTTCTATGAATACAACAACAACGCGCCAACGCGGCCGTTCGAAGTAAACATAGAACACCTGCTGGATTGCATTCCGATTGAAATGGAGAATTTTGAGCAATGGGCCAGGCGGCAGGACTGGTCTGACAATGCCAACGTAGAACGACCCTCGGGTGGCTAATCCAATGCTAGTTGAACGCCAAAGTGCGTCCTTGGTCAGCTTCGTAGATACAGAGTTTCCTCCAATTAGCGTTGCTGAAGAGCGCCACGGGAGTGAGCGAAAGATGGCCAGCAAGTTCGTTGAAGTCACTGGGCCTAGAGGTATCGATCAGATGCTGGAGCTTGTAACGATCACTTGCCAGAACGACATTCGCGGAGCGGCAACAAACCTGGCGGAGATAGTCGCAGAAGGTGGAATGAAAGCGGCGATTTGCGACGATATCTCAAAGAAGAAGTACTTCGTCGACGCCGTGGGCAGCAATCTAAACGCCGACATTTTTGGTTGGCTGGAGGAAGGTGACCGCTGGTGGGAAGACAATCACTTGGCGCTGCACTCCCCTTTGCCGCGCGCCTGCCGATACGAATGCGAGCCGTTTTGGGTCAACCAGCATGGCTTCCATCTCAAATGGAGCAATTCCTACTTGGCAGAGCTCGACACGTCAGATTTGTTTGAATGCTCGTCGCATAAGGCTGCGATCATTGTGCCTGTGCATCTCCCGTTCGGGCAAATCTCAGCCAACTGCCTCGTGAGTTTGGATAGTGAGAAAGAGGAGTTGTTCGAAGAGTTCAGGTTGTACGGTTCGCTATTTGTGGAACTCATACGCAGGTTTGTCGCAGGTTATGTCCAGGCAATGCGGACAATCAAGCGCATCCCATCGGATTGCATCCTTACCAAACGGGAGATCGAATGCCTGCATTTTGCAGCACAGGGCAAGACTGATTCTGAAATCGCCCTCATTCTCCATCGCAGCCATGCGACCATTCGCTATCATATTCATCGCGCAGGAACGAAGCTCGATTGCGTAAATCGCGCTCAAACAATCTTCAAAGCATCGCAGTTGGGATATTTGGGAAACATTGACTGATACTCGACAGACCCAATCTGAAAATCTGTCATCGTTCCAAGTCGAACAACCCGCGCAATCACGACTAGTGGATGTAAGAGGCTTGTCCCAGGTATGGCTGCCATGTGCGCAAAACGGTTCGGAGAACTGATTGAGACTAGCGTTGGCGTCTGTTGCAAAACGGAAAGGCGACTCGCGGGAAGGAGACAGCTTTGACACGGTTCTGGAAGGTCCTCGGCTGCGCTGTGCTTGCTGGGACTGCAAGTTGTGGCATCCTACTCTGGGACGGTTTGATACCACGGGGCATTTATTATCCGATGTGCGAAGGCGAGCCTGTATACCAGGTGCTTACCACAAAGGGTGGCCGCGTTTCGTGGTCAAAATCCACCGGTAGGATAGCATTCGATAGCCAGGATTTACCCGAGGCTGTCGAGAATGGCAGCCACCTAGTCTACAGTATGGCAGCCGATGGCAGTGACATTCAGTGTGTCACTTGCGGAGTGTTTCCGAAAGGCTGGACGATTGGCAATCCCAGTTGGGGACCAGAAGGACGTTGGCTCGTCGTGCAAGTGGCGGACAATGCCTGCGGTGTGAACCGCAATCTAACGAGCCCGGGCGGCGGCTTTGCCTCTGATTTGTATGCCGTCGATACGCAAACTGGGAAAACGAAGCTTATTCGCGACGTCCCTTGCGATGATAGCAATGGCGTCCTCCACGCCAACGTAAGCGATAGTGGTGAAAAACTCTCCTGGAGCGAGGTGAACAACAAAGTCGAATTGTTTACGAGCAACCTTCAGTTTGGTGGCTGGACGCTGATGACGGCCAATATTGATTGGGCCGAAGAGGGACCAGTTCTCAGCGACATTGAAGGCCGAGTTCCCGGTATAACTGGTTTCTATGAGAACCACGGATTTAGCGCCGATGGCTCCCGCTTGATCTACACCGCCTCCAACCAAGATGAACCAGGTTTCCAACAAACAACGATATCAGAACTGGAGCTCGACACCGGCAAAGTATCAGTGATTGCTACGACGGGGTTCAACGAACATGCCAAATATGTTGGCAATGGCGAGTCAATCCTCTTCATGTCGGACCCGAACCGAACTGTTATGCTGTCCTTAGCCGGATACCGCGACAACGACTACCATGTTGCACGGCTAGACGGACGCGCCCGTTGTCAGCTTACGAGCTTTAACGAAGAAGGAGAGTTCCCCAGTCTGGAGATAGAGGGGCACCCATCGGATGAATTTTCCTATGCAGTTACCGATGTGTCGAGCGGACCTGAGCCTGACGCCGTGGTAGGGAGAATGATCGTCAATGCTGGGCATCCATTGCCGGTAGGCAACCTCGGCGCTGAAAACTGGATCGTAAAAATCACGTCACCTTTCATCGCGAATGGACTGCCACACCAAACGGAGGAAGACTAAGTCCTTGTTTCGAGACAAGGGGCTGAATGGGAGCATTGCAAAGCAGTAAAGCGCGCAGAGTGACGTCCGAGGTTGGGTCGTAAGCTGACCGGCGGCTTTCCATCTTCAAACGGGTGGTTGCGGATGTTGGAGCGGGGATATGTATCCCTATAAGGGACGCCGCACCCGACACTAGGCGCGGCGTCTTTAGCTTTAGAACTGCGCTGTGACTGCAAACCGCGCGTTCAGTGGCGCGCCCACTGTTGCTTGATGGGTGGAGTGTGACGTGGGGAAATAGAGCGTGTCGGTTACGTTCTCCACATTCACTTGCAGGCGCACATTGTCGCTGACGTCGTAATAAGCCGCCGCATCGATCCGGGTGTAGGCAGGAAGCACGGCGCGGGTGGTGACTTCGACCGTCCCGGTCTCATCGAGGTATGTCACATTGCCATTGGTGATAAAGCTGTCCGATTGGTGCGTTAAGCCAATGCCGATACCGAAGCGGTCTGTTACCTGCACATTGTTCCAGACAGAGAACATATTCTCAGGCAACTCGCGCGGGCGAAGGCCGGTCGGTCCAGACTGGTTGACTTGCTCGCCATCAAGGAAGCTGTAGCCAGCTGAGATGAACCAACCCGGCAGCACTTCACCCTGAAGCTGGACCTCAAAGCCCTGGATGTTTGAATCGACAACAACGAACTGGCTAGGATCAGCATCGTCAACCTGCGGCTGACTTTGCTCGATATCGAACACGGCTGCTGTCAGGCTCAATCCGGTTTCAAAGTCCCATTTGATCCCGGCTTCCAGATTGGTGAAAGTGTTGGGATCAAGCGCGTTGTTGTTGCCATTGATATTGGCAAATTGCTCCCCCGAACGCGGCAGGAAGCTCTCCGAATAGCTCGCATATATTGAGATATTTTCCTGCGGCTTGATGATGATACCACCGCGCGGGCTAAACCTCTCATCTTTACGGGTGCGCAGTTCAAGATTGTCAGGGTCAAGATTGTTCACAGCAATGTCAAAGCTGTCGAACCGTCCGCCCACGACGATGTTGAGCCAATCGGTCAGTTCGATTTCATCTTGTATGTAAAGCGAGAACACTTCGATATCGACATCGGTGTCGTCATTCAGGTCTGTAAAGCCGGTCGTAACGGCATCGCCATCAGCGTTTATCCCTGCAAGACCATTGAAAGCGAGAGGGCGCTGGATGATGAAGTTTTGGTTGTCATCGCCATTGTTGCTCCATTCGGGGTTGAAGCGATCTTGGCGTGAATCGGTGCTGATATATTCGCCGCCAATCAGGAGCGTGTGGGAAACATCGCCCGTTTCAAACTCACCTACCAGATTGCTGGTGAAGATCAGGTTTTGGCGCTGGGTGGTGTCGATATAGCCATCGGTTGTGACCACATCAGGTGAGGCGAGTTGGTTGTAACCGCTTGCATAAAAGTTTGCGTAAACCTTGTCGTAATCGCCGTAGAATGCGCTGACGAGGCCTTTCCAATTGTCGGAAAATTCATGGGCGAGATTGGCCCGCAACAGATGCGCTTCGAGGGTTGTGAAATTGTTTTCGGGATCGCCAAAGACGATGTCTTCAAACTCTTCAACCGGGCGGCCATCAAGGCCTGTGGGAATGCCGCGATCGATAAAGCGTTCGTGATCGGCATATTCGTATGAGAGATCGAGCGTCGTCGCCTCGCCCAGAGCAAGGCGCGCTGTGGGGTTAAAGCCGATCCGTTCGCCATCATAAAAATCTCGGTGATTGTCCAAGCTTTCATAGACTGCGTTCACTCGGATCGCCGCATTGTCTCCGGCGGCAAGGTTTACATCGCCTTGAATGCTGAACGCGCCGAATGTGTCGACAGCGACCTGACCACCGCCAAAGGTTTCGCCCAAAGTGCCTTTCTTGGTGACACGGTTAAGAACGCCGCCTGTGCCGCCGCGCCCGAATAGCAAAGCATTGGGGCCGCGCAGGATTTCGACCTGCTCCAGATTATAAAGACCGCGATAATATTGGACGTCATCGCGCACGCCATCGATGAAGAAATCGGCTGTTGAACGAACGCCTCTAAAGACAACGGCATCGCGGTGCCCTTCGCCTTGGGAATTGTTCACGCCGGGTGTGTAGTCGACGATTTGGCCAATGCTGTCGAAACCGCGCCGCAAGATTTCATCTTGGGTGGTGATGGTCAGCGATTGGGGAACGTCAACGATCGGGGTTGGAGTTTTGACCGCGCCAATCTCGTTTGAATAGAGCACATCGCCTGTCACAACGATCCTGCCCGTATTGGCATCTGTATTGTCTGATGCTGCGGCGTTGTCTTCTGCCAAAGCAGGAAAAGCGGTGAAAGCGGTGCCCAGCAGCAAAGCGTAGCGCGCGGCGCGAAATGTCATTGAAATTCCTTCTTGTCTTTTTGAAGGCGCGAGTCGATCTCATGCGCCTTTGCGTTCCCGCTATTGCAAATTATTCGCAATGCCAAGTGCTTTTGAGAATTATTCTCGAAAAGGGATCGTGTGTGGCGATTTGGCCGCGCTTTCGCTAAGCGACCGGGAAACTCAAATATGAAAAGGCATGAGCTATGAAAGCGACCATCTGGCACAATCCCAAATGCGGCACCTCGCGCAAAACACTTGCCATTCTTGAAAGCCTATCGAAGGTCGAGTTGACCGTTATCGAATATCTTAAAGACCCGCCTAGTCGTGAAAAGTTGTCACAGCTCTACGCGGATGCTGGTATCACGCCCCAGCAGGGCTTACGTCTTCGTGGCACGGATGCAGATGAGCGGGGGCTCCCCGAAGCGGACGCAGACGCTGTGCTCGACGCGATGGCGGCAGAGCCTATTTTGATCAATCGGCCTCTTGTCGAAACCGAAAAGGGTGTGGCGCTTTGCAGGCCGCAAGATGAGGTGCTCAAGCTCCTCTGATTAGGCTGCGCCGCTTTCAGTTCCTATCGCGCGTCATCTCGCTATCGGCTTGCAGGCTCCGCCAGCCCAGAATGACGACGATCAGGCAAAACACAATGACAAGCCCAAAGCCCAGCCAGTCGCTGATGTTATAGAGCCCAACTCCCACCGCGGGTGCATAGATAAAGCTGGCGCCTGCAACGCTGGCGACAATGCCAGAGGCTTGGCCTTGCTCTGCGCGGGTGACGGCCAGAGAGGTGCCTGCCGTTGTGCCAGGCCGAAACAGGCCAAAGCCGAGCGAGGCGATGGCATATCCCAGCGACAATCCGAAAACGCTTGATGCTGCACCCAATATTGCGGTGCCAAAGGCGGCCACGAGCATGCCCGATAATGTCGCGGTACGCGGGCCTAGCTTAAAGCGCGGGATAATCCCCCATTGCGCCAGCAAAGTTGCCACAGCGCCAAACACCAGCACCAAACTGACATAGGTCGCGCCCTGTTCTGGATCTGTGCGAAGTCCTAACCGATCGAGCACCAAAAAGCCGGCAATCCCCATCACCATGGCTTGCGCATGCCCGCCGATCAGGCCCGCAATAACCCATGGCCGCACGCGGGCATCGGACCATTTGAGCCTTGCAGGCTCCTGAGGGCTTGCCTGTGCCTCTTCGTGATCGTCAATCTCCTCTTCTATCTCCATGCCTTCTGACGCACTGGAATAAGGCGCTGCTTGCCCGCTCGCTGCAAATTGCGGCTCGTCATTGGGAAGCAGCAATCGCACAAGGATAAGCGCGACAAGCCCAACCAAGGCAAATCCCATAAACGGCCCAACCAAACCAAGATTGAGGAAAGAGACAATCATCAACGGCGCAAGGACAGGGCCAATAACAGTGCCAAGGCCAAAGCTGGATGCGATCAAAGACAAAGCATTGGTCCGCTCTGATCGGGGGGTGCGTGATGCGACATAGGCTTGAACGGCAGGCGGTGCAGCGCTGCCGAAACCGCCATAAAGACTTCGCGCTGCAGCGAAAGCTAACAGGGTCCAAAGCGCGGTGAACCAGCCTGCCAGCCCCGCCCACAGAACCGCCCCGCACAGCGCCATCGAAACGATAAATCCAACAAGCCCAAGCGCCATCATAGCCTTGCGACCGCGCTTGTCAGAGCGCCTTGCCCAAATCGGTGCACACACGACCCACAATAGCGCTGACCAACTGTAAGCGAGCAGGATCCAGAAATCATCGATCCGCAACGCGGTGCTGATCGAAGGCATCACTGATTGCATAGCGGTGTTGCCCGCAGCCGTGACAAGCATCACCAAGAAGAGCAGCGCCATACGCGCGTTAGAAATGCCAGATGCCTGCGTCATACCCCCCGCGCTAGGCGAGGCGGCGCGCGCTTTCAATCACACAAAAATCTAGATCGAACAAATCGGCTGTTATTGCGCGCTGAGCTATTCGAATGTCGAAGTAATTTCCTCATCACTCATACCGGCAAGCTGACGGTACATTGCCGCTGATACCCCGCAAATAATAAGTCCAATCGCCATCGCCATCACGCCGTTCAACAAGCCAAGTATCAGCATAGCGGCCGTACCAGTCCCAGCTATCGCAGATAGCAGACCAAACACTCCGCCGAGCAACAAAGCGATCACGAAATAGGCGACGAACAGAACCACCCAGAAAATCAGAATGGACCACTGGCTGGGCCCTGTCAGTTTTACAGAGCGCCATACCGCTTTGATCGGATTTAATGTGCCCTCAAAGATTGCGACCGGCATCGTCATAGACATGCGCGCAGCGATGTAGACAACGATGAGCAGGATGGGGATTACCGCCAAAAGGCCGATGACTTCAGGTGCACCAATCACGCCGCCCAGCAGCGCAAATGGGAGCAGAATGATGAGCGCTCCGACAAAGTATGCGACAAAAAAGAGTAGAAAAACTGCAATCATGCTCGGCACGATTTTGAAGCCTGTTACGATCGCCTCCCCGACTGTCGGCCTGCCATCACCCATCATGGCAAGGATTGCACCATAGCCTGCGAATTGGATGATTATGGCAACAAAACCGATGCTAATGAGCGGCCCCATCATGTCCAGCATCATCGCCTCGACCACTTCCTGATCGGCGGTTGGATCAACCATGGTCGCAAAATCAGGGAACATCAGATAGGTCGCAACAGAAGGAAGCAGCAGGAACACCGCTGCAACAATCACAAGCAACGAAAAGTTGTCGCGGATCAATTCCATCCCGCGCGACCACGCGGCGCTCATATCGAAACTCATATGTGATCCCCCACTTGAACAAAGCGAAGAGCAATTCGCTCTTGATTAGACACAGCAATGCCTTCACCCACGAACAATGGCAAGCATTGTACAATCACCTTCTGACAGGGATATGGATGTCGCTTCGATAGAGTGGCGGTCCGACACCTCGCATATCCCGTATGCTGAGGCGCTGAAGGCGATGGAAGCGCGCAATTCCGAAATCCACGAAGGCACAGCATCTGAACTCGTCTGGATGCTGGAACACCCCTCTGTCTACACTGCGGGCACCAGCGCTGATCCGGCTGAGCTACTCAATCCGCAGTTTGATGTGATCAAAGCTGGGCGAGGGGGGCGCTACACTTATCATGGGCCGGGACAGCGTGTTGGGTATCTGATGCTTGATCTTACCAAACGCGGCAAAGATGTGCGCTGTTTTGTCCATGCGATTGAGGGCTGGGTGATCGTAACCCTTGCTGATTTCGGGGTGGAAAGCTGGCGCGCAGAAGGGCGCGTTGGCATCTGGACCAAGGATATTGATGGGCGCGAGGCTAAAATTGGCGCAATCGGCGTGCGGGTGCGACGTTGGGTGACGATGCACGGTTTCTCGGTCAATCTGGATCCCGATCTGTCGCATTTTGGCGGTATCGTCCCCTGCGGCATTGATGAATTTGGCGTCACCAGCATGGCGCGGCTGGGAAAACCGATCTCGAACGAAGAATGGGATACCGCTTTGCAGAGCAATTTTGAGAGCTTTCTTGACGCGCTGGGCGGTGATGCGCGAAAGGCGTGCGCGTCATGAAACGTATCGCGCTATGCCTTGCTCCGACTGCTTTGTTTATATCGTCTTGCAGTGAAGAGGCTGCTCTTGAGGAAGATGGTGACAGCGCCCAAACCGGTGAAGTTTCGGGCGAAATCCTCGGCGGTACGATCAGTGATGATATGCTGCCTTTGGAACAATTGCAGTCGCAATCGCCATCGGCTCGCGATGATCCAGAAGGCGCGGCCAGTGCCTCTTCATCGGGCGATGAAAACTCGGCTTCGGCATCTGGCTCGCAGAGTTCTTCAACGTCTTCATCAGACAGCGCGCCACAAAACTCTGACGCAGATGAACCTGCGCCAGAGCCGTCAATCGAACTTGCGCCAGCCCCTCCAGCCGAGCCCGAAGCGCCCGTTGAAGCGCCACTGCCAGCAGCAGAGGGCGCGCCAACCGTTGCGCCGCCCGTGGATGACGGCCAGCTTTAGGTCTGATTATCAGCCTGCTTCTGCGGCCTGTTCTTCTGCCAGTGTGGGATAATCCACATACCCTTCCGGAATAGGGAAATACCAGCTTTTGGGCACATCTTTGTTGGGCGCAAATTCCGCACCGACTTTGATCCGATGGGTAAGGTCTGGGTTAGAAATATAGGGGCGGCCAAAACTCACGGCATCACAGCGTCCGCTTGAGACGTCAGCATCAGCTTCAGCAGCAGAGTAATCGGAATTGAGGATGAGCGGCCCTGAATAATGCCCGCGGATCAGCGCATCTTGCTGGGGCACATCGGTCCGGCCGAATGTGCCCTCTGGACCAGGTTGGCGCAGCTCAACAAAAGCAAGCCCCAACTCCTCGCAAACCTTGGCCGCTTCGCCGAAGATAGATTCAGGGTCGCTGTCATCCGTGCCTTGGCTATCGCCATTGGGCGACAGGCGAATGCCCACGCGGTCTGCACCCCACACATCGATTAGCGCTTCGAGGATTTCGCGCATAAAGCGGGTGCGGTTTTGGACGCTGCCGCCATATTCATCGTTACGGTGATTGGTGCCATTGCGCAGGAATTGATCGACCAAATAGCCATTGGCGCTGTGCAATTGCACGCCGTCAAACCCGGCAATTTTCGCGTTTTCCGCCGCGCGCCTGTAATCGCAAATGGTGCGCTGGATATCCTCATGCGTCATTTCACGTGCGGTGGCGTATTCTTGGCGACCTTCGGGTGTGTGCGCTTCGCCCGGAGCTTTGGTTTCGCTTGCTGAAAACGGGCGCTCTCCGCCGAGGAAATAGGGCGCTACGATCCGGCCCATATGCCAGAGCTGACACACGATCATCCCGCCTTCTGCATGCACGGCTTCGACACTGGCTTTCCATGCTTCGGTTTGTTCCGCGCTCCAGATACCTGGGGCAGAAGGCCAGCCAAGCCCTTCGGTGCTGATGCCGGTTGCTTCTGTCAGGATCATCCCAGCATTTGACCGCTGGCGATAATAAGTTGCCATCAAATCATTAGGCTCAAACATCGGGTCAGCGGCGCGCCCACGCGTAAGCGGCGCCATAAAGATGCGGTTCTTAGCTTCAAGCGCGCCCATTGTGAGCGGTTCAAACAGCGAATCGTGCATTGGGTTTCTCTCCGAAATCTATTTCCTGTTCACTTGGCGTGGGTCTGGCTAGGGCGCAAGTATGCAAAGCAGGCAGTCGGAAAAATCTAATGGGAATATTGGGCGCGCCGCTTTGCTGCTTGGCGCTTTGCTTGCTGGCAATGTGGCTCTGGCGCTTGGGCCTTGGCTTGTGCGGCTTGCGGATACGGGGCCGGTTTCTGCTGGGTTCTGGCGATTGTTTTTGGCGCTGCCTTTCCTAGTGATGTTTGCGCGGATGGCAGGTCAGAAATTGGGTGGGATGCCTGCCCGCACACTTCTTTTCGTTGCGATTGGGGCTGTGGCCTTTGCGCTTGATCTGGCGAGTTGGCATATCGGGATCGGGATGACCCGGCTGGGCAATGCGACCCTGTTTGGCAATGGCGGATCGTTCGTGCTGCTCATTTGGGGTTTTCTCATCGCACGAAGCTTGCCGCGAGGGCACGAATGGCTGGCGATTGGCTGCGCGGTCGTAGGGGCTGCCATTTTGATGGGCCGCAGTCTTGAGATATCGGGAGAGACGCTTGCGGGCGATTTGTTCTGCCTGACAGCCGGGCTATTTTATGCCGTCTATCTGCTCAACCTGCAAAATGCGCGCGGGAGTTTTGGATCGTGGAGCTTGCTTGTCTGGGTGAGCCTATTTGCAAGCCCTGTTTTGCTGGCTCTCGCACTCGCTTTGGGGGAACCGATCTGGCCAACGGATTGGACCCCAATCATCGTGCTGTTCATCACCAGCCAGCTGATTGGGCAAGGGTTGCTGGTCTATTCGCTTGGGCATTTCCCGCCGCTTATTATCGGCCTTGCGCTGTTAACGCAGCCCGTCATCGCGGCGGTGATCGGCTGGAGTGTGTTTGGAGAAATTCTAACCCCGCTTGATGTGGTTGGCATGGTGTTGTTGGCAACAGCGTTGGTTGTGGCGCGGGTGGTGCAGCGGCGGAATTAATCCATGTCCCACAAAAACAAGTCGATTTCGCTGTTGCGAAGCTTGAAGTGGTAGACTGAGATCGAACCTTCGGGCGTGTAACCCTGAATGAATTCAGCCCACATTCCCGGCCCGTTGATGGCATCGAAATGCGCGATGCTTTCCTCGCTCGCGCTTTCAACAGCTTCTTTGGTGGCGTCACCCTGAAAGATACCGCCTTTGCCACCATAAAAGGCCCACATATTGCCCTGCCAGCTTTCGTATCCCGGCGTTCGGTGGAGCAATTCGTCGATCACCGCGTCTGGCACTTTGGCGGCTTCGGCGTTGATCACTTCGCCGTCGAACTCGATGACAATGTCGTTAAAGGAGCCGTCAAACTTGGCGGCTGCGGAACCGTCTTTGATGCAGTAGGGGCAGATCTCGATGTCGTATCCGCGGGGTTGGTAGAATGGTCCAGTGTAAAGAAAACCGCGCCGCTGCTCACAACAATCGCAGACTTCGTCGCTGGGCTTCACCACACGTTTCAACGCTTCAGGTGCGAAGTAGTCGAAATCGGGCAGGACCGGATTCTTCGGTGGCGGTGTGCCGGATTGCGGCTTTTGTCTCCCGCCTTCATTTCTAGGGGCAAAGAGCCAACGGCCCGGCAGTTTCCATTTAGACACGTCTCACTTCTCGCCCAGAACCCGCGCGCTCAGCCAATAGTCGCCGGCAATGATGTTGCCCGGCACCGGCGCAGCCTCAACCGCCTTATCGTCAAATACGACGTTGATTGTGCCTCCGCCCAGCACTTTGACCAAGGTGCGCCAATGGCTTTTGCCATCCTGCGTGGTCATCAATTCCGCTTCAATCACTTGGCCAGCAAAACTGGCGCGCGCGCGGGCTGTGTCGCCGAACAAGCCGGTGGGAATGAAGAAGTCAGAGGCGCGCTGCATTTCAGCGTATCTTTCGGCTTCGAGGAATTCGTCGGCAGAAGTAAAAATCTTTGGAGCAAAGCCGAAGGCTGTGAGATCAAGCAAAACCGAGCGCGCTGGTCCTGCAACCGGAAACGCAGCGGCATCACGCGGGTCGGCCAATTCGACAATCAGAGGAATATCCAAATCGCTGAATTGCACTGCCAGTTGATATTCAAATGGCTCCCACGCTTCATCTGAAATGCGCGCTTCAACGGTCACGGGAAAGCGGCTTTTGCCGACAAAAGCGGGATTGGCAGTGACGATTGTCGCCTCGCCTTTATCCATGCGCAAGCCCACCCAGACCTGACCGCCATTATCCTTTTGCTGCATGCAAGCAGAATTTTCGCTGTCGAGTTCAAACAGCTCGCATTGGGCAATCACTTCGCTGATGGATGCGTGATAGCTATCCGCATTGGTCAGATCGACATCAAAGCCGACCATGGAAAAATTGGTCGTCTCTTGCGCTGATATGGCTGTTGCCGGGCCCGCAAGGGCAAGGACAGCCAAAAGGCCCGCGCGCATTGTCATGGCAGAAAGTCCTCAGACGTCCGATTTGGAAAGAATGCGCCCAAGATCACCCTGGCCAACGGTGCCTTTGGCCAATTCCAGCATCGCATCAAGGCTCTTTTTCGCCTCCAATCGCAGGCTTTCTTCAATCTCAATCCGAGGCTCCAGATCGCGCAGTGCGACGTAGAGTTTTTCCATCGTATTGAGCGCCATATAGGGGCAGATATTGCACGAGCAGTTTCCATCCGCACCCGGTGCGCCAATGAAGGTTTTTTCAGGAAGCGCCTTTTCCATTTGGTGCATGATATGCGGTTCGGTTGCGACGATAAGAGTGTCACCTTGGAACTCTTGCGCGAATTTCAAAATGCCGCTGGTGGAGCCGACATAATCAGCATGATCGACAATCGTGGGAGGGCATTCGGGGTGCGCGGCGATTGGCGCATCAGGATGCTGTTCTTTCAGCTTTAGAAGCTCGGTCTCGCTGAACGCCTCGTGCACGATACATACGCCCGGCCATAGCAGCATTTCACGATCAAACTTGCGGCTTAAATACCCGCCGAGATGGCGGTCAGGGCCGAAAATTATCTTTTGATCCTTCGGTATCTGCTCAAGGATCGTCTCGGCAGACGAACTGGTCACAATCACATCGGACAAGGCTTTCACCTCGGTTGAGCAATTGATGTAAGTGAGCGCAATGTGATCGGGATGCGCTTCGCGGAACGCTTTGAATTTTTCAGGCGGGCAGCTGTCTTCGAGGCTGCACCCCGCATCCATATCTGGCAGCACAACCGTTTTATCTGGCGAGAGGATTTTCGCCGTATCCGCCATAAACTTCACACCGCAAAACGCGATCACATCCGCATCTGTATCGGCGGCCAACTGGGACAATTGCAGGGAATCTCCGATAAAATCGGCGATATCCTGAATATCGGGCGTCTGGTAGTAATGTGCGAGGATCACGGCATTGCGTTCTTTGCGCAGGCGATCAATCTCGTCGAGCAAATCTTTGCCGCTGGGGATTTTGGTTTCAACGCTCATTTTCGACGCCCCGTTGTTGGAATTGGCCGCGATATAGGCATGAATACTCAGATTTGCGAGTGTTTTGGCGGTCACATGTGCTAGCTAATCCTCAGGGAGAAAAACACATGTACGCACTCGACTTGAAAGAAGCCTATTGCCCGGCACAGACTGACACCGATTATGCCGAACGCACAATAGAGGCCATGTTGCGCGAACAGGCTGAGGCGCGGCCCGATGCGTTGGCGCTGCGCGAATTGGTTGCCGATGGAAGAGTGGGGCGCGAATGGACGTTTGCTGAGTTGCTGGACGATGCGGAGCGGTCCGCCCGCGCCCTATCATCACGCCATTCAGCCGGCACGCGGATTGCGATCATGGCTGGCAATTGTCCGGAATGGATTATGGTGCAGTTGGGCGCTGCTTTGGCTGGCCTCACCATCGTAACGGTCAACCCAAGCTTTCTAGCGCGTGAAGTGCGTTACGTTCTGGAACAATCCGGATCAGAGGCGGTGTACTATCAAAGCCATGTGCGCGGTTCTGCGCTGCGGCCTATCGTTGACGAGGCAGCCGCGGGCCTCCCTGCATCTGGGCACATTATTGATATTGAGGACCCGAGCGAATTGTTCGCAGGCGAGAATGATGGCGAACTGCGTCCAAGCGCGCCGCGCGATATTGTGATGATCCAATACACATCGGGCACAACCGGCTTTCCCAAAGGGGTGCTGCTTCACCAGCATGGTCTGGTTCAAAGCAATCACGACGTGTTCCACCGCTGGAACCTTGCTTCGGGTAAAACGGTGATGTGCCCATTTCCGCTGTTCCACACTGCTGGTAGCGCGGTTTGCGTCCTTGGCGTGTTGGCGCATGGGGCGTGTTTGATGTTGGTGTCCGTCTTTGATCCGGTCGCTGTTGCCAAGGCCATTGAGCGCGAAAAGCCCGAAATCGTGGGCGGCGTATCCACCATGATCTTCGCCATTATCGAAGCTGCCAAGGCCACTGGCACCAATATCAAAGTGGTTGAGCAGGTCATCAGCGGCGGGGCCATGGTTCAGCCCGAGCTAAACCGCGCATCACAAGAGATGTTCGGCGTGCCCATTTTGATTGTCTACGGTCAAACTGAAACATCGCCCGCTATCACTGCTGCGTGGCCCACCGATACGGGCGCTGAGTTGACCGAGACGATTGGGCAGGCGTGCAGCCACATGGAAGTCGCCATCAAAAACCCGCAAACTGGCGCAGTGTGCGCCCCGGATGAACAAGGCGAGATTTGCATGCGGGGGTACAATATGATGGTCGGCTATAACGACAATCCCAAAGCCACCGCTGAAACCATCGATGAGGATGGTTGGCTGCACACAGGCGATCTCGGCAGCATGTCTGCGCGTGGATACATAAAGATCACGGGCCGCGTGAAAGAGATGATTATCCGAGGCGGTGAAAACCTGTTCCCAGCGGAAATCGAGGCGCAAATGCTTCAGCACCCGGCAGTCGCGGAAGTGGCGGTGGCGGGTGTCCCCAATGAAAAATGGGGTGAAATTGTCGCATGTTTTATGCGGATTGCCGACGGGGCAGAGCGGCCCTCGGATGACGAATTGAAAGCCTTTGTGCGTGAACGGCTTTCACCGCAAAAGACGCCCGCGCACTGGGTTTGGGTTAAAGAGTTTCCATTGACCGGCTCCGGCAAAATCCAGAAGTTCCAGCTGGCAGAAAGCTTCTCAAAAGGAGAGCTTTCTGCCGTTGCCTGATGCAACCTGTCCGTACGAAATCGGGGGGTTAGGCCGCGTCTTGAATATCGCTTTCAAACTCGAAATCATACGGATCGACAGAACCTTGGTCAGATGTTCCAACTCTAAACTGGTTCACCCGGTCACCCAGATGTGATGCTTCATCAGCCAGGCTGCGCGAAGCGGCTGTGGTCTGTTCGACCATTGCCGCGTTTTGCTGCGTCATGCGGTCCATATCTGATACGGAAGAGTTCACATTTTCAAGGCTTACCGCTTGTGAGGCCGCCATATCAGCGATTTGGTTGACTTGTTGGCCGACCTCGCTGATGCGTCCGACGATCTCTTGAAGCATATCGCCGGTTTCCGTTACCAGACCGGCTCCGTCCGATACTTGCCGCGAGCTTGTCGTGATCAATTCCTTGATGTCTTGAGCCGCTTCGGCGCTGCGCTGGGCAAGGGCGCGCACTTCATTGGCGACAACAGCAAAACCTTTGCCCGCATCGCCAGCGCGCGCCGCTTCGACGCCTGCATTCAGTGCGAGAAGGTTGGTCTGAAACGCGATCCCATCAATCACATCAATGATCTGAGTTATTTCTGATGAGGACTTTTCAATCGAGCTCATGGCATGGACGGCTTTGGAAACCACTTCGCCGCCCGCATTGGCCTGACTGTTGGTTTGCGCCATCAGATCTTTCGCTTCAGCCGCATTCTGGGCCGTTTGCTTCACAAGGCTGGTCACCTGTTTCATTTCTGCTGCGCTTTCCTCGATTGAGGCTGCTTGGCGTTCGTTGCGATTGGCAAGGTCCTCTGACGCAATCCGGATTTCATGTGAGCCTGTGCCCACGCTTTCCACTGATGTTCGCACGGACGCGATGATTTCAGAGAGTTTCTGCGTTGTCTGATTAAACCCTGCACGCAGGCTTTCATATTCAGGATCAAATGGTTCGCGGATATTTGCAGTCAAATCGCCGTTCGCAACCTGTTGCAGGCCTTCATTCAATTTGCGGACGACGACTTCCTGTTTTTCAGCGCTGGCATGCTGTTTGCGCGACGCATCCCGGAACACTTCGATAGCGCGCGTCATTTCGCCGATTTCATCATTGCGATGATCGGTCCGCTCCCCGATGTCGAGATTGCCTTTGGCCATTTCACTCATGACATGAGACGTATCGCCAAGTGGTTGTAGTACGCGGCGGTTCATCACAATCAGGCCCGCAATCACCGATGCGACAATTAGCAATCCCGCTACAAACAAGAGCAGGCTAATCCAAGTGATGGTCGATTGGCTGTCTTCAGCAAGATCGGCCTGCAGATCGGCGGTCGTAGCGACAAGCTCATCAATGGTGCCGCGATGATCGCGATAGATCAGCAGCAATCGCCTGAGTGAAGCGCGCGCGGCGGCATCATTTCCAGATCGCACGGCGGGTTTCAGAGAGTTTTCAATTTCATCCCAGAAGCGCGTCCCATCATTGGCGTTTGTCTGGGCCAAGCCATTCTGGAGCACGCCGTCAACGTCGGAGCTTGCCCAATAATCTTTACGCTCAGCCCAAATGGCCTTTTGCTGCTCGAGACGACCGGCGTGATCGTCGTAGTTTTGAGGGTATAGAGCCAGAAGGTTGGCCTCCATAAATGGCTCCACCAGATATTGTGGCGGTGGCAGAATATCGGCGTTAAACTCATGATATTGAGCGCTTTTTAGGTGCATATCGCCACCAAATCGAATGGTGTTGATACCCCATGCTGCCACCAATGCTGCGAGGATTATGAGGCCAACAACCGCCATTCCCCCGATACGACTGAATTTCTGAATGCTCATACCGATCTTCGCTTTCAAATGGTCAAAATCGGACGCCAATACACAGACGTCAGACTTTGCCTTTAAAGCTGTCGGGTAAGGCGGGCTTTTCGAAGAGGCTCCGCACTAACACCTAAAATGATCGGATTTTCAATTCGCCTGCGACAATTTCCAGATTTCTTCCTCGCACACGGTTTCCCCGCGTCTTTCAAGGTCGATAAGATGCGCCGTTACACTCAGTTCGGCGGCGGGGATTAGGCGTTCGTCAAGGCCTTTATACATCTCAGGAATAAAATCCCTTACAGGCCGCGATTGCTCACCCAAAAGACGCAAAATCTGGTTCTCGCGTTGGCGGCGATGTCCGATCATACCGCGCACCAATTGTTTAGGCTTGGTGATCGCTGCACCATGGGCGGAGTGATAGGTTTTGTCATCGCGCGCCATCAATTTCTCAAGGCTCGCCATATAGTCACCCATATCGCCATCAGGCGGGATGACGACGCTGGTGGACCAACCCATCACATGATCGCCCGTGAATAAGGACCCGCTTTCTTCCAAAGCAAAACAAAGGTGATTGGATGTGTGACCAGGCGTTGCAACAGCGGTCAGCGTCCATCCTGTCCCGCGCATTTGTTCGCCATCTTCGAGTACCCTGTCAGGTTCGTAGGTGTCATCAAATGCCTCATCGGCGCGTGGATGATCGCTTGAGAGCACCAATGGCGCACACCCAACGATGGCCGCGTTTATTTTGTTAGCAAGCGGCGCAGCGGCGGGCGAATGGTCTCTATGCGTGTGCGTGCACATGATCGCGATAATTCGGCGATCGCCTACTGCGGCCTCTATCGCATCAATATGCGCAGGGTCGTTGGGTCCCGGATCAATCACGGCGCAATCAGGACCATTGGGGTGCCCGACAACATAAGTCTGCGTTCCGGTAAATGTGTAAGGCGAAGGATTGGGCGCAAGCACGCGCGCAACAAGGGGTTCGACCATTTCAGCTTGGCCTGTGGGCCATGGCTTGGGGGGAATGCGGCTCATGGGGTTGCGTATGGAATGGATGTTGGCAGAAGTCGATTGGACATTTTGATCGTGGGGGAGAAACGATGGCCGATTATATCCTGGTTTTGGACGAAGGCACCACGTCCACGCGCGCAATGGCTTTTGCCAGCGATGGTGTTCTGGCGGCGAGTGCGCAAAGCGAGATTACCCAGCATTATCCCCAAGCCGGCTGGGTTGAGCATGACGCAAACGAAATCTGGGAAAAGACGCTGCAATGCGCACGCGATGTTGTGCCGCAGGTCGGCGGTGCTGCGTGTATCGCAGCGATTGGCATTACGAACCAGCGCGAAACAGTTGTGGCTTGGGACAAGGAAACCGGAGAGCCGCTGACCCGCGCGATTGTTTGGCAAGATCGTCGTACAGAACCGTTTTGTGCTCAGCTGCGCGATGCTGGCCATGAAGTCGACATTCAACGCCGAACGGGCCTGCTGCTTGATCCGTATTTCTCCGGCACCAAAATGCATTGGATGCTCGACAATGTCCCCGAAGTGCGTGCTGCAGCAGAAAAAGGAACTTTGGCGTTTGGGACGGTTGAAAGCTGGCTCGTCTACAAGCTG
>JBCAZT010000036.1:0-24001 GCA_038532855.1 Pseudomonadota bacterium
TGAGAACGGCGATGTGGATGGGTTTGAACTCTCTATCCGTATCAATGGCCATGGTCCCGGGCTCCTATTGCTGCAAATGCGCCGCCCTTGTCGTAGCCATTCCGGGGAAGAGTGGCCAGCGTCCTTCGGCCAAAGCCCGGCGTGAGGGGCTGTCGAGCCCGGCGGCGCGTTCATACATCCAGTAATTGCGCATCACGATGGCGACATAGCCGCGCGTTTCCCAATAGGGGATCGATTCCATCCAAAGCAGCGGATCGCCCTGATCGCGGATCTCGTAATTCCAGCGGCTCACAGGAGTAAGGCCTGCATTATAGGCGGCCATGATTTTGGGAAGTAGGCCTTGCGTCGCTCCGCTATCGCGCAGCATTTCCAAGTGCTGCTGGCCATAGGCAAGGTTCACTTCGGGATCGTTCAGATCAGAATAGCTTGCGCCGAGATTCAAGCTGCGATTGTGATCGCGCGCAGTGCCCGGCATGATCTGCATTAACCCACGCGCATTGGCAGGGCTGACAGCAGAGGCGCGAAAATTCGATTCTTGCAGCGCATGGGCAAAGGCGAGGGCCGGATCCACACGCCAGCCTGTCGCGGGCTTCCAACTGGCAACCGGGAAACGCAAAGCTCCATCAGAGCGGCTGCCATAAGGCGCGTTATACGCCATAAAGAGCTGCGTTGACGGCAAGCCCAATTGCCGTGCGAGTTTAGCCAAAGCGGCGTAATCATGTTGGCTGCCAATGCGCGCTTCGTGGCGAAGCACTTCGTCCGCAAGCGCCGGGCGGCCGATCTCCACGAGCCCCACAGCCACCTGAACATTGCTGCGTTGGGTTAGGCCTTGCCATTCTTCCTGTGAAAGAGGGGCTGGTTCTCCGGCGGCTTTTTGCTCGATCCCCAATTGGTCAGCCGCCAGCATTCCATACAGTGTTTCGTGATATTGGCTCGCTTGATCAAGATGCACTTGCGCGCGGCCCGGCTCGCGGCAGCGGATAAGCGCGCGGTGCGCCCAGTAATGCGCGGCTGATGTCAGCTCGACATTGCTCGACATCGCGGCTGTGCGCGAAAACGCTTCGGCTGCGATGCTGCAATCACCCAGACGCCAAGAAGCAAGGCCAGCGACCCAATATCCCTCAGCTACCCAAGGACCAGATCCTTCGCCCACTGTATCAGCAAGCAATAGCGCGTTCTGATCGTCATTCTCAATGTAATAACTCCAAGCGACGCGCTGACGCCATTCTGCTTTCGCAGCGGAGCTTAGAGCGGGATCAGCTTCCATAAGCAGAGCATGCGCGCCTGCTGGATCATCATTCTTGATCCGATCTCGAATGGCTGATTGGGTGCGCGATGAAATCGAGCCGTCATTCACCGGGCGAGGGCGGGTGCGTTTGGAAATATAGGGTTGGCGCGCGAAACTTTGGGCGCGGGGCAAGTAAGGCAAGTTTGAAAGCCCGCGCTTTTGTCCCATGCGCGCAAGCTGTTCAGCTTGCGGAAGATCAACCCCGGCAGCAAACCAATTGGCGATTTTCTCAGCGCTCACCTTGGGGCTTTTGGCGTGGGTATAATATTCCGCCAACGCGACCTGATGCAGCAGGCTGGGGGATGCTTCACCAAGCAATTGCTCAACCCGCAGCCATTGCTGGGCATCAATGCTGTTAAAGACATCGCGGTAAAAGGCGCGTTGTTCGGCAGAGAGCGCGCTGAAATTGCTGGAGACTTCGCCGGTAGCTTGCGGCTGCTCATAATGCGCCACCATGCTGCTCGATTGAGCCATGGCGGTGGGCGAAACAGAGAGGCTTGCGGCTATTCCTGCGGCAATTCCAAAGTTTCGAATGCCGTTTTTGAGCAGGGTGTTAATCACAAATTCTCCGCTGACCATTCGATCCATCTGCGCCAAAACCGCGCTTTAAGGCGTGGCATGGCCATCAGGCTGTCGAGCCCGTCTGTTACCATGACGGGACTTGGTAAATGGCCTAGGTTTATTTCGCGTAAAGACGCAGGCTCTTTCGGTGATTTGGTGCCGAGCAGCGGTAGAATGTTTGAACCCAGCGCCAGCACTGCTTTTGGCTGAGCCAAGGTGATGTGATGCGCGGTCACTGCATCCATGCCACCTGCTGCAAGTCCGGCAGTGTCTGCCATGGGTGTGTGACGGGGCAGAGCAGAGGCAATGTAAACCTCATCCTCTTGCATGCCCATTGCGCGCAGGATTTGTGTGAGCAATTCGCCTTGCGGCCCATCAAGCAATCTATCCCTGTCACGGGCTTCCGGATCGGTGACAAGCACCATCAATTGAGTTTTCGCCATTCCGCGAGGAGGAACCCGCCCACGCGGACTAATTGCATCCAGCCCCGGTGCTTCCTTCCAGAATGTGTGGAAATCCTCCAAAGTCTTGGGAGGATTGGGGCCAAGCAGGTCAATGCGTTCAACAATTGGCGCTTTTGGCTCTTCGCGCGAAATCGCGGGATTTGCAGGCGTTTGCGCCGGTTTTGCCGCTTCGCCCGAAGGCGCTGCATCGTTTTCCGATGCCTCATCGCCAAGCCACGCCGTAGCGTCATCGGTGAATTCACAATCCACGCCCGCCTCTCGCCACCAGGCAAACGCGCTGGCAAGATCATCTTTGAGAGGAGGCTGTGACATATCCATACTTTAGTTAGCAGGTCTTGACTGCACGATTCGCAGTAAGCAAGTGGAAACCGACAGTTTTTGAACAATCGCCCAAACGGGGCACAAACGGGACTTTTGAGGATCATGACCGCAACCGAAATCGAACGCGAATCCATGCCATGCGATGTGGTGATTGTTGGCGGAGGTCCCGCTGGCCTTTCCGCGGCAATCCGCTTGAAGCAGCTAAGTGAAGAGCTGGAAGTCGTGGTCCTTGAAAAAGGATCAGAGATTGGCGCGCATATCCTGTCTGGCGCAGTGGTTGATCCCAAAGCTTTGGAAGAGCTGATCCCTGATTGGCGCGACAAAGACTGCCCGATGGCGCAAACGCCTGTGACCGATAACTGGCATTGGGTGCTGTCAAAGAACGGCAAGACCTCCATTCCGCACATCGTAATGCCCCCGCTGATGAGCAATCATGGATGCTACACCGGGTCGCTGGGCAATATGGTGCGCTGGCTGGGTGAACAGGCAGAAGAGCTGGGCGTCATGGTCTTCCCCGGCTTTCCCGCCAATGAGGTGATGTTTGATGAAAAGGGCGCGGTAAAAGGCGTCATCACCCAAGACATGGGCATTGCCGAGGATGGCAACCATAAACCTGATTTCCAGCCTGGCATGGAGATTGAGGCGAAATACACTCTGTTTGCAGAAGGCGCGCGCGGCAGCCTCACCAAGCAGATGAAAGCCAAATACGATCTTGAGGCCAATTGTGAGCCGCAGGTCTATGGCCTTGGTATCAAAGAGCTGTGGGATATTGATCCGGCGAAGCACAAGCCCGGCCGTGTCATCCACACGCAAGGCTGGCCTTTGTCGGAAAGCGGCACATGGGGCGGCGGCTTCTTCTATCACCAAGCAAACAACCAAGTTGCGATCGGATTTGTCACTGCGCTTGATTACAAGAACCCATGGGTATCGCCCTATCAGGAATTCCAACGTTGGAAGCAGCACCCCGAAATCCGCGCCTATCTAGAAGGCGGCACCCGTGTCGCTTATGGCGCGCGCGTTATCAATGAAGGCGGCTGGCAATCTGTGCCCAAGCTTGCCTTCCCCGGCGGCGCGCTGATTGGCTGTGCGGCTGGATTTGTGAATGTGCCAAGGATCAAAGGCTCGCACACCGCCATGAAAAGCGGCATGCTGTGCGCTGAGGCAATCGCGGCTGAAATCGAGAGCCATGAAAGCCAGCCCGAACTCCAAGCCTATGAGCCAAGCGTCCGGTCAAGCTGGATCGCAGATGAGCTGAAACTCGTCCAAAACGCAGAACCCGCCGTTGCCAAATATGGCGAGGATATCGGCGCGGCGCTTGCCGGCATCGATATGTGGATGCGCACGCTCAAAATCGGTCTTCCGATCAGCATGAAGCACCATGCCGATTACACCATGACAGGGCGTGCGGACCTCTATCCGAAAATCGACTATCCCAAACCCGATGGCGAGATCAGCTTCGATAGGCTGACCAATGTCGCCTATTCTTTCACCAACCACGCAGAGGACCAACCGGTGCATTTGCAGGTGTCGGATTGGGATTTGCAAAAGGAAAGCGAGTTCGAGGTCTATGGAGGCCCATCATCACGCTATTGCCCGGCGGGTGTCTATGAGTGGATCGAAGAAGAGGGCAAAGAGCCGAAGTTTCAGATAAATTCGCAAAACTGCGTCCACTGCAAAACCTGTGATATCAAAGACCCGAACCAGAACATCAACTGGGTAACGCCTGAGGGCGGCGGCGGGCCTAATTATCCGAATATGTGATGGGTCAATGAACCAGATCGATCCATTTATGGCTTTGGCAATCCTAGGGTTTGTTCTGGCGCTGCATTTCAAAACTAGACACACGATTGATAGGTGGGTCGAAGAGGCAGTAGTTGACCGCGAGGTTACTGAATTAACGCGAAAATGGTCCAGATGTGAACCTTTTCTGTGTTACGGCGGAATGGCTGCAATGGCATTTGGTTTGATACTTATATCTGCGAGGATTGAGCTTTGGATGGGTGTTCTTCTGTCCATTGTTGGTCTCCTCTTTTACGTCGCAGCTCCAACTTGGCGGCTAATTGAGTGGAAGCGGTAAATGAGACCGCGTTCGCTCGATGCATCCTCCCCGAAACGGGGAGGGGGACCACGAAGTGGTGGAGGGGCTGAAGGCACGCTCAGCCGATCGCCGCGGCCCCTCCGTCAGTTGCTTGCGCAACAGTCACCTCCCCTGTTTGGGGAGGATTGAATGCAAGAAACCGCCTACGCCAAGATCAATCTTGCGCTGCATGTCCGAGCGCGGCGTGAGGATGGCTATCATGTGCTTGAGACGCTTTTTGCCTTTGTCGATGCGGGAGACACTCTGAGCGCACAATTTAGCGAACGGGACCAAGTTAACACACTTGGAGAGTTCGCCACCGGTATCGACAATCCGTTTGATAATCTGGTCGCCAAGGCGTTGTCTGTTCTCCCGCGCCCTCAGGGCATGAGCATCACCCTTGAAAAAAACCTCCCCGTCGCCGCAGGGCTGGGGGGAGGCTCAGCCGACGCAGGCGCAGTCTTCCGGCTGGTCGAGCGTCTCCACGGCCTGCCCGATGATTGGCCGGCGCGCGCAGCCAAACTTGGCGCGGATGTTCCGTGCTGTGTCCGCAGTGAGACGGTGATTGGGCGGGGCACGGGGACTGAGCTTGAGCCGATTGAATGCGACCTGACAGGCACGCCTGTTCTGCTGGTAAACCCGCGCATTCCGCTTGCCACCGGACCCGTTTTCAAGGCTTGGGACCAGATCGACCACGGCCCGCTTCCCGAAGGGACAGCGCGCCAGATCACATTGGAGGGCCGCAATGACCTCGAAGCGCCTGCCATTACGCAAGTCCCTGCTATTGCCGATATTCTCGAAGAGCTCGCCAATGGAGGGGCGTGGCTCACCCGCATGTCCGGATCAGGCGCAACATGCTTTGCGCTTTACGACAGCATAGAGGCGCGCGATGCGGCTGCTGCCCAGATTGAGACAAAGCACCCTGACTGGTGGCAATTGGCGGGAAAATTGCGCTAAGACAGCTCTATGAGCGACGCACAGCCTTTCAGACAGATCGGAACCCCTTCGCCCGGCGGCATTGTATGCGTATCCGATCATGCGTCCAATCACGTGCCGGATGATGTGCCACTCGGCATCGCTTCGGAGCTTTTGGATAGGCATATTGCGGTTGATATTGGGGTAGAAGGGATCGCGGATCGAATGGCGCGGCGCCACAACATCCCAGCGCATCTCGCCTGCCAAAGCCGCCTTGTCATTGATCTCCACCGCGAAGAGGATCACCCCGGCCTTATCCCCGATGAAAGCGATGGGCATCTCATCCCCGGCAATATCGGCGCCGACCTGGAAGGACGGATTGAGCGGTTTTACAGGCCCTATCACGAGGCATTGGCTGAGTGGCTGGATGCAGCGCAGCCCAAGCTGATTCTTTCGCTTCATTCCTTTACGCCCAAACTGGCGACCAGCGATGAAGAGCGCCCTTGGGAGGTTGCGTTGCTCTATAACGAAGATGATCGCGCTGCACGCCATGCGATCCGTCTTTTTGGCGAATTTGGCCTCAATGTCGGCGATAACCAGCCCTATTCAGGCCGCGAATTGAACGCCACGATGAACCGCCATGCAGAGGCGCATGGGCGCGCGTATTGCGCAATTGAGATCCGCCAGGACTTGATCGCCACGCGGGCAGAACAATCGCGCTGGGCTGCAATGGTGGCAGATGTCGCAGGAAGGGTTGCGCTCGCGCTCGACTAGAGGCAGTGCGCGTTTCACAAATCCGCAGCGAAGAGAAACAAAATGTCGTTCGACAAGTCCAAATTGCCCTCGCGCCATGTCTCGGTAGGTCCCGAGCGCGCGCCGCATCGCTCTTATTATTACGCAATGGGCATGACCGAAGAGGATATTGCAAAGCCCTTCGTCGCGGTGGCGAGTGCCGGCAACGATTCAGCGCCGTGCAACACCACACTCGATCCGCAGGCCGATATTTGCCGTGAAGGCGTGATTGCAGCAGGCGGCACGCCGCGCCGGTTCAACACGATCACCGTTACAGATGGCATTGCGATGGGCCACCAAGGCATGAAAAGCTCGCTCATCAGCCGCGAGGTGATTGCGGATTCTGTCGAGCTATCGGTGCGCGGGCACTGCTATGATGCGCTTGTGGGCTTTGCAGGATGCGACAAAAGCCTGCCCGGCATGATGATGTCGATGCTGCGGCTGAATGTGCCCAGCATCTTCGTTTATGGCGGATCGATCCTCCCGGGCGTATACAAGGGCGAGGATGTGACCGTTGTCGATGTATTCGAAGCAGTCGGTCAGCACGCGGCCGGAAACTGCCCATTGCAAGAGCTGATCGAGCTGGAAAAAGTCGCATGCCCCGGACACGGCGCGTGCGGCGGGCAGTTTACGGCGAACACAATGGCATGCGTGGGCGAAGCGATCGGTTTATCGCTTCCCAACAGCAATATGTCGCCTGCTCCTTACAAATCACGTGAAGAAATCGCGCGCGCGGCGGGCGCTCAGGTGATGGAGCTGTTGAAGATCAACCTGCGCCCACGCGATATTTGCACCAAAGCCGCTTTTGAGAACGCCGCTCGCGTTGTGGCTGCAACAGGCGGTTCCACCAATGCAGCGCTCCACCTGCCCGCAATGGCGAGCGAGGCGGGGATTGATTTTGACCTGTTCGACGTAGCGGAAATCTTCAAATCCACGCCCTACATCGCGGACCTGAAGCCGGGCGGCAAATATGTCGCCAAAGACATGCATGAGGCAGGCGGTGTCTATATGGGCATGAAAACGCTGCTGGATGGCGGCTTCCTTGATCCCAACCCGATGACGGTCACCGGCAAAACATTGGGGGAGAATATCGAAGAGATCACGTGGAACCCGGACCAAAAGGTGTTCTACGATGTGAAAACCCCGATCACGCCCACTGGCGGCGTTGTGGGCCTTAAAGGTTCGCTCGCACCTGATGGAGCGATTGTGAAAGTCGCAGGGATGGAGCGGCTTCAATTCACCGGTCCTGCGCGCGTATTTGACCGCGAAGAAGACGCCTTCTCCGCCGTAGAGCGCCGGGATATTGCGGAAGGCAGCGTCATCATCATCCGGTATGAAGGGCCCAAAGGCGGCCCCGGAATGCGCGAAATGCTATCCACCACGGCGGCTTTGTATGGACAGGGCATGGGCGAGAAAGTCGCTCTTATCACTGATGGTCGTTTCTCAGGCGCAACGCGCGGCTTTTGCATCGGCCATGTCGGGCCAGAAGCGGCGGATTGCGGGCCAATCGCCTTGGTCGAAGACGGCGATACAATCAGCATTGATGCAGAAGCAGGCACGATTGATTTGGACGTAGATGAAGCCACTTTGGAAGCGCGCAAAGCCAAATGGCAGCCGCGCACCAATGATTACCAATCGGGCGCCTTGTGGCGCTATGCTCAAAATGTCGGCAAAGCGCGCCACGGCGCTCTCACTCATCCCGGCGCGAAAGAGGAAACCCATGTTTTTGCGGATATTTAGCTCTCTGACGCTCGCAACAACACTTGCCGCTTGCGGGGGCGGGGATGTGAGCCCTGAACCCAGCGGCGATGGCGTTATCTGCGCGATTGGCGAAGGCGTTGAAATGTCCGAGGTTTGTAAGATCGAACGGGTTGCGGGTGATGGCTCAGCGACATTCCTTCTCCATCATCCCGATGGCGGCTTTCGGCGCGTATCGCTTGATCCTGAAACGCAGGAATTGGGCGTGGTTGATGGTGCGGACAGCCTGCGCATCTCCAGCGAGAGCGGTGATCAAATCACAGAATTTACGATTGGCAAAGATCGTTACAGGGTGGAAAACGAGATATTCCTAAGGACCAATCCTTCCAATTAAGGAATGCGAGTTTGAGCGCGAGCCAAGTCCTCACCGCCGACCAGATGCGCGCTGCTGAACAGGCCATTTTCGGCACCGGCGTAACTGTTTTTGAATTGATGGAGAAAGCTGCGGGGGGCGCGGCTGAATGGGTGCGACGGATCGCAGGCGGGCGCTCTGTCACAGTGCTGTGCGGCCCCGGCAATAATGGCGGCGATGGCTATGTGATTGCCCGAATTTTGCGCGATACTGGCTTAGCCGTACGTATCATTGCGCCCATGCCGCCAAAAACCGAGGCCGCTCAAACTGCGCTAAAACGCTGGGGCGGTGCGGTCGAGACATCAGGCAGTGGCGAAACCGGCGAGGTTCTGGTGGATTGCCTGTTCGGTACGGGTCTAACACGGCCATTAGAGGCAGAGCACGCCTTGATGCTGCGCGATTTGGTCCAGCGCCACCCCATAAGGATCGCGATTGATGTGCCATCGGGCGTTGATAGCGATACCGGCGCATTGCTTAATGATCGCCTGCCCCAATACACCGCGACAATAACTTTGGGCGCGTGGAAATTTGCCCATTGGTCTTTGCCTGCTCGGACAAAGATGGGGTCAATGCGATTGGTCGAAATTGGCATTGATACCGTGCCCGATGCTGCTGAGCTCATCCAAAAGCCTCAATTGAGCGCGCCCGCGATGGATAGTCATAAATACCGCCGCGGCATGGTGGCAGTTGTGTGCGGAGATATGCTTGGCGCTGGCATTCTTTCCTCAAAGGCCGCTTTGCGCGCCGGTGCAGGCTATGTGAAGTTTATCGCGAACGAACAGCAGAACGCACCGGCTGATCTGGTGGTTGACCCATCGCCTGTGAAAGTCGCGCTTGATGATGATCGGATTGATTCCGTACTGATCGGGCCGGGGCTTGGCCGGCATGAGGGATCGGTGAAGGCGTTGGAGGCGGCCGTTCGTTGTGACGCCAGCCTTGTGCTTGATGCGGATGCTCTCCACTTGCTGAGGCCGAATATGATGGGAGAGGACCAGCCCGTTATCGCGACGCCGCATGATGGAGAGCTGGATGCGCTTTGCAAAACTTTTTCCGTAATCGCAAAAGGCAGGCTCGACCGCGCAAAGGCTTTGGCTGCGGCAAGCGGGATGGTGGTCTTGGCCAAGGGACCTGACACGATTGTTGCCGCGCCTGATGGCAGGATTGCATTGGCGCCGCCTGCGCCCAGTTGGCTGTCCATTGCGGGGACGGGCGATGTGCTTGCTGGCCTTGCTGCCAGCCGAATGGCAACCGGGGCTGATGCTCTCACCGCTGCGTGCGAAGCTGTGTGGCTTCATGGCGAAGCCGCACGGCAATGCGGCGGGTTCTTCACGGCCGGTGATCTCGCCCAGGCTGTCAGCCCAGTATGCAGAGAATGTTTGTGAGCACGCCGGAAACTGTCACGCGCATTGCAGCCAAAGGGGATGGGGTCACCCAAAGCGGCCTCCATGCAAAAGGCGCGCTTCCCGGCGATATGGTGGATGCAGATGGTGCGATCAAAGAGCGCGGGCCTTACCACCAGACCCCGCCATGCCCCCATTTCGGCACATGCGGCGGTTGCCAGCTGCAACACGCCAATGACCGCGCGTTAGAAACCTTCGTCCGCGACCGTGTGGTCAATGCAGCTTTGGGCCAAGGACTGACCATTGGCGAGGAGTTGCCTGTTCACCTCTCGCCCAGAGGAGCAAGACGAAGAGCAACCCTTCACGCGGTGCGCACGCAAAAAAGCGCTGTCATCGGTTTTCGACAAGGCGGGTCGCACACTATTGTCGATTGCCGTGAATGCCCGGTGCTTCATCCTGACCTGGCCGGGTTGATAGGGAACTTACGCCAATTGATCGCTCAGCATGGGCCCAAAGGCGCTGTCGATATTCAGCTATCCTTCTGTGATCAGGGTGTTGATCTGGGGCTTTCGAATTTCCCGCTTGAAGGGCTGTCTGCGATTGAGGCTCTATCTGATTTCGCACGCGATAACGCTTTGGCGCGCGTCACGGTCGATCATGGGTATGGCGCAGAAACCCAGTGGGAGCCGGAGCCTGTCACGATAACATTGGGCGGCGTGCCCGTTCCCATGCCGCCGGGCGCGTTCCTTCAGGCGACGCAAGGTGCAGAGGCGCAGATGATCGCCGATGCGCGTTCATTTGTGGGCGATGCAAAGCGGATTGCTGATCTGTTTTCAGGCCTAGGCACTTTTGCCTTGAGCCTCCGTGAAGGGCGCAAAGTGCTCGCCGCAGAAGCAGATCGCGCCGCTCATCTTGCGTGCAAGTCTCTTGCGGCGCGCGCTGGTGGCAATATCTATCCGATCCATCGTGACCTCTTCCGTAACCCCTTGCAACCTGATGAAGTGGGCAAGTTTGAAGCGGTTCTGCTGGATCCCCCCCGGGCAGGCGCAAGAGCGCAAATCGCAGAGATCGCCGCGAGCGATTGCCCAAAAGTGGTTTACGTAAGCTGCAATCCATCAAGCTGGGCACGCGATGCTGCGGGTTTGGCACAAGCTGGCTTTTCGCTCTCGAAATTGCGCCCCGTTGGCCAGTTTCGCTGGTCAACCCATGTCGAATTGGTGAGCCTGTTTGAGCGGACCTAACGCCGCATAGCGGTCAGGATCTGCGCGACGAGCCAATCTTGCTGATCGGGCGCGACATAAGCATGGCCTGCTCCTTCGCATTTGGCTGTGTTGTGGTGTGCGAAGCGAGGATCGCTTGCATCCCAGCTTTCCTCAAACACCTGCGCTGTCCGGTCAGCTCCAGCAAGTAGGATATCGACGGGTCCATCAAAGCCTGCCAATCCTTCGCGAACCTCGCTTGCAAGGTTTGAGGGGGTGGGAGCAGGGCCAACCGATTTCACCAATCCGCGCGCCAGCTTTCTAAAATCGACCCCGCCGCGCAGCAATCGGGCGATTTCAGCGGGGTTTTTGAGCTTTTCAGCATAGCGCGCCCTTATCGCAGAGGCTGGCGGCGTAGCGTCTGCTTCACTGGCTTCATCAGTTTCATCAGCGCCATCAATGGTCCAAGGATTGGAGAGAATAAGCCCATCAAAACCCTTACCCGACATCAACATCAAAGCCGAAGCCGCATCGCAATTGCCAAAGGCAAATACGCGCTCAACCTGCGGGGCGATGGCTTGAAAGGCATGGCATGCGGCCGTGATATCCCCCTCGCTGGATCGAAACCCGCGATTGTCGCCTTCACTGTCGCCCACGCCGCGGCGATCAAATCGGAACACGGGAAAGCCCGCTTTTGCAATGCGCGCGGCTAATTTGGCTTGGCCTGAAAAAGCGCCGGATCGGATTTCATTGCCGCCGCTCACGATCAAAAGGCCTGTCGTGCCCGGAGCAGTATCAAGCGTGCCCGCGCATTTGAGGCTACCGCAGCCAAAATCGAGCGCGAGCCTGCTCATGAATCTATCGCTTTTGCGATTAGAGCGGCAATGCGCTCAGCCTGTTCGGCATTCTCACCCGGTTCCGCCCGAAGCCACAGCCCAGGGCTGCCAACTCCATTCTGTGCGATTTCGGTCAAACCGTCTGATTGCAGAGGTTCTGCTGCCTCCAATTCGCCAAAAAGTGGCGCACCGATCTCCCACCCGGCAAGCGTAATGCCCTCGGCGCGGCCTCGCTCAGCCATGTGCTCGCTTGTCTCTTCAATGCCTGCTTCTCGGTTGGAGATCCCCTGCGCTCTTATCATGGCCCGCAAAAGCTTTGCCCCTGATTGCGGGGCATAGAGCCAGCCTTGGGACTGAGGAGGGCACAGCAAGGCACCGCTTCGAACTGCGAAGACATGCGTCGTGCCAAATTGCTCGGCGGCTTGCGCAATCACAGAGCGCCAGCCATCCAAAGTTTGCAGGCGCAAGGGCGCTAGGCTTTCATTCCATCCTGGCAGATCGGGCAAATGCGATACAATGCCATGATTGGCGAGCGCTCGCATCACCAGCACCATTTGGCGACGCATCAAATTGTGTTCTGCAAAAAGCGGGGGGATGACGAGGAGCGAGGCTTTGTCGCCTTCTCCGATTGTCACCAGCAGCTCATCCGAAGTCGCACCGTCTGCCAGCGAGCAAGGCCAAGTGGCGATCACTGCTCTGGCTCAACCCTCGGAAAGTTTTGTCTGGGCGAATTCGAGAAGGCCGCCATAAGTCTCCAGCATTTCGCCATCGACATCATCATCTTCAATGATGAAATCAAACCGGTCTTCCATTTCGGTCAAGAGACCCGCGACTGCCATCGAATCGAGCTCAGGAAGGTGGCCAAAAAGCCCGGTTTCAGGCGTGAACTGTGCCACGTCATCCGTGTCGAGCCCCAGAACATCAGCGATGATTGATTTTAGTTCGCTATCAACCGCCGCGATGTAGGTATCAGCTTCGTTTGCTGCTTCATGCTCGTCAGTGTGAGCGGGTTGAGTGCTCATACAAGTGTGATCCTCAATCGTAGCCTTCGCCGTAATCCTTAGCGTAAAAAGGGATTTTCAGCGTTAGCCTAAAATGTGGCGCGCGTTTAGCCAGCCCAAGGGCGCTGTGCAAGCATTGGTACATCCGCATCCTTCAGGCGGTGAAAGGCGAGCTTCGCCAAATCAACCCATGCTGCCGGTCTTTTCATGTTCAAACAATCGACCCGATAACGCGGCCGGGTTTGGCCCATCCAATCTGCTTTGTAGGGCTGATCGCCGGTGCCAAAGTCCACTGCTTTCACCCGGTCTTGGTCAATAACATGCTCAAACAAGGCGGCTGAAAGCGTTGTTCCTGCTGAAAGGCGATTGTGCTCGTCTAGGTGGGCGAGTTTGTGAATGTAGGCGCAGTCATTTTCAACGGTCCAAAATTGAGCAGCGATTGGCTTTTCATCGTAGAAGGCAAGGCCAAGGCGCAATCTGCCTTCTTCGCCTTCCGCTTTTGCAAAGGCGCGAAGCATTTTGGGATGGTCTTCTTCAGGCTTCCAGCTTGCCCCATAAATCTGCTCATACTGGTCCCACAAAGCAGGGTCGAAGTTTTCGATCACTTTGGTTGTGACCTTCTTCCCCTTGCGTTTCAGGGTCGTGCGCAGCGGGCCGGGGCGTTCTTTCCAATATTCAGCAAAGCTCTTTCCACCAAGGTGGATCACATGATTGACGTCACATTGGGTGACTTCGACACGCCAGCCCGCCATTGCAAAAGCGCGAGCGACCTGATCGGCTGCGCCATTCTCATTGGCCAAGGGTTCTAATGTCACCCGGTGCGCGCGCGATTTCAGATCTTGGGCAAGCTTTGCAATCAATGCATCTCCGGCGGCGTTTCTTTGCGCCAATGGTTGCCAGGTAAAAGCATACCAATTGCGAAAGGGAACGATCCGGCTGCCCTCTTTCATAAGAGAGAGAATTGCACGATCATCGCCTTGTGAGGCGGCGGCATAAATTGGGTTAAGCCCGGTCTGTTCGAGCAGATCATACCATTGGGGCCGGTCAAATGGCGTCATTTCGCCTATGCGCAGGCCGGTGTTTGCATCAAACATGGCTTGCACATCTTTAACGCTATCGTGATAGCTGATGTCGATCACAACGCGTTCAAACCTTCTGCCAAGACTTCATGCCAAACCATTCAAACCCAAATCATGCAAGGGTAGCCAATACCAAGCCTCGCCCGATTGACCACCTTGCCGAACTGGCAGGTGAGCGCAGGGACGAAACGCGGCCTGCCCTGATTCTGCGCGACAGGGTCTTAACCCACGAAGCGTTAAGGGGGCGTGTGGCCCAGCTTGCTGCTTGGCTCCAGCATAAAGTGCCAGAACGCGGCGGCCGAGTGGCCTCATGGGCTGCGAAAGGGGAGCTTACATCGATTTTGCCGCTGGCAGCTGCGCGGGCGGGGCTGGTGCATGTGCCGATCAACCCTTTGCTAAAAAGAGCGCAGGCCGCCCATATCCTGAGCGATAGTGGTGCGGTGCTTTTGATGGGCACAAAAGCGCGGCTTAAATCGCTCGAAGATGGCGATTTGCCTTCCGGCTGCCCCGTGATCGAAGAACAAGCCGCAATGGACGAGGCGGAAGCTTTTGCAGGATCGCTTGGTCCATCCAAGGCTCATCCCGATGATCTGGTGGCGATACTTTACACCAGCGGTTCAACCGGAAGGCCCAAAGGCGTTATGCTGAGCCATGCAAATTTGTGGCTGGGTGCGGTGAGCGTTGCGCATTATCTAAAGCTTGAAGAGGATGACGTAACGCTTGGAGTTTTGCCGTTTTCTTTCGATTATGGGCAAAACCAACTGCTTTCGACCTGGTATGCAGGCGGCAGCGTTGTCCCGCTTGATTTCCTGTTTGCACGCGACGTGGCCAAGGCTTGTGCAAAGCATGGCGTTACAACGCTGGCTGCGGTGCCGCCGCTTTGGGTGCAATTGACCGAGATCGATTGGCCCCAAGAGGCAACCTCTTCTATGCGCCGCATGACCAATAGTGGGGGTGCATTAACACGCGAATTGGTGGGCGATTTAACGCAGATTTTCTCAGAGGCAGATCTGTATCCCATGTACGGGCTGACAGAAGCGTTCCGGTCTACTTACCTTTCTCCTGAGCTTGTGGAAAAGCATCCAACTTCAATGGGTCAGGCGATACCCTTCGCAGAAATTCTCGTGATTGACGATAGTGGCGAAGTGGCTGCTCCGGGGAAAGAAGGGGAACTTGTCCATTGCGGCCCATTGGTTGCGAAAGGGTATTGGCAAGACCCTGAACGCACAGCCAAACGTTTTCGCCCTGCGCCTGCGGCCTCTCAATATGGCGGCACGGCGGTTTGGTCGGGCGATACCGTGATGCGTGATGAGTTGGGACTGCTCCATTTTGTCGGGCGAAAAGATGCCATGATCAAAAGCGCAGGCAACCGGATTAGCCCGCAGGAAATCGAAGAAGTGGCGATTGCCAGTGATTTAGTTCAAGAAGCGGTTGCTCTTGGCCTGCCTGATCCCGCATTGGGCCATGCGGTCCATTTGGTCTTGCGCGGCGCAGCCGATGACGCGGGGCGCGCCGCATTTCGCAAATCATTGGCTCAGGAATTGCCCAATTTTATGCAACCCAAGATGATCCATTGGCGCGATACCTTACCGCTCAATCCAAATGGTAAGATCGATCGCACAGCCTTGCTGCGCGAACTGACCGAGCTTGAGGTGACATCATGAAGCCCGTTGGCCCTATTCCAGACGGTTTTGAGAGCATTGATGGCGAATTGGCTATCGGTGGGCGCAAGGCAAGTGATCTTGTGGCCGATGCGGGGCGTACGCCTCTCTTTGTCTATTCGCGCGACCTTCTAAGCCAGCGGATCGCACTTTTGCGCAACCATATCCCAGATCGCATCGGGATCAATTACGCGATAAAAGCGAACCCCTTGCCCGATTTGGTCGCTCATCTTGATCCCTTGGTGGATGGGTTTGATATCGCCTCTGCGGGCGAATTGGCGATTACTAAGAGCCTTGGCATTGATGCCGGGCGCGTCAGCTTTGCCGGCCCTGGCAAGCGTGATGAGGAATTGGAGGCTGCAATTGCGGCAGGCGCCACGCTTAATTGCGAATCAGAAGGAGAAGCGGCCAGAGCGCTGGCGATTGGCCAGCGGCTTGGCAAAGCGCCGCGCATGGCTTTGCGCGTGAACCCCAATTTTGAGCTCAAAGGCTCAGGCATGAAAATGGGCGGAGGTGCAAAACCGTTTGGAATTGATGCGGAGCGCGTGCCTGAATTGGCGCGTTCCATCATCGGGCAGGGCGCAGAATGGCGTGGTCTTCATATTTTTACAGGTAGCCAAGCCTTAAGTGCAGAGGCGATCATTGATGCACAGAGAAATGTTCTGGCTTTGGCGGGGCAACTCTCTGACAAAATTGGAGAAGCTTTGCCAAAGCTCAATATGGGCGGAGGCTTTGGCATACCCTATTTCCCGGGCGATACGCCGCTTGATATTGTCGCTGTGGGCGATGCATTGGCATTGCAAATGACTGAATTGCCTACCTGTTTGCAAGAAACCGAGCTATGCTTAGAGCTAGGTCGGTATATTGCGGGGGAGGCAGGGATATATTTATGCCGCGTGATTGATCGAAAAGAAAGTCATGGGATCACCTATTTGGTAACAGATGGCGGACTTCATCACCAGTTGGCTGCTTCTGGCAACTTCGGAACCGTCGTGAGGCGCAATTATCCCGTTGCCATTGCCACTCATTTCGCAGTGGAGCCAGCTGAAGTGGTTAACGTGGTTGGTTGCCTGTGCACGCCATTGGATCGGTTGGCCGATAAGGCAAACCTGCCAGTCGCAGATGTGGGTGATCTTGTGGCGGTATTTTGCGCAGGCGCATATGGCGCCACAGCCAGTCCAGCCGCGTTTTTGGGGCATGGGCCGGCCGCAGAAATGCTGGTTTGATCACTGCACGCGTTAAGCTGTGTTAAGTCAGCTTGTTGTATTGTCCCAATCAGGGATAATCATGCTGAAAGTTCATATCACTAACCGTATGTTCACCAATTTCTGCCATTAACCCTCGCGAGTAATGGTGAATTGGGTGCAGCAGGTCGCTACGGCGCTCCGCATCCAAATCACCGGCGCCATGCTAAGGATACGAATAGATGTTCAAAAGTAATAAAATCCAGCAGCTTACGGGCATCGCTGTTGTCGCACTTTCAGTTTCCGCTTGCACAGCAACTGGGCCAGAGCTGCCCCCAGCGACTTACACAAGCGATGCAATCGCTCCGAGTGAAGAATATCGCATTGGCGCGCTGGATGAAATTACAATCCATGTATGGCGCAATCCTGAGCTGAGCGCAGAAAATGTGCGTGTTCGTCCCGATGGACGGCTAACCATTCCGTTGGTTCGCGACATTCCTGCTGTTGGAAAAACAGCCACTGAGTTGCAAACTTACATTGCAGAGCAGCTGGCAGAATATATCGAACAGCCGATCGTCTCGGTTATCGTGAACACGCCAGAAGGCACATATGACCAGCGCGTGAAAGTGGTTGGTTCGACTGAGCAGCCTGCCTCTTTGCCATATCAGGCCAATATGACGGTGCTTGATGCGATGATTGCTGTGGGCGGACTTAGCGAATTTGCTGCGGGCAACCGCGCAAAACTGATCCGTCTCAATCGCGAAACGGGAACGCAAGAGGAATATCGTCTGCGTCTGTCTGATCTGCTTAAGCGCGGTGACAGCACGGCCAATGTTCTGCTGAAGCCCGGTGACACGATCATCATTCCGGAGAGCCGTTTCTAAGGGCGACACTGGCTGATGAACGAACTTGTTGAAGAACTGCGCGCAGCGCTCCATTCCGTCTGGCAGCGTCGCTGGCTGGCGCTGGCGGTCGCATGGGGCGTGTGTTTGCTAGGATGGTTGGTGATCGCTTTGATCCCCAATTCGTATGAAGCAAAGGCAAGCATTTACGTCGATGTCGATGATGTCCTGTCTGAACAGATGGGCATTGCCAATGATGGGCAGGAAGAAATCCAGCGCGTTCGCCAAACTTTGGTCAGCGCTGTAAACCTGCGCAAAGTCATCTCGTCGACCGAGCTTGGCAAAGAAATCACATCTGACAAGGAGATGGAGGCTGCGATTGAAGACCTTCGTCCCAATGTCGAAGTGCGTAGCGAACAAGACAGCCTGTTTTCCATTGTTGCCACTATCGGCGAAGGCAATCTGAGCGATGCTGAAAACGCTGTGGTCGCGCGCAATGTGGTGCAAAAGCTGCTCGACATCTTCCGTGAGGAACACATTGTCGGCAACCGCGCTGGCATCAGCCAAGGTGTGGCCGAACTCAACGAGCAATTGGAAGAGCGCAAAGTTGAGCTGGAAGCTGCTGAAGAGCGCCGTCTGGCTTTCGAAGCGCAATATCCTGAATTGATCGGTGGTTCTGAATCGCTTTCGTCCAAGCTTCAGCAATCACGCACAGAATTGCGCGAGATCGAAGCTGACCTTGCCGCTGCTCAAAGCGCGCTGGGCGCGATCAACGGACAGATCAGCTCAACGCCGCGCACGATCAGTAGCGGCCCAAATGCCAGCGGCCCTGCCGCAGCGCTTGCACGTGCGCAAACCGAGCTTTCGACTTTGCGTGCACGTGGGCTTAAAGACAGCCACCCTGATATCGCTGCATCGCTTAAACAAATCGAGCTGCTGAGAAGTCAGGTCGCTGCGTCAGATGGCAATTCGAGCGGCACGACAAACCCAGCTTACACCTCATTGGTTGGTATCCGCGCAGACAGGCAAGCCGCTGTGGAATCAGCGCAGGCCCGCCGTGCCGCTGTGCAGTCGCAAATCGCGTCTTTGCTGGCGAGCCAGGCATCTGAGCCCGCTGTTGCAGCCGAAGCCAACCGGATCAGCCGCGATTATGAGGTTCTGCGCAAGAATTATGAAGACCTTCTGCAAGACCGCGAAGATCTTCGCACGCGCGGCGAAGTGGAAGACCAGACCAGCCAATTCCGTTTCACGGTAACCGATCCGCCGGTTGTCCCGCAAAAGCCGATTGCTCCCAATCGTCCGCTCTTGCTTTTGGGCATGTTGCTTGTCGGTGCGGGCGCCGGTGCGGGGGCTGCGTGGGCTGTGGGCCAATTGCGCTCTGGCTTTGCGACGCCACAAAAGCTGGAACGTGCGCTTGATCTGCCAGTCATTGGGTCGATTTCTTTGAACCGTTCGAATGTCGATCGTGTGCTCGAACGCAAGCGCTTAAAACAGTTTGCCGGGGCATGTGCTGGGCTTGTCGGTGTGTTTTTAATCTTGCTCGTGATCGAAATGATCTCGGTTGCATCGGTGGCTTGAGGATCGAGACATGACCGAACAAAGCAAAATCGAAAAGTCGGGCGCCAAAAAGCCATCGCTTCTTGAACGGGCCAACACCAAATTTGGGTTGGATAAGGTCAATGCGGCCAAAGTTCCATCAAACCTTCCAGAAGGCCAAAAACGCGCGCCATCCGCTGCGGCGCCTGCGCCTATTGCGGGCGGTGGGACGGCTGCCAGCCAGAAACCGGCAGAGGCACCTGAACGCTCTGTTGCGCTTAGCGGCCCTAAATGCATTGTTGATCGTGAGCGTCTTCGCAAAGAAGGGCTGATTGTTCCTGAAGACCCCGTGACAGAGCTGCTCGAAGAATTCCGCATCGTAAAGCGTGAATTGATCGCTGACGCGCGCGCTCATAACAACAAGCGCTCTCGCCGGATTGTGGTTTCTTCACCGCATCCCGCAGAAGGCAAGACATATTGCGCGGTCAATCTGGCAATCGCGCTGGCAGCAGAACGCGATTTCGAAGTTGTTTTGATCGATGCGGATACGATCAAGCCTTCGGTGGCCAAACGCCTTGGCCTTTCTGATGAAGTCGCCGAGGGCAAAGGCCTGATGGATGCCATCGCTGATCCATCGCTTAAAGTCGAAAAACTCGCTCGTCAGACGGATATTGATCGTCTCTACGTGCTGCCAGCTGGTTCGAGCAGTGCGCGCGATTCTGAGCTTTTGGCAAGCGTTCGCACCGCAGAAGTGCTGGACCGCCTCACTGCAGGCGCGCCCAATCGTTTCGTTATTATTGATACGCCGCCGGCTTTGGCTGCATCCCCAGCTGCGGAATTGGCCGCTCATGTTGGGCAAACCGTTTTAATCGTGCGTGCAGGCAATACGGGTCGCGCGCCTTTGGAAGATGCGCAGCAATTGTTGTCTGCGTGCCCCGATATCAAGCTGCTGCTGAATGCAGCACAATTCAGCCCGTCTGGTCGCCGCTTTGGCGATTATGGCGAGAGGGAGGACTAAACATGCCCAACGTACAGAAAAAAGAGGCGAAACGCCTGGCTGTGCCCGGGAACACCGCTTTGCGCCGGGCAGGCGTTGCGTTTGGACTAATGACCAGCGCCGCAATGGTGCTTGGTGGACCAGCGCATGCGCAGGCTCAAGAGCAGCAAGACGATCGTCGCGGTGTAAATGTGCAGCCTTATATCGAAGCCAGTCAGGTTTTGTCGGCTCAGATATCTCCCGGCGATGATGTTGTGACTTTCACACAAATCGCAGCAGGCGTTGATGTGAATGCCCAAGGCCGCAGCAGCGGTGGTTCTGCATCGCTGCGTTATGAACGCAATATCAATTACGGTGATAACCGCATTGATAGCGATCGTCTGACAGGCCTTGCTCGCGGATACATTGCGCTGGACCGGTCGGTCCAGTTTGATGCAGGCGCACTTGCCAGCACTACACGCCTTGATGGCGGAGGCGGATTTTCAGCAAACCCTTTGGTGAATGACGAAGATGCCTCAAGCCAGGTGTACAGCGTTTTCGCAGGACCAAGCCTCAACCGCCGTGTGGGCGTTGTGGACGTGTCAGGTGCGACACGGGTCGGCTATAGCCGATTTGAAAGCAACCAAGCCGTTTTCGATGCGAATGGCGATCCGATTGATGTGTTCGGCGACAGCACGACGATCAACAGCCAACTGAGCGCATCAACCCGTCCGGGGCAATTTCTGCCCGTCGGCGTGGGTGTGACTGTCGGCGCATTTCAAGAAGACATCTCAAACCTCGATCAGCGCGTGCGCGATGTTTATGCGCGGGCCAATGTGACCGTGCCTTTGACCCCGACTTTCGCCATTACGGGCGGGATTGGCTATGAAGATGTTGAAGTGTCGAGCCGCGATGCGCTGCGCGATGCCAATGATTTGCCGATCCTTGACGGCTCAGGCCGGTTCGTAACCGATGAAAACAGCCCGCGCGTTATCGCTTTTGATGTTGATGGTTTGCTGTGGGATGTTGGCGTTTTGTGGCGTCCAACGGCGCGTACATCATTGGCGGCGAGCGTTGGTCAGCGTTACGATTCAACGACGTATTACGGCAATTTCACCTATTCCCCCAATGCGCGCAGCTCCTTGGGTGTGAGCGTGTATGATGGCGTAAGCGGCTTTGGCGGCGGCTTGAACAGCGGTCTTGCCAATCTGTCGAATGATTTCAGCGCAATCCGCAATCCGGTGACTGGCAATTTCGGCGGTCTTGTAACGGGTGCTGGCGGCCCTGGTAATGTGGGCTCGCTTGGTTCGATCCGTTCTGCTGCTTTCCGTGGCCGCGGTGTCAATGTCAGCTATCAGCGCCAAATCGGCCGGTGGAATGCTGGACTCGCGGTTGGATATGACAATCGCGAATTCATCGGGGCACCGGGAACGGTTCTGGAATCGCTCGATGGTGTGACGGATGAAAGCTATTACGCGCTTGCATCGCTTAACCGCCAATTGGGCGATAGCGGCCGACTGACGGCGAACACATATTACAACCGCTTCGAAAGCGGCACCAATAGCGGCGATGTTAATGCAGCCGGTGCGTCGGTTGGGTATACAAGGTTTATCACCTCTAAGCTTTCGGCACGCGGTGCAGTTGCTTTAGACTATGTCGACAGCGAGTTTGCGACGGATGAATTGATCGTCGGATCTGCGCTTGTCGGTCTGCGGTACGATTTCTGAGTTAGGGGCTCAATCTACTATGTATGATCAATATTATGGATTTAGCGCGCGTCCGTTCCAACTGACGCCTGACCCGCAATTTTATTTTGAAAGCTCGACCCATAAAAAGGCCATGTCGTATCTCGGCTATGGCATGAATCAAGCCGAAGGCTTTATTGTCATCACGGGCGAAGTGGGCGCGGGTAAGTCTACTCTTGTGGCGCACCTGATGGAGCGGATTGATCGCGATGCGCTGAATGTGGCGCAAGTTGTCACAAGCGCGCTTGATGGCGAAGAGATTGTCCATGTGGTCGCACAGGCTTTCGGCCTTGAAGTTGCTGGCCATGATAAAGCAGGCGCGCTTGGTGCGCTTGAACGTATGCTTCAAGATGAAGCGCGCGCTGGTCGCCGCTGCTTGCTGATTGTCGATGAGTGTCAGAACCTTGATCTGGATGCTTTGGAAGAGCTGCGTATGCTCTCCAATTTCCAGCTCGGATCGCACCCGTTGCTTCAAAGCTTGCTTTTGGGGCAGCCAGAATTTCGCAAGACTTTGGCGCATCATCCCAGCCTTGATCAATTGCGCCAACGCATCATTGCATCGCACCACCTCGAAGCTTTGGATGAAGACGAAGTCGAAGGATACGTCACCCATCGGATGAAACTGGTAGGTTGGGGCGGTCGCCCGGCTTTCGAAGAGGGCCTGATGCCTGAATTGTTTGCGGCAACCGGAGGCATTCCGCGCCGTGTGAACATGGTCATGAACCGGTTGCTGCTTTTGGGTGCGATTGAGACTGAGGATCGCTTGACGAAGGCAATGCTGGAGTCCGTCCTTGAAGAGATGGCAGGTGATGTTGAGGGGGGGCTTGATGGAGCAGATCCGGCAATTGAACTGACCGGAGAGATGTCCTTGCCCAAAAGTCTCAAAGCAGTCGGGTCTTCGCAGGCCAGTGTGCCAGCAGGTGAAGTTGCAGCATTGCTGGCTGAACGCGATACGCGCACGGCCAAGCTTGAGCAGGCCATTGCAGAACTGCGTTCTTCGGCAGGGGCAGAGGCAGGCCCCGATATCACTTCGGCGATTGATCGCATTGAACGCCGGCTTGAAGATCAAGAAGAAAGCCTGCGCCACGTCCTTGGAATGCTGATAGAATGGCTTGAAGACGACAGCGAGCGTGAGGCTGCCTAATTATGCACGGCACATCCTTGGCGGATCATTCTAAAGGCGTGGGGGACACCGCCATAATCAACGGCATGTCTGTTGATGTCGAGGACTGGTTCCAGGTTGGCGCGTTCGAAAATGTGATTTCCCGCGATGATTGGGACAGTGTTTCGTGCAGGGTTGAAAGCAATATCGACCGCATTCTGGACCTGTTTGACGAAGCCGGGATTAAATCGACTTTCTTCACGCTGGGTTGGATGGCTGAACGGCATCCCATCATGATCCGCCGAATTGCGGATAAGGGTCATGAGCTTGCCAGCCATGGCTACGATCATGCCCGTGTTTTCACATTGGACCGAGCGACTTTCGCCGAAGACATCGCGAAAGCGCAAAAGCTGATTGAAGATGCAAGCGGGCAAAAGGTTTCGGGATACCGCGCACCCAGTTTCTCTATCGACAAACGCAACCCTTGGGCATTCGAAGTGCTCGCTGAACAAGGCTATACCTATTCATCCAGCGTCGCTCCTGTGGCGCATGATCATTATGGTTGGCCCGAAGCACCACGCTTTGCTTTCAATCCCATTCCCGGATCCCCCTTGGTGGAAATTCCAGTGACGACCGCACTGCTTGGCAGTCGGCGTGTGGCAGCAGGGGGCGGGGGGTTCTTCCGCGTTTTGCCTTATGGCTTTTCTCGTTGGGCGATCCGGCAAGTAAATGAAGAAGAATCGCGGCCTGCGATGTTTTATTTCCACCCATGGGAAGTGGATCCGGACCAACCGCGCGTACCCAATGCGCCGATGCGATCAAAGCTTCGTCATTACACGAACCTAAAGCAGATGGCGGGTAAATTGAGCCGTTTGGCAGGCGAATTTCGCTGGGGCCGATGCGATGAGATTGCGCGCCAGGAAGCCTTGCGGGCAGAGCCGTTTGACGTGACCAACCCTGTAAAGGAGTTGG
>JBCAZT010000037.1:0-23881 GCA_038532855.1 Pseudomonadota bacterium
TCAGCTTTTTGGTATCAACGAGAACAGATCATGAAAATTCTTATCACAGGTGGCGCAGGCTTCATCGGCTCAGCTGTAGTACGGCTTGCGATTAAGCGTGGACACAGTGTCGTCAATCTTGATGCGCTTACCTATGCGGCGTGCCTTGAAAACCTCTCGTCAATTTCCGATTCTTCTTCATACTTTTTCGAACATGCCGATATTCGTAATCGAAATGCAATTGATCGGATATTTGACCAACACCAGCCTACTTGCGTTATGCATCTCGCGGCTGAAAGTCATGTCGATAGATCAATCGATGGACCCAGCGAGTTTATAGAAACTAATATCCTGGGTACTTTCAATATCCTAGAAGCGGCGCGCAAGTTTTGGGTCGAGAACGATCAACCAGCGGACTTTCGCTTCCATCATATCAGCACCGATGAGGTCTATGGTTCTTTACCAGATGATCCCAGCAGCCAGTTTACAGAGGACACCCCGTACGATCCGCGCAGTCCTTATTCTGCGTCGAAGGCAAGCTCAGATCATTTGGTTCGTGCTTGGGCCGAGACCTACAATCTGCCCGTCTTGGTGACGAATTGCTCTAATAACTATGGCCCATATCATTTCCCAGAAAAGCTCGTTCCAGTGGTTATTATCAATGCAATCGAAGGCAAGCCATTGCCGATCTATGGTGATGGCTCAAATGTCCGAGATTGGCTCTATGTAGAAGATCACGCTGATGCACTTTTGACCGTGATCGAGAAAGGTGAGATTGGCCGCACATACAATATTGGCGGCGAAAATGAACGCTCCAACCTCCAATTAGTCGAAACGATCTGTGCAATTCTCGATGAAATGCAACCCCGCAATAACGGCACATCCTATGCTGATCTCATCACATTTGTAGCCGATCGTCCGGGGCACGATGCCCGCTACGCAATTGATCCAACTCGAATCCGAAATGAACTTGACTGGCGCCCGTCGGTAACCGTCGAGGAGGGCCTTGCAAAGACGGTGCAGTGGTATCTCAATAATGAAGCCTGGTGGAGGCCACTACTTGGCCGTAAGGGAGTCGGCAAGCGACTTGGAACGGGAAAAACATAGCCGCGCTCTTCGCCCCCATTGCCGATTCATCAAAGAGTGAGTCAGGGCTGCTCGTCAAGCGGCCCGACAACAGGCTGCGATGAAGGCTGAGGCTGCGCTGCTGATTGACCGGGAGGTGGCAGAGTAGCGCGGTAGGCTGGCTCTGCTTCGGTAGTGGCTTGAACCTCTTCACCGGGAAGCGGTGCATTGCGTTCCCGCTCTAAGCGTTCAAGATATTCGCGCTCAATCTGTTCAACCCGGCTTTGTTCAGCAGCCGCATCTGCATCAATCGTCGAAAGCCGCGCTTGGCGCTCTTCTTCGATCAATTGCGCAAACCGGACATTTTCCCCTTCTGAGCGATCCGCATAGGCCGCGTCGATAAATTGCTGTGTGCATCCGGTGAAGCCGCCCGCACCTGCGGGGCTGCATGACATCGCGCCAAATGCGCCGACATAGCGGATTTTCTCAACATTGCGCGCCGGTGACACATTTTGCGGGCTGTCACTGGTGCGCAAATTGGAGGGGATGCGGTAGCGGTCTGCCTCCACCAAAATTTCGCACACCACGATTTCGTTATCATCTGTGGCTTCAGGGCATTCGTCTTCGCTATAGGCGATGACCATATTGATCCTGTCGCCCGCTTTATCTTGCGCGGCTGCCGGAGCGCTCAACGCAAAAGCTGGAAGAGCGGCCATTGCTAAAAAGCGTGCAGGGGTAAGCATTGCGAAAGTCCTCTGTTAAGCGCGCGGTCCGGTTTCGCGCCATTTTTCATACCACTTAAAGCGCAATGCGTGAATGGCGAGTGAAGCGCGCTCTTACACCCGTTCGCTCACCTTAATTGCGATCCGGCAGCCGAGCCTGATGGCCCCCGAAAGAAGCGAATAAGCGGGTGCTTGTTCTGCGCCATTGGCAAGGGCAGCATCGCGGTGTTCACGCTCATCCTCGCGAAATTCCTCGATCATTTCGGCAAGCTCTGGGTCAGAATTGGTTTGGGCCAAACGGTCCAATTGCTCTGAATAATGTTTGTCGATTTCCTCTTCGACAGCTGCTGTGCAAGCCATGGCGGCTTCTGGACCCAACAAAGCTGTTCCTGCACCCAAAGCGTATCCGGCCGCAGACCAGAAAGGTTGAAGCGCAGTCGGGCGAACACGGCGCTCGGCCAGCATTGCGTCAAATTTCGCGCGGTGGCCTTCTTCTTGTTCGGCCATATGGCGGATTTCAGCAGAATGCGGCCCGCGATCGCCCATCACGGCAAGCTGGCCTTCATAGATTTTGGTCGCGCCAAATTCGCCTGCCTGATCAACCCGGATCATGCGGTGGAGTTCTTCGCGGTCCATATACTATCCCTTTGCGCGTGCTTACTTCTTCAAGCTCAGACCTAAGATGGTGATCCCGCCGAGACAAGAAAAGAGGAAATTAAAGCCCGCCAGCGAAATTCCAAACAGGCTCCACGGCGCGATATCGCAGCGAACAAGTGGAGCGGCAAGCGGATCCATCACATCAACCGCGCTGGGCAAGGTGGAACAGCCCGTAATCCCTTCCCACCAGCCATATTCAACGCCAGCGTGAAAACCGCCGATAAGGCCTGACGTGATGATGGCTATTCCCGCCAGCACACTCCACATGCGCCCTGGTGGGACAATGAAGGCAAGGATGCCAAAGCCCAAAGCGGCAAAGTGCGGCCAGCGCTGCCACCAGCACATTTCGCAAGGAAACAGGCCAAAGACATATTCAGAGACGTACGCTCCGCCCAGCAATCCTGCAGGAAGAGCGAGCGCCAAAGCGCGAGCGGTGCTTAATCCAGCCATGAAGCCCCAATAACGGGGTTATTCGCGGATCGCTACGGAGCTTTTGGTCGTCCGGCGCAGAGTTTCCAACGCGTAGTGTAGCTGGAAGTCCTCAATGCCTTTTTCTTCCAATTGCTCTGCAGTTTGCTGGAAGCGAGGATCATCGATTGTGTCATCCTCCAACTCCTCATCTTTGATTCCAAGCTCATTAACGAGGTGGCCGCGCAGATCGCTTTCGCGTGTCTGATATTTTTGGCGCAAAGCAAGATCCGGATCGGACAATTGCGGCACCGTGATATCTGGCTTGATCCCGCCTTCTTGCACCGATTTGCCCGCTGGCGTGAAATACCGCGCGGTTGTGAGTTTTAGCGCAGCATCAGAGCCAAGCGGCAAGAGCGATTGCACAGAGCCTTTGCCAAAGCTGCGCTCACCCATGATAAGCGCGCGGCGGTGATCTTGAAGCGCACCTGCGACAATCTCAGAGGCTGACGCAGAGCCTGCATCAATCAGCACGATAACCGGAATATCTTCGGCCATATCGCCGCGGAACACCGTTTCGGCATCGTACAGCAAAGTCTCACCGCGCGCGCGCCCGCGTTGCGATACGATCCGGCCCTTATGCAAGAACAAGTCGGACAAGGCGACCGCCTCGTCCAAAGAACCACCCGGATTGGAACGCAGATCGAGCACCAGACCGCTTACGCGGCCTGTCGCCTCAGTCTTGATCGCATCAAATGCGCGATAGACATCTGCACCAACATCGGCAGAGAATTCGTTGACAGTGATAACGCCGATATTTCCAGCTGCCAGTTCGTGAGTTACAGGCTCAAGCTCAATCACGCCGCGCGTGACGGAAACTTCAAACGGCTCATCACGGCCGGGCCGGAAAATGGTCAATTGAATGGAAGTGCCAGCTTTCCCGCGCATCCGCGCCACGGCATCATCCAATTCGCCGCCGTAAATCAAATCGCCATCCAGATGCGTGATAAAATCGCCAGCTTTCAGGCCCGCTTCGTCAGCAGGTGAACCGCGGAAAGGCGAAATAATCTTCACCGCGCCATCTTCCTGCACAACAGACAGGCCAAGGCCGGAATAATTGCCATCAATCAGCGTTTCGAGCCGTTGTAAATCGCTGCCATCGAGATAGCCTGAATGCGGATCAAGCGCGGAGAGCATTCCGTCAATCGCGCCGCGCACCAGAACATCATCCTCTACCGGCTCGACATAGTTCGCTTTGATCCGTTGATAGGTCGCAAACAGTTTTGCAAATTCGGGGCCAGCGCGTCCATCAACCTGAGCCATGGTGGTTGTGGTAGTGGGGATCAAAGCAACGGCTGTCACAAGAGCAGCGGTGCGAGCAAGGGCGGCGATTTTCATAAAGCGGAAAAGGCTCCTTTCATTACCGGATGCTATAGACATAAAGTCATGAACACCAGATTATAACGCTGGGAAGTGCCTCTCGCGGCATAGAATGGCCCAAAAGTCGGATGCGGCCAAAGGCCGAAACGGGCGATTAACGCAGATATTCCAGTGGGTTAACTGTCTCACCATCGCGTCGTAATTCGATCGAGACGACAGGGTCATTGCGCGCTGCAATCCCGATAGGACTGCCAGAAATCACACTTCCGCCGACAGAAATATCCGTTCGCCCCATCCCTGTGATGAGGCTCGCCCAGCCGCCCGCATGCTCAATAATCACGATTCGATCATAGCCGCGATAAGGCCCTGCAAAGACAACGCGCCCTTCGGCAGGTGCAACAATCAGCGCACCGGGCGCAGGCACCAACGCGATACCATTGCTGCGAAGACCGCTTGGGCGACGCTCCCCAAATCCGGCCAGAGTTTTACCTTGAACGGGCAATTGGAAAGGCGATGGCGCCGGGCCACTTGTCGCAGTGGCAGATGGTTGGGGTTCCGGTTCATCCAAGGCAGCCTCATTGGCTGCGGCGCTTAAGTTGGCTGGCCTTAATTTCGGCCCAGGCAAAGCGGAAAGCTCGCGGCGCAATTTCGCATCATCATCCAACCGGTCGATCAACCCATCAAGATCGCGCGCTTCTTCTGCCAAAGCGAGCGCCCGCTCATTCTCGCGCACAGCGTTGGACCTTGCGGTGCGCGATGCGAGCCTTTGGCGTTCTTCAATCGCCGCCAATTCAACGCGGCGTTGCTGCAATTGGCTTTCGTTTTCGCGCACTGAACCCAGCGCATCAGCGGCATCTTGTTCAGCAGCGCGCCCGCGATCCAGTTCGCGGCGCAAATCGCTGGTGCGCGTGCGGATTTCTGGCACGGCAGAGGCAAGAACCGCGCGGACATAGACCAAATCTTTGAGCGATCCGGGTTGCAAAGCAGACAAAGTCATCGGTCTGCGCGATGTTGTTTGCAGCGCACTGGTTAGCCGCACAAGCGGTTCGCGCCTTTGCGAAAGCCTTGCGGAAATCGCCTCGCGCTGTGACTGGGCAAGCGAATAGCGCGCTTGGGCAGCGGCGATGTTGGCCTCTGACTGCTGGACACGGGCGGCAAGGGCGGCAGCTTCGGCAGCGGCTTTGTCGGCAGCCACGGTTGCTTCATCCGCCTGTGCCTGCAGCCTTTTGGCGCGCGCATCTGCGCGCTCACTTTCTTGGGTTGCCCGCTTTAATTCAGAAGCAGCGGTTTCCGGGTCAAGCAGCACGGCCGTACTGCGCTGAGAGAATGCATCAGGAACCGCCAGCATAAGAGCTGCCAATCCAGCAAGAATACAAGGCACAGCAATCCGCATCATATGCCTACCCTGCCCGATGATAGGGGTGGCCTGCAAGAATGCTTGTTGCGCGGTAGAGTTGTTCCATCAACATCGCCCGGGCCATCAGATGCGGCCATGTCGCTGGGCCAAAGGCGTAAAGGAGATCCGCTGAAGCGCGCTCTTCTTCGTTGTGACCATCGGCAGCACCCAAAACAAAGCGCGTTTCGCGAATGCCATCATCGCGCCAACGCCCAAGAGTTTGGGCAAATTTCTCAGAGGAAAGCGCTTTGCCCCGCTCATCGAGCAGAACGGTGCGGTGCGGGGTTTGTGGATCAGGAATGCGCCCGCCTGTTTCGGGCAATTCGGTGAGTTTGGTGGGCCATGTAATCCGCTTGTCATAGCGCGCAACCAGCTCCGCCTCGGGTGAGCGAGCAATTTTACCGCGAGCGATGACGTGCAAGAGAATAAGAAAACACCCAGAGCCTAGAACCAATCGGTTCGCGAAGCGGGCCGCAAGGCCGACCGGCCGCCCGCAGCGATGCGGCCTTTAGGCCGCGTGAGCGAGGAAATCGCAGCCCGGATGGGCTGCGCAAACTAAGACACCTTCGCTTCTCCACTCTCAAACGACCACATGCGTTCAAGATTGTAAAAGCTCCGCACTTCAGGGCGGAATAGGTGCACCACCACATCGCCAGCATCAATCAAAACCCAGTCCGCCGCTGGCAAACCTTCGATCCGCGCAGGGCCAAAGCCTGCTTGCTTCACCTTTTCGGCAAGCTTTTGCGCCATCGCGGCAACTTGACGTGTGGAACGTCCGCTGGCGATCACCATGTGATCAGCGATGGAGCTTTTGCCTTCGAGCGGAATGGAAATCACGTCTTGCGCCTGATCGTCATCCAATTGGGCAAGCACAAGATCGTGCAAGGAATCATCTGTCATATCACTGGCCGCTATAGCGGGTTTGGAGCCAAAGTGCGACAGGCGCGTTTCTACGCTGCTGTTGAGCTGAGTCATACGGGTTGATTTCTCTCCAGATTGTGCGGGTAATGGCCGAAACATCAAGGCTAACGACAAAACGTAAAAGCCCAGAAGTGTTTCGCATTACGCGGCACCTCCTGAGGGGTTTTCCGGATCATCTATCCTGCGGAAAGTCAGCCTGTCTTGCGGGGGCGCGCCTCGATATTGGGATGCCCAATCGTTGTTGGCACGGCGTATGGCCGTTGCTGAACGTTGGTCAGGATCGAAACGCATAAACACCAGTGCTGGTGCGCTCCATTGCCGCTTTTGCCGAAAACTGGCGACAGACACACGATAGCGCCTGAGCCAGGCCATGGCGGGGCTCGTCATGGCTTTTGCATCATAACCGGGCCGGGCAATAACAGCAATCGGCATAAGGCGCGCAATCGTGCGCCAGTCCTTCCAAAGATGGAATTGAGCAAGGTTGTCAGACCCCATAAGCCACACAAATTGGCGGTTTGGGTACCGGTTTTTAAGCTTGCGCAAAGTTTCCACAGTGTAGCGTGTCTGCAGCTGCAATTCGATTGCTGTGGGCACAATCGGTAAGCGTTTTGCCTGAGCTTGTGCTGATTTCACCCGGGCCGATAACGGGGCCATGCCTGCCTTGGGTTTGAGCGGATTGCCCGGAGAGACAAGCCACCATGCCTCTTCCAAAGCCAGCGCCTTCATTGCAAAGCGCGTGATGCGGCGATGGCCGCCATGGGCGGGATTAAAGCTGCCGCCGAGAAGTCCGGTTCGGTTCGCTGTCATGGATGAGGCTTAAGGGCGAGTCTGACCGGAACCGCGCACAATCCATTTGTACGTGGTCAGCCCCTCCAGCGCGACCGGCCCCCTTGCATGGAGTCTGCCTGTCGCAATGCCAATTTCCGCGCCCAATCCAAATTCGCCACCATCTGCAAATTGAGTGGACGCGTTGTGCATCACAATCGCGCTGTCCACCTGCGCAAAGAACTGGCTGGCCGCCTCCTCATCCTCGGTAATGATTGCGTCTGTATGGTTTGAGGAGTGGCGGTCGATATGCGCTATGGCTGCATCGAGGCCATCAACCATCGCAACCGAGACGACCGGTTCGAGATATTCGGTGTCCCAATCATTGGCGCTTGCGGGCTTTACCCGGCTATCGAGAGCCGCGATTTTAGCGTGCCCGCGCACTTCACATCCGGCATCTAGCAGAGCCGCGATAACAGGTTGCGGCGTGCCAAATTGGTTATCGATGAGAAGCGTCTCCATCGCACCGCAAATGCCCGTTCTGCGCATTTTGGCGTTTAACGCGATGTCTTTTGCCATAAGCGGATCGGCTTTGGCGTGAATGTAGGTGTGGCAAATGCCATCTAGGTGGGCAAGGACAGGCACCCGCGCGTCATTCTGCACGCGCTCCACCAAAGAACGTCCACCACGCGGGATGATCATATCGATCAGGCCGTGGGCGGAAAGCATCGCGCCAACTGCGGCGCGGTCTTGCGTGGGCATCAATTGAACCGCTGCTTCGGGAACGCCGGCCGCGCTCATACCCTCGATCAGCGATTTATGGATGGCGTGATTGGAATGGACCGCCTCGCTCCCCCCGCGAAGCAGGACCGCATTGCCCGTTCGCACGCACAAGGCAGCGGTGTCCGCTGTGACATTGGGACGGCTTTCATAGATTATGCCGATTAACCCAATTGGCACACGGATCCGCGATAGATTGAGACCATTTGGCGGGGTGGTTTCGTCGATGATGGCACCCACAGGATCGGGAAGGGCGGCGATCGCATCGAGCCCGCCGGCGATGCCCTCTATCCGTTTGTGATCCAGCGCAAGTCTATCCAGCATTGCTGACGATAAACCTCGTGCACGGCCCGCTTCCAGATCCTTTGTATTTGCGGATAGGATGTTCGGAACATTCTTGCGCAAGGCCTTAGCTGCGAGAACGAGAGCTTGCGCTCTTGTTTCGCTAGGCAGGCTTGCAAGCTGGCGCTGCGCGGCGCGGCCATTTTTGGCCAGTTTTCCAACCAAATTGGTGGGATCTGACAGATCACTTGTGATTGTTTCGGTGCGGGTAGCCATAGCCGGGGCATCTAGCAGGGTTATTCGGGGCTGTCAGGCTGAAGATGGCCCGTCCTGGAAGCGGCGTGGTTATCGTTTTTTCGCAGATTTCTGCCGTATTTTTCCGGAGTGATCGATTCGGTGAGTGCTTACCTGTCGTCTTTATGTCTCTTAAATTAACGTTTCGTCGCGAATCCGTTTCACTTCGACCCTTCCTTGTGGAGTCGGATTCGACCCAGAGGGTGGGCATGGTTAGCCCATCACTAACAAAAAGAGACCAGTTGGGGCGCCCTTGTCGCAGAGTTTAGACAAAAAGCCGTTTTTAGAGCGGCTGCAGGATCGTTTTCCTGAGCGTGAGTTTTTCATGCGCTCTCAGGGGAACATGCGCTTCCTTACGGTAACAAGCCAATTTCAGATTCGCGCGGCCGCGCTTGTTTCGGGCGCGATGTTCTTGTGCGTTGTCGCATTGATCGCGATGGCATGGGGTCAGTATCGCGCCGAGAGCAATTTGGCGTCATTCCAGCAAAAATCGGCTCATGTTGCGACCGCTGAAGAGCGCATTGACGCCTATGGCAACGATCTTGAAGACGTCGTTGATGAGTTAAAGGCAAAGCAGGACTTTCTAGACCAGACAGTCCGTATGTTGCCTGGTGATGTCGTAGATCCGGATGCAAACGTCACCGATTCTAGCTCAGAGACAGCTGAGACGGTCGAGAAGATTGGCGCGATGTTCCCTCAGGCGCGCGGCTTGGCAGAGATTGAGGCCAGGCAGATCGCATTTGTTGAGAAACTGACCCGTTTTGCTGATGCGCGAGCAAAGAAGGCGGAAGAGGCCATGCGCAAGCTCAATCTTGATCCCGCTCAAATGGCGCGCAATGCTGATTCAATAAGCGGGGCGAATACAGGCGGTCCGCTTGAGGTGCTTGCGACCGCTGCCGATGGTTCGATTGATCCTCGATTTGAACGTCTTGGCCTTAGCCTTGCGAGGCTTAATTCGCTTGAAAGAGCGCTTGAGGGCATTCCTCATGTGGTCCCCGCGGCGCAGCAGAGCATCACTTCTGATTTTGGCTATCGCAGAGACCCCTTTAATGGCGGCGGTGCGATGCATGGCGGGATTGATTTTAGAGGTCCCGTGAACTCCCCGATCTTCGCCGCCGCTAAAGGCGAGGTGGTGTTCGCTGGATGGATGGGCGGTTATGGCCGCGTTATTGATGTGCGTCATACAAATGGCATGGTTACGCGCTATGCTCACCTTTATCGTATCGAGGTGAAAGTGGGTGATGGTGTCGAGGCTGGCCAGCGTATTGGTGGTCTTGGCAGTTCAGGAAGATCTACCGGTCCGCATCTTCATTTCGAAGTTCGCATAAACAACCAAGCGGTCAATCCGCGTCCCTTTTTGGAGAGTGCTCCCGATGTTCTCAAGGAAGTCAGAGAAACAGGCGGAGCCGCAGCGCCCCGCACCGCCGCCAATTCCACCCGCTAAATCTCAAGGAAAGCAAATGCCCTCATCGAATTCGACTTTTTCTGTTCTCGGTTCGGATGTTGTTATCAAGGGCGATATCAGCGCTTCTGCTGATTTGCATATTGACGGGACGGTCGAAGGCGACATCAAATGCGCGTCTTTGGTCCAAGGCGAAGGCAGCCAGATTAGCGGAAGCGTTATGGCAGAAACCGCGCGCCTCTCCGGCAGAGTGACAGGCTCGATCACCGCGCGTGAATTGGTTATCTTGAAATCGGCCCTTATTGAAGGGGATGTGCATTATGATGCGCTTACCATCGAACAAGGCGCGCAGGTCGACGGTCGATTTGCCCCAAATTCGCAACGCCAGGCCAAGAATGAGACACCGCGCGCCTCCAAGAAGGGCGGTGCCGAAGACGAAAAACTGCAGATCGCTAGCTAATTGTTTGAGCGTTAGCGCACTTCAGACCAGTGGTGCTTGAGTTTATCGCGAATCACAGGGCGTTACTGTAAAATTTGAAAGGGCAAGGGGCGGCTCTGTGAAGGCTCCCAGAATTCCCGCCGTTGTGTTGCTTCGGCAAGTTATGTGAACGCTCACACCGAGGCCACGCTCGCATGTACTTAGAGTACTTCGGCCCTCAACGCCTTGCGATCCAGCTTGCCGATAATCGTCTTGGGCAATTCGCTGCGAATAACCACTTGATCGACCCGCTCATGCTTGCCGATCTTGGCGTTTAGCCAGTCGCGCAGTTGTTCGGCGGTGGCGGATTGGTCCCCTTCCAAAGTGACAAAAGCACGAGGGACCTCGCCGCGATACTCCTCGGGAACACCGATCACGAGGGCCTCTTTCACTGCGTCATGCTCAAGGATCACATCCTCAACAACGCTGGGAAAGACCTTGAACCCGCCGACCGAGATCATGTCTTTGATCCTGTCTACAATCGCTAGAAAACCGTGTTCATCCATTGTCGCAACATCGCCCGTGCGCAGATAGGTTTTGCCATCCCGCTCCACAAAGACATCAGCCGCAGCTTCAGGCTTGTTCCAATATCCGCGCATGATCTGGGGGCCATATGTAGCAAGCTCGCCCGGCTCACCTTCTGGCGCCAATTTTGACGGATTCTCTTTGTCGAGCAGCACAATCTGCGTGCCCGCCACCAATTGCCCGATTGTCCCGCGCTTACGTGTGCCGGCATAGGGATTGACCGAGACCACGCCGGCACTTTCTGTCAGCCCATACCCTTCGACCAATCGGACACCAGTTTCCGCCTCAAACTTCGCATGAATGGGCGCTGGCATGGGCGCGCCGCCTGAAATGCACACGCGAAGGGATGATAAATCTGTCGAAGCCAGCTTGGGGTGATCCAAAAGCGCTTGAAACATAGTTGGAACACCCGGAAATCCGGTCGTTTTGTATGTCTCAATGGTCTTGAGCACTTGGCCTGCATCAAAGCGCGGCACCATCGCAATCGAAGCGCCGCTAGCCACGGCGTGATTGAGCAGGCTGGTGTTGGCGAAAACATGGAAGAATGGCAGTGCACCCATGAACACTTCAGCACGTGGCTCACCAAATGGATTAATGGCTGCGGTCTGCTGTGCGTTTACGGTTAGCTGATCGTGGCCCAGCATCGCCCCTTTGGGCCGCCCAGTCGTGCCGCCCGTATATTGCAGCAGAGCGAGGTCTGTATGGGAGACTTCGGGCAGGTCACAGGCGGGGTCATAGGGCAATTTTGACCAATCGCGCACTGTGTCGCTCCAGCGGACATTGGCAATCTGGCTGCGCTTTAGAACCTTCAGCGCCAGCCCTTTATACCATGGCAGCAATTCAGAAAGCCGCGCGACCACGAGTGTCTCAAGCTCAGAGCTTTCGAGGACTTTGGAAGCGGTGCCGTAAAGTTCAGGCGCATCAATCGTCACCAGCACTTTGGTGCCGCTATCCGCCACCTGCCAAGCAAGCTCTTCGACCGAATAGAGCGGGGAGAAATTGACGACCACCGCACCGGCCATCATCGCGCCATAATAGGCAGACGCATAAGTCGGCACGTTAGGCAGGAACAATCCGACCCGATCTCCGGGCTTTATCCCAAGGTGGATAAGCCTGCACGCGAACGCATCGGCCTCCTTTTGGATCTCGCCATAGGAGTAAGTACGCCCCATAAAGTGCAAGAAGGGCGCAGCCGGGTCATACTGCACAGTTCGCGCGAGCATTTCGGGCAGGGAAAGCGGCTCGAAGCTTGCTTCCCAAGGGGTGGGGTGATGATAATGCTCGGTACTGACATTCATGTCAGCGAGTAGTGACGACTAAGCCCCTCACACTCAAGCAAAACCGCACACGGGCAGTGCCAAAACCTGCAAATTTACAAACGTGGCCTTACGGCAACCAGAAGGGTCCGCTTACGCTTCGCTTTCTGGCTGATCTTCAGCAGTGGTTTCGTCTTCGGCCGATTCTTCTTTCGCAGGAGCTGAGAAAGCCGCTTCGGGATCAACCGCAGCAGCTGCGGCCTCTTCTTCGCTGTCAGCTTCGCGCTTTGCGGCCAGCCATGCTTCGGCTTCTGCTTCTTGCGCAGCTTCAGCTGCGGCTTTTGCATTGGCATCGCGTTCTGCGCGCAATTCTTCGATCAGCTTGTCTTTTTCTGACCGGTTATCAGCATCTTCGGCCACCGCTTCGGGTTCGATACCAGCGCGTTTCGCCGCTTTGGCGACAACCGCATCCAGCTCGCGCTGCGCACAAAGACCCAAAGTCACCGGGTCTTTGGGTTGGATATTCTGGATGTTCCAGTGCGTGCGCTCTCTAATCGCGCCAATCGTGTTGCGCGTGGTGCCGATAAGCTTGGAGATTTGCGCATCTGACACTTCAGGATGGCTGCGCAGGATCCAAGCGATACCATCAGGCTTATCCTGCCGCTTTGAAACAGGGGTGTAACGCGGGCCCTTGGTGCGGGTTACCTCGACAGGCGCTTTGTGCATTTTGAGCGCATATTCGCCGTCTTCCTCACCCATTTTGATCTCATCAAGGGTCAGCTCGCCAGCATGCACCGGATCGCGCCCGGTGTATTTGCTGCCCGCAAGATCATCGGCCATCGCCTGCACTTCGAGGATATGCAGCCCGCAAAATTCAGCGATCTGGTCAAAGGACAGGCCGGTGTGATCCACCAACCAAGTGGCGGTCGCATGCGGCATGAGCGGTTTGGGCTGGTCTTTGGCAGCCATGAGGAAATCTCCAAAAACGAAATCACGTCAGAAATAAAAGGGCCGCCCCTTATCGGAGCGGCCACTGCGACACGTCAGATAGGCGAAGACACAGCAAACGGCAAGGCAATCTGAACACAGAGCCTAATTGCGCGATTAAAACTCCAGCAATGGGACGGTGCCCAGGGCTTTGAGTTCGGGTTCTTCAAGAGCGATCAGGCCATGCAAGAATTGCCGGGTTGCCGCCTCCCAGCTGTAGCCCGCGCCATAATCGGCGCATGAATCTCGGTCGCAATAAAGCGCTGCGTCTATCGCGCGTGTGAGATCATCTGCGAGCGCGCCCACTTCATCCGTTACAATATCAAGCGGTCCGGCAACGGGATAAGCGGCGACAGGGGTTCCGCAGGCCAATGCCTCGATCATAACGAGGCCAAATGTGTCCGTTTTGCTCGGGAAGACAAAGACATCAGCTCCCGCATAACATCCCGCCAGCACGCGCCCGGTTTGTTTGCCCAAAAATATAGCCTCAGGATATTGCGCCTCAAGCTTGGCGCGCGCCGGACCATCGCCCACAACAACTTTGGTGCCCGGATAATCGCTGGAGAGAAAAGCCTCAATGTTCTTTTCAACCGCAATTCGGCCAACATAGAGCAAGATCGGTCCTTCAAGTTCGGCGAACAAAAGCGGGGGAGGCGCATCAGCCGAAAAGCAGGACAGATCCACACCCCTGCTCCAATGCGTAAGGTGCGAAAGACCCTGTTCGCGAAGCTGCGTTCGAATGCTCCGCGTTGCTACCATTATGCGCTGGGCCGGGCGATGGAACCAGCGGATGTAAGGCCAAAAAGCGCCAGACGACAGGCCGGTGCGGCGGCTCAAATAATCGGGGAACTGTGTGTGATAGGCCGTGGTGAAAGGCACTTTGCGTGCCAAGCAATACCGCCTTGCAGCAAATCCCAATGGCCCCTCGGTTGCGATATGAACCGCATCGGGTTTGAGCTTGGCAAGCGCTCTTCCCGTTGCCCCTGGCCACGTCAACGCCAGTCGGATTTCAGGATAGGTCGGCGCGGGAATTGAAAGATGTTGGTCGGGCGAGAGGACGGTCACCTCATGCCCCCATTTGCGCAAGATTTCGCACGTGGTCGACAAAGTGCGCACAACACCATTGGTTTGGGGGTGCCACGCATCTGTGACGATCGCGATGGAACGCGGCAATGGCCGGCCAGAGGGGGTCACTCCGACACCCTCTTTGTCGTCGAGAGAGGAGATAGAAGTGAGAGTGTTCACGCCGCTTGCCTGTCAGGGTGCTGTGCATTCGCCAGCTCAGTAACAGAGGCTTCGCGCGCCGCTATTTCATCGGCCCAATTGAGAATTTCCATTCGGCCATCGGCGTGTTCGACCAAAGCGTTGCAACCCTCAACCCAGTCGCCATCATTCCAATATTCGACGCGTTCGCCTTCAAACTCAAAATTGCGAAATTCTGCCGTGTGAATATGCCCGCACACCACACCATCAACGCCGCGCTCGCCCGCAGCTTTGGCAACAACTTCTTCGTATTTGCCGATAAATTCGACGCTTTTTTTGACCTTGTGTTTTGCCGCCTTGGCAAGTGACCAATACGGTTTGCCCAAAGCCTTGCGCGCAGCATTAACCAGCACATTAAGTTGCATCCCTGCGCGATAAGCCCAATCACCGACAAAGGCGAGCCAGCGATGCGATTGCATGACCGCATCAAATTCATCCCCATGCAGCACCATAAGGCGGCGACCATCGGCAGTGTCGTGAAAAGCGGCGCGGCGGATTTCTATCCCGCCAAAATTAAGCCCGCTAAACTGACGGAACATCTCATCATGATTGCCCGGGATATAGATGATGCGGGTGCCGCGTTTGGCGCGTTTTAGAATGCGCCAAACGACATCATTGTGGGCCTGTGGCCAGAAGAATTTCTTCTTAAGGCGCCAACCATCAACAATATCGCCGACAAGGTACATGGTTTCTGAATCGGTGCGATCCAAGAAGTCGATCAGCATATCAGCATTGCACCCCTTGGTGCCGAGGTGGATATCGCTGATCCAAATGGTCCGGTATTTGCGCCGCTCTGGGCCGCCTGCATCGGGGGATGCGGGTTCTGGAGTGGCAGGGTGTGGTATGGGAAAGTCTGCCACATTTCCCACTGGTGAGAATTGGGAGAAAATCGAGCCGGCGTCGCCAGCATTGTAATCGTCAGAAACAGGCCGATCGCTCATATGAAATCCCTCGATCTTGCGTCTTTCGAGAGCGAGCATTGGCAGCGTTTTGTTACAGCTGATTCACAACCAGATTACGGTTTTGCGAAAACTCGCCTTTTTCTGAGGAATTTTTGTCATTTAGCGAAATTGCGGTTTGCTGGGCGCTCAGGCAAATGGCTGCCTAGCATTTAACTTGCGACTTGGAGAACAATCTTACCGATATGCTCGCCCGCTTCCATCCGGGCATGGGCTGCTGCTGCCTCGGCGAGCGGCATGGTTTGGTCCATGACAGGCTCCAATTCGCCATCAGTGAAAAGCGGCCAAGCGGTGTGGGCAATCTCGTCTGCCAGCGCGGCTTTAAACTCATCTGAGCGCGGGCGAAGGGTTGAGCCGGTCAGGGTCAATCGCCGCATCATCACCATGGGGATGAACAGCTCCGCTTTCACCCCGCCAAGCACTGCGATTGTGACATGGCGGCCATCTTCGGCCAAGCATTTGAGATTGCGGGGCACATAATCGCCAGAGACCATGTCGAGGACGATATCGACGCCTTTGCCTCCGGTGAAATCCTTTACGGCTTCGACAAAATCAGCTTCGCGGTAATTTATGGCAAGGTCTGCACCCACTTGCCGCGCTGCTTCGCATTTGGTTTCATCGCCGCATGTTGTGATCACAGAAAGGCCAAAGGCTTTCGCCAGCATAATCGCCATGGTGCCGATGCCCGATGTGCCGCCATGCACCAACAGCCTTTCGCCATCGCGCGCCATGCCGCGTTCGAACACGTTATGCCATACGGTAAAGAGCGTTTCAGGCAGAGCCGCCGCTTTGGCAAAGTCCATACTTTCAGGAATAGGCAAGCAATGCTGCCAAGGTGCAGTGCAATATTCAGCATAGCCACCACCCGGCGTTAAAGCCGCGATGCGGCTTCCCAACATTTCGCGAGGGACAGCATCGCCGATAGCAATGATATGACCTGATACTTCAAGACCCAGCACAGGCGATGCACCGGGCGGTGCGGGGTAATTGCCAGCGCGTTGAATGCAATCGGGGCGATTTACGCCAGCAAAGGCGACTTTGATAAGCACATCATGCGGGCCGATCTCGGGCAGGGCAATATTCTCAAGGCCGAGCACGTCGGGCCCTCCCGGGGCCTCAAAACCAATGGCGCGCATGCTCTTTGGCAAGGCTTGCGCCAGGCCTGTATCTTCATTTGTGACCATTTTACCCCCTATGGCTCAGCGTCTTTTGCCAAAAGCTGTGTGACTTTTTGAATGCGCCTTCACAAACAAGTGGGCGAATAACGATCAAGCCGATTGACAGCAAGCTGGCAGTATTGCGATGCTGTAAATGATGGATAACGAAGATCTGCCACGCCCCAAGGGTGATGCAGCCGGCGCATTGGCTGGCGAAGATCTTGGACCCTATTCGCAAGACGAGTTGACGGCGCGGATCGCGCTGCTCGAAGCAGAAATCGACCGTGTGAAAAAGCACCGCGATAAAGCCAGCGCCCACCGCGCGGCTGCTGACGCCTTGTTCAGCAAGGGGTCTTCATGAGAGCGTACGCATCTCTGCCTGCCCCCTCGCAATTTTTCGCGCTTGCCCCATATAGATCTCAAGAGGGCGTTAAGACCCTTCCTCCATGCTCCCCAAAAGGAGCCCCTCCCGCCCGCTGATAGAGACACCTTCATGCCCAGCTTTGCCCAAAATCTAGAACGCACTCTTCACAACGCGCTTGGCCATGCTTCTGAGCGCCGCCACGAATATGCGACATTGGAGCACCTTTTGCTCGCGCTTATCGATGATGAAGATGGAGCGCAGGTGATGGCGGCATGCGGTGTGGATCTGGCTGAACTGGGCGAGGTGGTGAAACAGTACCTCGATCAAGAATACCAATCACTAAAAACCGAAGAGGATGCTGATCCTCAACCCACAGCTGGCTTTCAACGAGTCATCCAGCGCGCCATTCTACACGTGCAATCCTCGGGCAAGGATACGGTGACAGGCGCAAATGTGCTGGTCGCGCTGTTTTCTGAACGCGATTCTTACGCTGTCTATTTCCTTCAGCAGCAAGATATGAGCCGTTTGGACGCGGTAAGCTATATCAGCCACGGCATTGGCAAAGGCGGACGGCAGATTGAGTCGAAATCGCCCGAAGGCAGCGAAGAAGCCACTGCTGAAGCAGAAACCGGCAAAGAAGGCGGCAATAAGAAAGAAACCGCGCTCGATCAGTTCACAGTCAATCTCAACGCGAAAGCAGAGGCTGGCAAAGTTGATCCGTTGATTGGCCGCGGTCCCGAAGTAGACCGTACGGTTCAAATCCTGTGCCGCCGGTCTAAGAACAACCCGCTTTATGTGGGTGATCCCGGCGTTGGTAAAACCGCTATTGCGGAAGGACTTGCGCGCAAAATTGTTGAGGGTGATGTGCCCGAAGTGCTGGCCCCTGCGGTGATCTATTCGCTTGATATGGGCGCATTGCTGGCAGGCACGCGCTATCGCGGCGATTTTGAGGAGCGGCTTAAGCAGGTCGTTACCGAACTCGAAGCGATGCCCGATGCGATCCTGTTTATCGATGAGATTCACACGGTCATCGGAGCAGGCGCAACAAGTGGCGGGGCGATGGATGCCTCTAACCTATTGAAGCCCGCGCTTTCCGGCGGGACGATCCGCTGCATCGGTTCGACCACCTACAAAGAATTTCGCAATCACTTCGAAAAAGACCGCGCTTTGCTGCGCCGGTTCCAGAAAATCGACGTGAATGAGCCGACCATTGAGGACACTGTGAAAATCCTCAAAGGCTTGCGCACCGCGTTTGAGGATCATCACGGAGTAAAATACACACCGGACGCGCTGAAAACGGCTGTTGAGCTGTCATCGCGCTACATCAATGATCGCAAACTGCCCGACAAAGCCATCGACGTAATTGATGAGGTGGGCGCGATGCAGATGTTGGTGCCGCCCAGCCGCCGCAAAAAGAAAATCACCGCGCGCGAAATTGAGCAGGTCATCGCGACCATGGCGCGCATTCCGCCCAAGTCTGTCTCTAAAGACGATAAAAAGGCGCTCCAAAATCTCGACCGCGACCTGAAACATGTCGTGTTCGGTCAGGATGAGGCGATTACCCGCCTTGCCACCGCGATGAAGCTGTCGCGCGCTGGCCTTCGTGATCCGGACAAGCCGATTGGCAGCTTCCTATTCTCCGGCCCAACCGGTGTTGGTAAGACCGAGGTCGCGCGCCAGCTGTCCTCCATCATGGGGATTGAGCTTAAGCGTTTCGACATGTCCGAATATATGGAGCGCCATTCCGTTTCGCGCCTGATCGGTGCGCCTCCGGGATATGTTGGTTATGATCAAGGCGGTTTGCTGACCGATGCGATTGACCAGAACCCGCATTGCGTCCTGCTGCTGGATGAAATCGAGAAGGCCCACCCAGACCTCTTCAACATCCTACTGCAAGTCATGGATAATGGCCGCCTTACCGATCACCACGGCAAAACGGTCGATTTCCGAAATGTCGTGCTCATCATGACCACGAATGCGGGCGCTTCAGATATGGCCCGGCAAGGCATCGGCTTTGGCGATGTGTCCAAGGAAGATGCGGGCTCTGAAGCGGTCAAAAAGATGTTTACGCCGGAATTCCGCAACCGTTTGGATGCGATTGTCCCGTTTGCTTATCTCGGCAAATCGACAGTCGCCCGCGTCGTTGACAAGTTCATCCTTGAGCTTGAGCTGCAACTCGCAGAGCAAAACGTCCATATCCAGTTTGACAGCGATGCGCGCGATTGGCTGGCGGATAAGGGTTATGACAAGCTGTACGGCGCGCGCCCAATGGGCCGCTTGATACAGGATAAGATCAAGCAGCCGCTTGCCGAAGAATTGCTGTTTGGCAAATTGGCCGATGGCGGCGAGGTGCATGTCAGCATCAAGGACGGCAAACCCACCTTTGAACTGACGCCGGCTCCACCCAAAGCGAGCGCCAAGCGCAAGCCTACACGCAAAAAGAAACCAGCCCCCAAGCCGCCAGAGCCCAAAGGCGGTTCGGACAGCAAGCCGACAGCATCTGGCAGCGCAGCCGAAGGCTAAACGCTGACAAATATCGATAAGTGGCACTGGCCTTTTGCCGGTGGATATGATTGATCGGGCCCCTGACCTAAATTCAGGGGCCCTTTTCAATGCAAAACGCTTTTTTCACCTCCACAGCAGCCGCCTTTGCGCTCGCTTTGACAGCCCAACCCGCTTTTGCCGACGATCATTCAGAGGCGACCGATCCTGCGGCAGAAGCGCGCACATTTTCAGCCGATGATATTTTCGATCTGACTGTCGGAACCGATCCGCAAATCAGCCCGGATGGAAGAACAATTGTCTATGTCCGGCGCGCCAATGATATCATGACCGACAGCGTCAAAAGCGCGATCTGGAAAATCGATGTATCTAGCGGCGCAGAAACGCCATTGATTGCAGGCGAGGGCGCGCATTTCAGCCCGCGCTGGTCGCCTGATGGCAGCAAACTTGCCTATATCTCTACCGCTAACGGCGCAGGGCCAGAACTGCATGTCCATTGGATGCGCACGGGCGCGGATGCGAATATCACATCATTGCCAGAAAGCCCCAGCGGCATCACCTGGTCACCCAATGGCGAAACAATCGCCTTTACCGCGCGCATCCCTGGCAAAGGTCTCACCCTAGGAAGCCCGCCCGCCAAGCCTGAAGGGGCGAAATGGGGCAAACCGCTCCAAGTGATCGATAAAGTCACTTATCGCCGGGATGGCGGCTCATATGTGAAGCCGGGAACTGTGCAATTGTTTGTTGTGAGCGCCAAAGGCGGCGCACCGCGTCAATTGACCTTTGGTGATTATGACAATGGCGGCGCCGTGGAATTTTCGCCTGATGGTTCGAAAATCTATTACTCGGCCAATCGCAGCGAAGACTGGGATTTGGAGCCTTTGCGCGGCGATATCTATGCGCTTGATGTCGAAAGCGGGGATATCACGGCATTGACCGATCGGGTGGGCCCTGATTTCGGGCCGCAAGTCTCGCCCAATGGCCGTCAGATCGCTTATTTAGGCTTTGATGATCAGGGTAACGCGTTTGATCAGACTAACCTGTATGTGATGAATGCTGATGGGTCAGGTGCGCGCCAATTGGCGAGCGATTTGGATCGCGGGATTGATGGTCTGGAATGGACGGATGCAGGCCTTTATGCGAGCTTTGAAGAAGACGGCCAGCACCGGGTCGCTCGGATCAGCCTTAATGGCGGTGTCACGCGCCTCACCCCGCTTGTGGGCAGCCCCTATTACGCGCTTCCCTATACGGGCGGGCAATGGTCGGTGAGTGATAATGGTGTCGTCGCGTTCACCACAGCGAGCACGCAAACTCCGCCTGATATTGGCGTCACCAGCCGCAGCGGCACGCGCACTCTGACATCGCTTAATGCGGTGAGCATGGGCGGCAAAGATTTGGGCCAGACCCGCGAACTTGCCGTCACTGCGCCAGATGGCCAGACAATCCCTGCTTGGATCCAGCTTCCCGCCGGATACAAAGAGGGCGATAAAGTGCCGATGATCCTTGAGATTCATGGGGGGCCCTATGCTGCCTATGGGCCGGAGTTTTCGGTTGATTACCACCTCTACAATTCCGCTGGCTATGCCGTTGTTTTCTCCAACCCCGGCGGTTCAACCGGATATGGCGAGGTCTTTGCCGACAGGATCGAAGACAATTACCCGATTTCGAACTTCGATGAGCTGATGGCGGTTGTCGATGCAGCAATTGCAGCAGGCTACGTCGATCCTGATAATCTGTATGTCACAGGCGGATCCGGCGGCGGGCTGTTGACCGCTTGGCTGGTTGGCAAGACGGACCGTTTTAAAGCAGCCGCCTCGCACAAGCCTGTCATCAACTGGACAAGCCACACACTTATGGCCGATGGGCTGCCCTTGTTTGCACGCTATTGGCTTGGCGGAATGCCATGGGATCGGCCTGAACATTTTTGGAGCCGTTCCCCGCTTAGCCTAGTGGGCAATGTGACAACGCCAACTTTGGTGCTGGTAGGGGCGGAAGATTACCGGACGCCTTTGGCCGAATCCGAACAATATTACGGTGCACTGAAACTCAAAGGCGTTGATACAGCCTTGGTCGTCACCCCAGATTCAAGCCACAACAATCTCAGCCAATCACCCAGCCAACAGGCTGCGCGCACAGCAAGTGTGATCGCGTGGTTCGATAAGTACCGCAAGGGAGAGGATGCCGCTGCTGAATGACGGGAACAGGCGCGCCTTATCGTTGGTTGTTTGAGCGATGAGCGCGCCGTTTTCCTGGATCCACCCTGAGCCATGGGGCGTCCATATTACGCCTGCAGATGTCTGGATTGATCCCGGACGAGCGGTCGACCGCGCGCTGGTTACTCATGGCCATGCCGATCACGCACGCGGCGGGCATGGGCAGACGATGGCAACACCGGAAACGCTCGCCATTATGGAGCTGCGCTACAACACGCGCGAGGGCGCGGTGCCGGTCCATTATGGCGAGACAGTGCGGTTGCCGGGGGACGTCAGCGCGACGTTTATTCCAGCGGGGCATGTATTGGGGTCTGCGCAGATCCTGCTCGAACATGCAGGCGAGCGGGTGATTATCACCGGCGATTACAAACGCCGCGCTGATCCCACTTGCGCACCTTTCGAAGTGACGCCCTGCGATGTGTTTATCACCGAAGCGACTTTTGGCCTGCCCGTATTCACGCACCCTCCCATCAAAGACGAGATGGGAAAGCTGCTAGGCGCTCTTCAGAGCAATCCGGAGGCGAGCATTTTGGTAGGCGCCTATGCTCTTGGCAAAGCGCAAAGGGTCATCGCAGAATTGCGCCGCGCTGGGCACCACGATCCGATCTATCTTCATGGCGCGATGGAGAAGATGTGCCGCCTTTACGAAGAACAAGGCGTTGATTTGGGCACGCTGCGTCTAGTGAGCGATCACACCAAGGAGGATATGCGCGGCAGCATAATCATAGTTCCGCCTTCTGCGCTCAATGATCGCTGGTCGCGCCGCCTGCCCGATCCGATCACTTCGATGGCAAGCGGTTGGATGCGCGTGCGCGGGCGTGCGCGGCAGCGGGGCGTTGAATTGCCGTTGATTATCTCAGACCACGCCGATTGGAATGAGCTGACGCAAACCATTGAAGACGTAAACCCGCAGCAAACATGGATTACCCACGGGCGCGAGGAAGCTTTGCTTCGTTGGTGCGAGCTTGGCCAACGAAAGGCACGGGCGCTCGCGCTGGTAGGGCGGGAGGATGAGGATGACTGACATCCTCACTCCAGCGCCCCATCATGCATCAAAGCTTGGCAAGGTCAGCCTTAATCTTTGCAATCATATCATCGGTAATCGCGCCCGAGGACCAGGGCTGCAATTCAACCAAATTCATCGTCTTGAACTGGGCATAGGCAGGGTGCTGCGTCAGATCGCCGCCCGCATGTTTCGTCACCACGGCTTTCGCTTTTTCATCCGCCATCAATTGTTCGATCGGCGTATCGATGGTCAGTGCCGCTTTCTTGGCCTCTGCATGCCCGTCTTTGCCATGTTCATGGGCCAATGCTGGCGAGGTGAGGAGCGAGACGGCAAGCACAGAGGCAATGGCGAATGTTTTCATAGTTGGAATTCCTTTTGGGATCAGGCTGCCCGGGTTGGGGTTACTGTCATGTGTGTTAATAGCGCCATTTCATGTCGCGCAGATGAAGCAAAGGCAAGGGCCCTTCGATGAAAGCCTTCGCCAACCTGATCGATGCTCTCGTCTACACGACCAGCCGCAATCGCAAACTCGCTTTAATCGCCGAATATTTGCGCGAGGCCCCCGATCCCGACCGGGGATGGGTTATGGGAGCGCTCACAGGTGAGCTTGATTTCCCCGCTGTGAAAAGCTCCACCATCCGCAATCTGATGAAAGACCGGGTCGATCCGGTTCTCTGGACGCTCAGCCGAGACTTTGTGGGTGATACAGCCGAAACGGCAAGCCTTCTATGGCCTTCTACCGATCTGGAAAACAACGATTTGCTCACCGTTTCGCAGACGGTTGAGCGGCTGCTAAGCTTCAACCGTGTGAACGCTCCCAAAGAGCTGCCCAAGCTCCTAGACAAGCTCGATTCCAACGGCCGGTTTGCTCTCATCAAACTGGCCACAGGGGGCATGCGAATAGGGGTTTCTGCAAGGCTTGCGAAAACCGCCTTTGCCAAGGCCTTTGACGTGTCGGTCGATGAGGTCGAGGAATATTGGCACGCTTTAGAAGCGCCTTATGCCGAGCTTTTCCAATGGGCCGCCGATAAAGGTCCTGCGCCCGACATTGCTGGCCGCCCCCGCTTTCGCCCCTTTATGCTCGCGCACCCTTTGGAAGAAAACACGCTCGATCTCAAAG
>JBCAZT010000038.1:0-23748 GCA_038532855.1 Pseudomonadota bacterium
GGCGAGCAAGGGAAGCGTTTTGATGAGCTTGCCATCCAGATGCAGCACGCCGTGCATCAAATCATGGCCAATAGCGGTTAAAGTGCGATGGATTTTACGCTTCTGACCACATTGGGAACAATAAGCGCCAGTGACCATGGCGCCGCAATTGGCGCATTCCACTGCGTCCAGCGACGAATCCTCTAACGCATCACCATTATCCGCCTCGACAGCGCGGCCAAACAACGCCCCTTCGACAGCCGCGCCCACACCGTCTGCAATATCACTCATGGAACGGCCCCTCTCAAAATGCTGCGTCGCACTATAGGGCCGCTCGTGAACCTTATCCAGAGCCGGTTCGCGCCTACCCTTTGGCCAATTTGCGCTCTATCGCGGTCCACAATTGCGCAAACCCTTTCGCAGAGACTGAGCGCGGGTCAATCGCGCCCACGGGCTTTTGCAAAACGGCGCATTGTTCAACCGCGCTCGCCAGCGGAATAGCGGGCCATTTTGGATTGGCCTCGCGCGCTTCGCGGTGCAATGTCCGGCGCATATCGATCATGGACAGGACAGGCAAAATGGGTGGATGGCTTTTCCCGCTGCCTTTCACTTCGGCGACAACCTGCTCAAACGCGCGCGCCGACAAGGGGGAGGGCGGCAATGGCACGATGACCAGATCAGCCGCGCGCATCACCTGGCCGCTGATTTCGTTCAAAACAGGTGGGCAATCAAAAATGATCCGGTCGTAATCTTTGGCAAGGCTAGCGGTTAGCTTGGCCAACCGTTTCTTCTTTCCGATCCCGTTCAATTGCCGGTCAAGGGTGCGGATGCTTTCATCAGCTGGAAGCAAGGATAGATTGTCGTATTCGGTGGGTCGGATCAATTTCTTGAGCGTTTGATCGCCTAGAAATACTGACAAAGCCTGGCGCTTTTTCTTCGGATCAACGCCCAGGAGAAACCCTGACCCGTTGGACGCATCGAGATCCCATAAGAGCGTTTTGCGCCGCGAAATTGATGCAGCGCACCATGCGAGGTTGACGGCAAAGGTTGTTTTGCCGACGCCCCCTTTAACGCTGTAAATGGCAATCGCCGCCATGGCTTTAACGTCCAACGTGTGTTCTAATATTTCAAGGTAGACAAAGCATGTGTCACCTGCATGGCATCAAGGCAAGCGCGCAGCTCGGGCCATACAGGCCTGTCCCGCTCCGCGACAGGTAACTGTCAAAAGACTACCCTTTCAGAATCGAAAAGGCCGCCCGGTTAAAGGCGGCCTTTCAAAATGGTATCGACCGGAAGGATTTACCCTTCGTAATCGGCACCGATTGATGTTGAGCGGGTCGGCGCAGATGCGGTGATCCGCAAGGCTTCTGCTGATTGGCTCAAAGAACCAATTTCATCAGCATCATCTTCGTCATCGGGAAGGATTTTCTGAAGGCCTGTCACGAGCGATTCTTTCAAATCTTTCGGGCGAAGGTTTTGATCGGCAATCTCACGCAACGCCACAACCGGGTTTTTATCGCGATCGCGCTCTAACGTCAGCTCGCTACCACCAGAAATTTCACGAGCGCGCTGGGCTGCCAGCAAAACAAGGTCAAAACGATTGGGGACCTTATCAACGCAATCTTCAACGGTAACGCGTGCCATGGGCGAACCTTCTACAAAATCAGGTTTTGGAAAAAATCAGCCCTGCACCTAGGGTTGAGCCTTCGCAGAGTCAAGAATTTGCAATGACTCGCCTGACCAAGCATGGATCATTTATGCCATCGCAAACAGCACCCGCTGACTTTCAAAGCCGTTTGGCTGCTTATCAAGAGGCAGATCATTTTGAGCTGGAGGCCCAAGGGCATCATTTCCAGTTTTATCCCGCAGGTGAACCGCGGCTTGAAGCTCTAATAGAGTTTATAGCGAATGCTGAGTGCTCGCTTTTCATCTTCTACTATATGTTTCAGGATGATCAGGCGGGAACGCGGGTGCGCGATGCTTTGGTTGATGCCGCCCGCCGGGGTGTCGATGTCCAGCTGATTATTGATGCCTTTGGCAGCGATGCGCCCGATAGCTTTTTTGATCCTCTGGTTAAGGCAGGAGGACAGTTCTGGGTCTTTTCCGCCCGGTGGAGCTCGCGCTATCTTATTCGAAATCATCAAAAATTCGTGATTGCCGATGGCACCTGTGTCTTTACCGGCGGCGCAAATGTTGCGGATGCTTATTATAGCACGCCCAAAGACAATGGCTGGTGTGATCTAAGTGCCTCGATTGAAGGGCCTTTGGCGGATCAATTTGTGCGCTGGTTTGCGCTTTTGCGCGCATGGGTTGAACGCGATAGCGGCAGTGTTAGTCTGCTGAGACGAATGGTCAAAAATTGGCATCCGGGCGATGGCACAGTGCAATTGCTGGTTGGTGGGCCGCTTGTTCGGCAAGGCAATTGGGTTTGGCGGTTTAAAAAGGACCTGATCAAGGGCGAAAAGCTTGACACGGTGAGCGCCTATTTTGCCCCGCCGCGCAGCATCCGGCGCATCATGGCGCGGCTTACAAAACGGGGTAAGGCCCGGTTCGTTATGGCGGGAAAATCCGATATCGATGCCACAATTGATGTGGCGCGGTTGATGTACAAAAAGCTGCTTAAGGCTGGCTCTGCAATTTACGAATATCAACCCAGCAAGCTCCATCTCAAACTGCTGGTCGTTGATGGTGCGTGTTATTTCGGCAGCGCCAATCTCGACAACAGGTCCTTCCGCATCAATGTTGAATTGATGGTTAGAGTGGAGGATGCTGATCTGGCCGTGCGATTAAGAGAGCTGGTGGATCACCTGCAAAGCGCAAGTCAGCCTGTCACCGACGAATGGTACCGGGAGCGCGCGACCTTCTTCAATCGGATCAAGTGGCGGTTGCTCCATTGGTTTGCCTTAATGGATTACCGCATTGCGCGATCGCTCAACGACTGATGCGCCGTGTCCTGACCTCTATTCAAAGCCCCAATCAGAATAATCTTTAAGATTGGGCGAGGTGAATTTGGTGAACTCGCTTTGGAAGTGCAGCGGCACTTGTCCGGTTGAACCGTGGCGCTGTTTCGCGACGTTTACCGATGCGCGGTTCTTGATCGCTTCGTATTTCTCTTCCCAATCGCGGTATTTCTCAATCGCTTCAGGCGTGCTGTTTTCGGTTGGGAAATCGGGTTTGATGGATTCAAGATAATAATCCTCGCGATAGACAAACCAGACCATATCCGCGTCTTGTTCAATCGAGCCGGATTCGCGCAAATCAGACAGCATCGGGCGTTTGTCTTCGCGCTGTTCAACCGCACGGCTGAGCTGCGAAAGCGCAATAACCGGAACGCTTAATTCCTTGGCGAGCGTTTTAAGGCCCCGGCTGATCTCTGAAATTTCATTGACGCGGTTATCATTCGCACGGCCCGAACCCTGAAGCAGTTGCAGGTAATCAACCACGATGAGGCCGATATCATGCCGCCGTTTCAACCGCCGTGCGCGCGTGCGCAATGCGCCAATGGTAAGGGCAGGCGTATCATCGATAAACAGCGGCAATTCAGCGAGCTTTTGGCTCGCAAAGCTCAACCGCTGGAAGTCTTCCTTGCTCATCTTACCGCTACGCAAAGCTTCAGAACTGATTTCTGCCTGTTCAGCAAGGATACGCGTTGCTAGCTGGTCTGCGCTCATCTCCAGGCTGAAGAAAGCAGCCGGCGCGCCGTAATTGTGCTCCCCGCCATCTTGCTGCCATTGCAAATGCGCCTCAGCGCAATTGAATGCGATATTGGTGGCAAGCGAGGTTTTGCCCATGCCTGGGCGACCAGCAAGGATAATAAGGTCTGAATTGTGAAGGCCGGATGTTTTGCGGTCCACTGAATCAAGACCGGTGGTTTTGCCTGATAAGCCGCCGCCCGAGTTCATCGCGCTTTCGACCATTTTGATGGCTTCTAAAGCAGCCTCACGGAAGCTTGATGCTTCTTTGCCGGTCGCGGCGCCTTCTGCGACTTTGAAAAGGTCAGCTTCGGCCTCCGAGATACGGTCCATCGGATCGACTTCTTTCGATGTGTCGAGCGCCCCTTCGACCAATCCCCGGCCCACACTCACCAGCTCGCGCAAAAGCGCCAGATCATAGATTTGCTGCGCCAATTCGCCCGGCGCGAGCAAGCCTGCTCCATTGGCTGTGAGTTTGGCGAGATAGCTTGGCCCGCCCAGTTCTTTCAAAGCTTCATCCGCTTCGAAATAGGGGCGCAATGTAACAGGCGAAGCGGTCGCATTGCGTTCCAGCAAAGTCAGAGTGCGCTCATAAATGCGTTGGTGCAATGGCTCGAAAAAATGCGCAGGCGTGATCGGCGTCTGCAATTCTTCCAGCACCCGGTTATCGATCAACACCGCGCCCAAAAATGCAGCTTCGGCCTCAAGGTTTGAAGGAAGCTTGCGCGCAGTGTCTGTCTCGTTCGGGACGAGCGATAGAATTTCAGTTTCAGCCATGTCCGCCTTGATGCTCACAGGCCCCTCATCATGCAAGGGCGATCATGCTAAATTTATTTTTTTGGGCGCTCTTCAGATTGTGGATAGCGGGGATGGTTTTTGGAAGTGCTTGAAGTGTGGCCACTTCATCTGCGAAGGCGTTCTTATGGCCGATCTGACGCCCGATTCCTCTGCGCCACAAGCAGCCTCAACGCATCGTATTGCGCATATCGCTCTGGATGAAGAAACCATCCTGTGGCGCAATGCCGATGTCGAGCAGGAACGGCGCGTGGCGATTTATGATTTGATTGAGGAAAACACGTTCAAACCCGTTCGGAGTGCGGAGCGTGGGGTGAACGGCCCCTATCGCCTGTTCCTGGGTGTGCGTGATGGGCGGCTGGCAATGGATATCAGTGATGAAAGTGAGGAATTGCTTGAAACGCTGTTGATCGGCCTTGCTCGGTTCCGCCGCCCCATCCGTGAATATTTCGCAATTTGCGATAGCTATTATCAGGCCATCCGAAAAGCCACACCGGCTGAAATCGAAACCATCGATATGGCCCGGCGCGGTATTCACAATGATGCTGCTGACCTGTTGCTTGAGCGGCTGGAAGGCAAGGTTAAAACGGATTTCGCAACCGCCCGCCGTCTGTTCACGCTGATCTGCGTGCTGCATATCAAGGGGTAGGATATGGCGCGCCAATCCCGTTCCCGCCGACGCCGCAAAGGCAACCGACTGTTCCGCTTTTTTTGGCTCACTTTTGCGGCTCTGGTTCTTGCGGGGATCATCTTTTCTGCATGGTTATGGATCGATATGCGCGAATGGCGCCCCGATACTGCGCTTTACCCAGAACAGGGCGCTGTCATCCCGGCTCAAACAACAGGGATGCGATATTCAGCGCTTCCCGCCATTGGTGCACAGTTTGTGTATCTGCGGCTTGAATCCAAAGCGCGCGCACTCGATGATGATTTTGCCAGCCGCTATGCGCAGGCGTCTAAAACGGCATTGAAAATAGGCGTGGTCTTGCCGTTTAACCCTTGCATTCCGGCCGACCCACAAAGCACATACTTCACGCAGATGGTCCCGCGCAGTGCAGAGCTGTTGCCGCCCGCGATTGAGCTTCATGCCTTGGCAACCGATTGCGATCAGGCGGTGAGTGATGCCGCGGTTGAAAGCGAGCTGATGACGTTGGTCAATCAGATCGAAATGCATGCGGGAAAGCCAGTAATTTTGAAAGTTTCCGAAGCGTTTGAAAACCGGCATCGAATTGCGACGTCATTCGAGCGGGATTTGTGGTTGGAGCGCGACCGCGCGCGGCCCGATTATGCCGGGCGGCCTTGGCTATTATGGAGCGCCAACAGCCAATTTCACAGCGCAGCAGCAGAAGGCCCGCTAGAATGGGTGGTGGTGCAGAAATGACTATATCTCAAAGTGAGCGCGATGCCTTGATCGAAGCTGCTAAAGGTGCGGCTGAACACGCTTATGCGCCCTATTCCGACTATCAGGTGGGGGCCGCTTTGCTGTTTGATGATGGCGCGGTGGTCACTGGCGCCAATGTCGAAAATGCAAGTTATGGCCTTGCGCTGTGTGCAGAAACCAACGCCGTTTCCAAAGCCATGAATGATGGCAGACGCGGCGGACTGATTGCCGTGGCGGTCATCGGGCCGGAGGATAAAGGCGATGGAGCGCCCATCACGCCATGCGGGCGCTGCCGCCAAGTGCTGCACGAATTGGCAGCGCTTGGTGGGACAAATCCCATCATTTATTGTGTGGGCACAAGTGAGGTTCGCGACATCACGCTATCGCAATTGCTGCCCCATGCCTTTGGCCCCGAAAGCCTCGTTTAAAGGATCCCGCCAAGCCCTTTAAGTGGGTTTTTGCGGAAAGCGATTTCTTCCTTGCCGACATATTTAAAAATGCCATCGAGCCCCTGATCGGTGACCGTTTTATTGACGCTATCACGGTCCAATCCCGCTTGGCTGACAAGGCTGGATTGCTGGCTTAGTTTTTCAATTTGACCATGCACGCCAATATCGCCCAATGCGGTGTCAACCAGCGGGGTTAGCTTGGCGAACAGGGCCTCGCTTGAGGATTGTTTGAGATATTGCGTGCCTCCATCATTCTCTTTGATGATGCCCGGTGCATCAGAGAAAGACAGGCCATCTATTGCATCGCGGAAAATGGGCTTTGCTTCTCCGGCTGCGACGCCAGCGCCATCATTGATCCCGCGTACAATCTCATCAAGGCCCGGCAGCCCTGCAATTTTAGAGCCCGCTCCAAGAATAGTGCCCAGCAATCCGCCGCCGCCAGATCCGCCCAGCTTATTGAGGACGGGAAGACCAATCCGGATGTCTTCATCATTGAAGTAAGCGCCCGGTACAGCCAGATCATCGAGCGCATTATCGGTGGCTTTGCCAAGGATGGAGGAAAGGCCAAGCCCGCCCGAACTGCCCTCTTTCTTGGTCACTCCGCCCAAAATATCGCCAAGGCTCTGCGCATTGGCAGCGCTTGGCATCAAAAGAGAAGCGCCCGATGCGCCAAGACCCAACAAAATGGCGCGGCGGTGAAGTATCGTGTGTGACATGGCATCTCTCCCCTTTGTTCTAGCGAAGCGAGCTATATCACATTTCTGGCCGCCCGGCATGAACCTAGCCTGCCAGAGATGGTAAATCGTGTTGCGGCGTTTATTCCGCGCCTTTCAGCCATTCCACCAAAGCGGCCAAACAATCGCGCGCCAGTATTTTGCAGCGTTCAGGTGACCAGCCCTGTTCTGGCTCTGGGAAGTCGGCGAGATCCTTAAAAGGCATCTCGAGCGTCATCGCACATGCACCATAGCGCTCTGCCACCTGATTGGTGCTGATGGCCAGATTGGCTCTTCCCGCAGGTGCTTTGGGATAGCCCAGTTTTGTCTGGAAATCGGGTGTGCGCCGGTCAAGCAGGCTCTGATAACGATAGAATTTCTCGCCCAGTTCATCGGTCCATGATGGGATGCCTTCAAAACCTGCGAGGAAATTGGCAGGGATCGCTTCATCGCCGTGCACATCCATTGCAAAATCCACGCCGCTTTCATCCATGGCCGCGCGGATTGCCAGAACCTCAGGTGATTTGTCAGCCGATGGCGCGGCCCATTCGCGGTTTAGATTGGTGCCCACTGCATTGGTGCGAAGGTGTCCGCGCGCTGAACCATCAGGATTGCAATTGGGCACGATATGGAGGCGGCACTGTTTGCGCAGCGCGCGCGCGACCGGATCGGTAGGGTCAGTGAGGCATTCCAAAGCCCCTTCCATCCACCATTCCGCTTGTGTTTCTCCTGGGTGTTGGCGGGCATAGAGCCAAACTTGCGCATCCCCATCGCCCATCGACAGCATATCAAGGGGACGGCCATCCAAGGTTGTGGTCAGCCGTGTCAGTTCCACACCTTCGCTCGCCGCAGCTTCTGCGACCAGATCATAATGCCGCTCAATCGAATAAGGTGCAAAATAAGCGAAATAGGCGATGTTGGAGGCTGGCGTATATCGGATGGTGAGCGTTCCATCCTCTTCGCTCTTTTCGAAAGCACTTGCCGCCCGCGACCAATATTCGCGATCTTCAGACACGCAAGCGTCATAGCCCGGCCAACCGCCTGTGTAGGCGGACTGATTGAGGCCTGTAATCTTCAGTGTAAGCTCTTCGCCTTGCGCGCCGGTAACCCGAAAATGAAACCACTGCGCGAAATCGGACATATGGTCCTTTTTGATCGCAAGCCGCGCGGTCTTCCCCTCGATTGAGAGCACTTCGATATTGCCGCTGTCAAAGGCGGCATCGATCTGAAATTCGGTCATGTATGTCCTTAAAGGTGAGCCTTAGAGATCATCGACATCGATGCTGACAGTCTCTCCATTACCGCCGGGAAAATCGCGGAACAAGGCTTTGGCCAGGGCCTGCGCGCTTGCATTGACATCCGCATAGTCAGAATTGACCGAAATGGCTTGCTCTGCCCGGCCTTCCCACAGCGTTGCGCCTGCGGCGGATGTGATCCGAACGGACAATTGTGTGACGGCATTGGGCCCGCGCTGCCCTCCGCCCAAATTGATGCCAACACCAAGGCCCAAACCGCTGCCAAAACTGCCGGTACCGCCGCCAACGCCCACGCTAACAGGTCCGCGATTGCTGGTGGTTGATGCAATGGCGCTGCGCTCTGTAGCGATGCTCGCGATTTGCGCAGCCCCGCTTTCATCGGGGGCTGTGATGACTTGCACTGTGTAGCCTTGCTCGGATAATTCCTGCGCGATGGCAGCTGCAAAGGCTGCGCGGGTTTCCTCTTTTAATTCTTCGTTTTGAAACTGCAGTTTAATCGGCCCTTGGCCAAGATTGGTGGGGTTGTCAGAAACAAATCGCGTGACCTCAACCGGGCCAGTATAGGTGCTGGTACACCCAGCAAGCGCAGTGGCCAAAGCGAGGGTAAGGGCGGCTGAGCGGATTTTGATAGCCATTTGAGCGACTCCCGATTGAAATTATCTGCGAACGATAACACATCCCGGCGAGAAAACAGTATTACCCTTCCACCCCTTACATAATTTTCCAATCCATTCATTATTTTGCAGTGGATCCCTGATAAGTGCGCCGCATGACAACACATAACGACACCCAATCGGCCAAACCCTGCGTCCTTGTCACAGGCGGCGCGGGTTATATCGGCAGCCACGCGGTTCTCGCTTTGAGCGATGCAGGCTGGCCTGTGGTGGTGATTGATAACCTTACGACTGGTTTTAAGTTTGCAGTTCCCGATCATGTGCCACTTTATGAAGGCGACATTGAAGACAGCGCTTTGATAGCGGACATCTTCGCCAAGCATGATTGTAAAGCTGTGATGCACTTTGCAGGTTCCATCGTCGTTCCTGAAAGTGTTGAGAACCCACTCAAATATTACCACAACAACACCGCCAAAAGCCGGTCTTTGATTGAATCGGTGGTGAAAGCGGGCGTCCCACATTTCATTTTCTCATCGACTGCCGCGACATATGGCATTCCGAAACAATCCCCCGTGACAGAGGATACGCCGCGCGAACCGATCAATCCTTATGGTTGGTCGAAATTGATGACAGAACAGATGCTGGGAGACACGGTTGCCGCTCACCCGCTGAATTTCTGCGCTCTTCGGTATTTCAATGTGGCCGGTGCTGATCCTCGCGCACGCTCTGGCCAATCCACCGCTGGCGCAACGCATCTGATTAAAGTCGCTGTAGAAGCTGCTTTGGGCAAGCGTGACAGCGTTGCGGTGTTCGGTACGGATTACGACACGCCCGATGGCACGGGGGTGCGCGATTATATCCATGTGAGCGATTTGGCCGCGGCGCATGTGCTGGCGTTAGAGGCTTTGATCGAACAGCCCACACGTTCGCTGACTATGAATTGCGGATATGGCCGGGGCTTTTCGGTTCTCGAAGTGCTCGATGCAGTGGACCGCGTTACCAATATGCAGATCAATCGCCAGATCGAAGGGCGACGGGCGGGCGACCCCGATTCGCTGGTGTCGGACCCATCACGCATCCGCGCGACCCTTCCTTGGGAGCCAAAACACGCCGATCTTGATACAATTATCGCGCACGCGCTTAGCTGGGAGCGCAAATTGACCGAAATCCGCGAAGACGCTTGACCACAGCGGCGGCCTTGCCTATTTGCGGCGCTCGAAATTCATGAGCGCTGAGCGAGCCGCTTGGCGCCTTTTTATTTGACCGAGACGAAAGGGGCCTTCCCCATGAAAATCCGCAACAGCCTCAAGTCGCTGAAAAACCGCCACCGCGATTGCCGCGTTATTCGCCGTCGCGGTCGCACTTACGTGATCAACAAAACCAACCGCCGTTTCAAAGCCCGCCAAGGGTAAGAAATGCGTAACGCGCTATTTGTGCGCGTAATATCGGTTGCAGCGGCCCGCCTCCTTCAAGGAGAGCGGGCCGCAGCCGTTTGAGGGGTGTGACATGCAAAAGGCGGTTGTGTTTGATGTAGGGCGGGTGCTTTTCCATTGGGACCTGCGGGCTCTCTTTGAAAAACTGATCGAAGACAGAGAGGAACTTGATTGGTTTCTCGCTAATGTCGTGACCGAAGAATGGCATTTTGAACATGATCGCGGACGCGCCCTAGGTGATATGGTACCCGAGCGAATTGCCAAGTTTCCCCAATACGAGGCGCACATCCAAGCCTATGCGACGCGCTTTAATGAGACGATCCCAGGCCCGGTTGAAGGGACGCATGAAATCGTACGGGAGCTTTCCGAGAAGAGCCCGCTGTTTTGTCTCACCAATTTTGGTCATGAATTTTGGAACGGCTTTCGGCCCGAACACCCTATCTTTGATCTTTTCGACGACATCATAGTGTCGGGCACTGAAAAAGTCGCAAAACCTGATCCGCGAATCTACGAAATCGTCGAGGCGCGCAGCGGCCGATCTGGCGGAGATCTGTTTTTCACAGACGACAATCCGGCCAATATCGAGGCCGCTCGGCAGCGAGGCTGGGACGCGCATCTTTTCACCGATGCTGGGGCATTAAGGGCTCAATTGCAGCAATCAGGGTTTCTTTGATCCGCCAGCCCTTGTCCAGGACAGAAAAACCCCGGCGTCAGTCTGGGGAACTGCGCGCCGGGGTATTGATGAGCCGTTTGAGATGGAGAGAACCAAACGGCCCGGGGGTAGGGTTTGTAAGCCTTCAGCTTAGTTGCCGTTGCACTTGGCCAGCTTATCGGCTTCCAATTCTTTGCCCTTGGCGGTGAAAGTGGCGATCTCTCCCACTTCGCGTGACAGGCCGCGGCAAATGCGCATGGGGCGTGATTGGCCCTTATTGGCAACGCACATTGTGCCTTTGCACGCCCAGGCAACGCCGCCTGCAACAGCGCGGGTTTCATCCGTGGGTTCAGCCAGAGTGGCGGTGTAATATGGGCCTGATTTCGCCATTGCGGGCGTTGCGCTGGTCGCAACCGCAAAGCTTGCGCCTGTATAGAACAGAGCAGCAGCGAAGATAGAGAGGCGTGAAGCGCGGGGAAGGGAGAGGGTCATCACTTTGTCCTTTAACGTGAGAGGCGTTTGATTTTCGAGCAAGAAGGTTTCATATGAAAACCAGTTGCGAATCACTACCTATGTGATTAGGTTTTAAGTTGCAACTAAAAACTGAAAAATTTTTGCCACGTTCACAAAGTTCGGTCTAAGCTGACCTTGAGAGAAGGAAAATTATGGGCGAATTGAGAGAACCCTTACGCGACCTGTGCGAATGCGGATTGCCGCAAGCACTTGAAGTTATGGGCGAACGCTGGTCATTTATGATCTTGAGAGCCAGTTTTAACGGGCTAAAGCACTTCGAAGAATTCCTGACGGAATTGGGAATCGCTCGAAATATCTTGTCCAATAGGCTCGCCAAATTGGTTGATCACGGCATCTTGAGGCGCGAACCTTGTGAGGATGATCGGCGCAAAGTCGAATACAGATTGACGCCCAAAGGGTTCGATTTGCTGCCTGCAATGATCGCTTTGCGGCTGTGGGGGCAGAAATACACCGAGGACTTCGTGGCCGAAGACCCAGTCTTGGTGGATGAACAAGACCGTTTGCCAATCGCCTCGGTTGCCGTCCTTTCCCATGATGGCCGCATCCTTGATCACACCGATCTCAACCTGATTGCCAAAGCAGACCTTGGCCGCCGCAAAGACGGCACAATCGCCACTCCGCATACCGGCGAAGGCGATGGAGCTGTGGTGAATTTGGGCAAAGCGAAAAAAGCCGCTGGATAACTGACTTTTCACAAGCCTGATTGGCTGCAAGTGGGCAGCCGATCATCTAGGCTGCGCGTCATGAACACGGCGACGCTTCCCGACATTCACGGCATTTTACGCGAAACTTTCGGGTATGAAGGTTTTCGTGGCCAGCAAGAGGTTGTGATTTCGCGGGTGTTACTGGGCTTGCCCACGCTTGCCTTGATGCCGACAGGGGCGGGGAAGTCGCTCTGCTATCAAATTCCGGCGTTAGCTTTATCCGGGACTGCAGTTGTCGTTTCCCCGCTGATCGCTTTGATGCATGATCAAATCCGCGCAGCCCAAGCGGTTGGCATTCGTGCTGCCTCGCTCACTTCTGCTGATAGCAATCGCGCTGAAACGCTTGACGCGCTGCGGGCGGGTGAGCTGGATCTGCTCTACGTCGCACCAGAACGCGCAACGACATCGGGTTTCCAATCGCTCCTTCGCGAAACGCCCATCTCGCTGTTCGCCATTGATGAGGCGCATTGCGTGTCTGAATGGGGGCACGATTTCCGCCCAGATTATCGCGGCCTTCGCCCTGTGCTTGATGCGCATCCCAATGTGCCGCGCCTCGCCCTGACCGCGACCGCTGACGAAGTCACGCGCGAGGACATCCTCAAACAATTGGGCATCCCTGATGAGGGCATGGTGGTCGCTGGATTTGACCGGCCCAACATCACCTATCGCATTGCCCCGCGCGAAAACACCGCGCGTCAAATCGCCGACTTTATCGCCCGGACACAAGGCGCTGGCATAGTCTATGCGCAAAGCCGCAAGGTGACCGAAGATTTGGCCGCAAAGCTTGCTGCAACTGGCAGGCCAACGGGCGCTTACCACGCCGGTCTCCCGCCTGAAGAACGCGCGCGGGTGCAAGCGGAATTTGTGCGGTCAGAAGATATGGTGATGGTCGCAACAATCGCTTTTGGCATGGGGATCGACAAACCCGATGTGCGTTTTGTCATCCATGCGGGCCTGCCCAAATCTATCGAGGCCTATTATCAAGAAACGGGCCGCGCAGGCCGCGATGGCGATCCTGCCATTGCCCAATTGTTCTGGGGGGCAACTGATTTTTCAAAGGCCCGCCAATGGCTGCACGATGTTGAAGAGACCCGTCTTCCCGGTGAACGCGCGCGTCTTAACGCGCTGGCTGGATTGGTGGAAGCGAGCACGTGTCGCCGCGCCATTTTGCTCAAACATTTTGGCGAAAGCCCGGCTGAAACTTGCGGCAATTGTGACATCTGCCTTGATCCGCCCAAAGTGCTTGATGTGACAGAGATTGCGCAAAAACTGTTGTCTGCTGTGTACCGAACGGGGCAAAGTTTTGGCATTGGCCATATCGAAAAAGTGCTGCTGGGCCGCGATGATGATCGGATTACGCAGCGCGGGCATCACGCCCTATCTGTGTTTGGCATCATGTCACCAGACGAAGCCCCTTTGCTGCGTCCCACTATGCGGGCTCTTCAAGCGCACGAATTTCTTATTCCCACTGACCATGGCGGTCTGGCATTGGGAGGCGATGCGCGCGCGGTCCTGAAAGGCGAACATGCCGTCACTATAGCTGAACCACCCGCCAAGAAACGCCGCCGCCGCGACCGGGGTGAGAACACAGCCAATCCTGTGGGCGATCCTTTGTTCGATGCGCTGCGCGAAAGGCGCAAGGAATTGGCGCAGGAACACAATGTGCCAGCCTATGTCATCTTTCATGACAGCGTACTGCGCGCGGTTGCTTCCGATAAGCCTGAGACTTTGCGAGAAATGAGCCAGATTTCAGGCGTGGGTGCCAAAAAGCTAGAAAATTGGGGAGGCGCTTTCATCGAGGTCGTGCGCGAACATACTAGCCAAGCGGCTTAACTCAGTCCCGAACGCTGCCGATAACTCAAAGCCTCTGCAACGTGAGGCCTGCCAATCTGTTCAGCCTCTGCAAGATCAGCAATCGTCCGGGCAACACGCAGCATCCTCGTATACCCCCTTGCCGACAGGCGCAGCTTTTCCGCTGCACGCGTCAATAAAGCGCGGCCGTCCTCATCAGGTGCTGCGTAATGTTCGAGCGCCTCGCCTTCCAATTCGGCGTTGGATCTAATGCCGCGTTCAACCGCTCTTGATCTGGCCATCGCAACTCTGCGCGCTACATCTTCGCTTCCCTCAGATGCCGCTGGCTGTGATAAATCCATCGCGCTGACCGCGGCAACTTCGATGTGGCAATCAATCCGGTCGAGCAATGGGCCTGAAAGCCGGCTTTGATAATCCCCCACGCAGCGGGGATGGCGCGCGCAAATGCGTTCTGCCTCGCCCGCATGGCCGCATCGGCAGGGGTTCATCGCTGCAATCAATTGCACGCGCACGGGGAAAGTCACGTGCGCATTGGCCCTTGCGACATCAACTTGGCCGGTTTCAAGCGGCTGGCGAAGCGCATCCAAAACAGGGCGCTGGAATTCCGGTAGCTCATCAAGGAAGAGCACTCCTAAATGCGCCAGACTGACCTCGCCGGGGCGCACTTTTAACCCGCCTCCTGTCAGGGCTGCCATACTAGCGGAGTGGTGCGGACTACGGTAAGGGCGAGCTCTGCTTATCGTCCCAGATTCCAACGTCCCCGCCACCGATTGCACCATCGAAACCTCAAGCGCTTCTGTCGGCGTCAGCTCCGGCAAAATGCCGGGAAGGCACGAGGCAAGCAAGCTTTTGCCTGATCCCGGCGGCCCCGTCATCAGCAGATTGTGCCCACCGGCCGCCGCGATTTCCAAGGCGCGCTTGGCAGTTTCCTGGCCTTTTACCTGTTTGAGATCGGTCACTTGAACAGCATCGCGTACTTTCCCGCGTGCAGGATCAGGCAAAACCATATCGCCTTTCAGGTGCGCAAGAAGGCTTGATAAATCGCGCGGGGCAAGAACAGGCACACCGCTTGCCCATTTGGCTTCTGAGCCTTGGTCATTGGGGCAGATCAGCCCCGTTTCCATCTCGCTTGCATGAAGCGCAGCGATCAAAACGCCGGGGGAAGCCACAACGCGCCCATCGAGCGACAATTCCCCGACAGCAATCCAATCGCCCAATTGTTCAGCATCGGTAACTCCCATCGCCCCAAGCAAAGCCAAGGCAATCGGCAAGTCATAATGCGAACCGTCTTTGGGCAGGTCAGCGGGGGAAAGATTTACCGTTATCCGCTTGGGTGGAAGGGCTAAGCCCATAGCTGATAGAGCCGCCTGCACACGCTCTCGGCTCTCGCTCACCGCTTTATCAGGAAGGCCGACAATGGAAAATCGCGGCACTCCGGGAGCAACTTGACATTGCACTTCGACCCGGCGCGCCTCCAGCCCCAAATAGGCGACCGTTTCCACCAATGCGACCAATTGCGCTTAACCCCCGTAAATTAAGATGGTTCAGCATAGCTGCGCCTCGCGCATTCACCCGGTTAAGATCATGTTATCAGACGTGCTTGGCGGTCACTTGCATGCTGCCTCCGCATCAATTCCTAACACTTTAGCAAGCATAGAAATTCGCTCTTCTTAAAAGGGCTGTGGGGCAAACCGTGTTTAATGAACACGATCACTCGCCTTCTTTTGTGCTTATTTGCACTGTGCGCGCCAAGCCTTGCCGCTGCGCAAGCGACGCATGCTGCTGCGCATGTTGTAAGCACAGAACGGTGGGTTGAAGAGTGGGATCCAGCTACCCAAAGCTGGGTGCGAGTAGTGGACGCGCACGCGGAATATTTGCTTGCACAAACGGAGCCGCAGGTGACTGGTATTGCCGCTACGACTTTTGAAACTGTCAATGGCGTTGTAACAACGCACACAACTACTTTCGCCCGTGATGCTGCGCGTTATCAGGCACCTGTTGCCCAGCCAGTTCACGCCATTGCAGTTGCGCAATACGGTCCGTTCCGCGTGCTAGATGAAAACCGTGTCGCTATGGTCGGATCAACCGATGTGACTGCCCCGCTTCACTTCGCGGCCATGCTGAGAGATTTTCCTGAGCTTGAGCGGCTTGAAATGATCGAAGCTCCGGGCACCAGCCATGATTTGGCCAATCTTGAATTGGGCCGTTTGATCCGCGAGGCCGGCATTGCAACGCATGTCCCTGCTGGCGGATCGGTCCGATCAGGCGGCGTAGAGCTGTTTTTAGCTGGGGCAACGCGCACTATGGACGACAATGCAGAATTCGCTGTGCATTCTTGGCGCGATATCTATGGGCGGGAACCGAAAGACTTTGCGGAAGATGCGCCTGAGAACCGCCTCTATCTCGATTACTACGTCGAAATGGGCATGAGTGAAGGCCGCGCACGCGAATTTTACGCGATGACCAACTCGGTGCCTCATCACAGCGCGCTTTGGCTCAACGGTGATGAAATGCGCAATTGGGTGCAGGAAAACCGCAATTGGAAAGCACCGCAGGCTGAACCTGTCCAAGTTGCTTTGCCTGAAATCACCTATGAGCGTTTAGATACTCAGCTGAGCGCTGTTCAATTGGAGGCTCTTGCAGCGCTCTAAAGCAAAGAGCCTGCTTGACTCATCAGCATCCATCTCATAACGGCTTCCGCCTGATTTAGATCGTTTGAGCGTCTTGCGCTGTGCGATCATTATTCCCGATGTCAGCCCCGCGTAAGCGATTTACCGGCAACGACATCAGCTAGATTATTTGAGGTCGAAATGAAGCGGACTTTCCAGCCCAGCAATCTCGTGCGCAAGCGTCGCCACGGTTTCTTCGCGCGCAAAGCGACAGTCGGTGGACGCAAACTGCTGCGCGCGCGTCGTCGTCGCGGCCGCAAGAAGCTGACTGCTTGATTTTTGCGCGCCCCGTCTGGGGTGCGATTTCCTCGCTTTTTGCGTTCAAGCGTCGCGTCGCTGCAAGCGAGCGGTCGAACTTGCGGGCTCCCTCTGGGAGCCCGACTGGTGTATACAGTCCGTGATGAGCTTTACCGTCCTCACAAAACGCGCTGATTTTCTTGCCGCTAACAAGGGCCTTCGCAATGCGCGGCCTGGTTTTGTGCTGCTCACTCGTCCCAATGGCGATCAAGGCGTGCGCTATGGAATCACCGTCACCAAGAAAATCGGCAATGCCGTGGTGCGCAACCGGATGAAGCGGCGGTTTCGTGAATTGCTACGCGCGGTGATGTCTGCCAATGCTCTTTCCAACCATGATCACGTTTTGATTGGCCGCGCAGGCGGGGTGGAACGCGATTTTGCGCAAATGCTTCAGGAATTAGAAATCGTCTTAGAGCGCGCCGCTCAAGGTAAAGGCGATAGCGCTCGCAGGTCTAGGCGCGGAAACAGAAAGCCCAGAGGATGAAACAAATCCTCATCTGGATCGCTCGCGGTTGGCAGCTTGGCCCTTCGCGCATTTTGCCGCCCACTTGCCGCTTTGCCCCATCCTGCAGCGAATACGCCATTCAGGCTTTGCAAAAGCATGGTGCGATCAAGGGTGGATGGATGGCGGCAAAGCGTATAGGGCGCTGTCACCCTTGGGGGGGCAGCGGGCATGATCCGGTTCCTTGAAGGGCTGGCATTCCTAACTGTCATACCTAAATAACACACTTAAGCGCTACAGATAAACGGGCTCAACCTTGGACAATCAACGCAATCTCATCCTCGCCGTCGTGCTTTCCGGCTTGCTGATCCTTGGCTGGGATTTGGGCATGCGGTTCTTCTATCCAGAAGCATCGGTAACGGCTTCCGAAGAGGGCAATGCATCGAGCGAGCCGACCGCTAGCGCGCAGCAAGCGGCATCTGGCGCGGGCGCTGCAACCGATTTGGGAAGCGACAGCGCTGATCAAGGCCCCGTTGATCTGGACGCAGCATTGGGCAGCGCTGATCGCGTGGCGATTGATGCGCCGCGTGTGAAGGGTTCTATCAATCTGGTTGGAGCGCGGATCGATGATTTAACGCTCATCGACTATCGCCAAACGGTCGATAAAGACGCGCCGCCTGTCCAATTGCTCGCTCCAGCGCGCACGCCTGACCAATATTTCGCTGAGTTTGGCTTTATCGTTGAAGGAAAGCGGCTTCCCAGCACCACACAATGGGTGGCGGACGGCGAAAATCTAACGCCTGATACGCCCGTGACGCTAACGCACATAGCGGAAAACGGGGTTGTCTATTCGATCACCTACACAATCGATGATCAGTTTATGATCAATGCGGTTCAAAAAGTCGAAAATACTGGCGACGCGGCAGCCATTGTGCAGCCCTTTGCGCTGATAGACCGTTCGATCACCAATGCCTCTCCTGATGAATGGCTTGTCCATGCAGGGCCTGTTGGTTCCTTTGGCGGGACTATCGATGAAGACTATGGCTATGATGACCTGCCCGTGGATGCGAGCAATCCCTATCGGCCTACGGGTGCGGTGGACTGGATCGGCTTTACTGATCGGTATTGGCTGTCAGCTTTGATCCCTGAAGAAGGCGCGGCAGAGCCAGCCTTTCGCCGCCTCAGCAATGGCGTTTATCGCGCGGATATCAGCTATGCGCCCGTGACGATTGCGGCAGGCGACACGCTTTCGCAATCGACCAAGCTGTTTGCCGGCGCCAAGGAAAATGATGTTCTTGAAGCCTACATGGAAACAGATGGCATCGCGCAGTTCGATCTTGCGATTTCATGGGGCTGGTTCTGGTTCTTGGAAAAGCCATTGCTGTGGCTTTTGAAAACGCTGTTTGGCCTGATTGGCAATTTCGGCCTTGCGATCATCGCGCTGACCTTTGTTGTACGCGGGCTTTTGTTCCCGATTGCGCAAAAGCAATTTGGCTCCATGGCGCAGATGAAAGCTGTGCAGCCGAAAATGAAGGAAATCCAAGAGCGGTATAAGGACGACAAGCAGCAGCAACAGCAAAAGATTATGGAGCTGTACAAGAAGGAAAAGGTCAATCCGCTAGCAGGGTGTCTACCGCTTTTGCTGCAAATTCCGATCTTCTTTGCTTTGTATAAGGTTCTGATCCTGGCGATTGAAATGCGCCACGAGGCTTTCATTCCGTTCTGGATCAAAGATTTGTCCGCGCCCGATCCATGGACGATCCTCAACCTGTTTGGTTTGCTGCCGTTCGATGTGCCGGGCTTCCTCGGCATCGGCGTGCTTACTGTGCTGCTTGGCGTCACAATGTGGCTGACGTTTAAACTGAACCCATCGACGATGGACCCGATGCAACAGCAAATTTTCAACATCATGCCTTGGATTTTGATGTTTGTTATGGCGCCGTTTGCAGCTGGTCTGCTGCTGTACTGGGTAACGTCAAACATCCTCACGCTCGCTCAGCAAAGCTATCTCTATTCAAAGCACCCGCAATTGAAAGCGGCAGCGGAGAAAGAGAAAGCTGAGAAGGCTAAGGAAAAAGCTAAAGAAGCAGAGAGCAAGGCTTGACCAGCACACTGCCCTCACTGGAAGAGCGCGAACAGCAATTGCGCGAAAGGGCGGCATCCCGCTTGTTTTCAGGCCGGGTGGATTTCCTGCTGTCCGCGCCGCAGCTGAAATTCCTGCCAGATCCCACTGTGCCTGAAATCGCGTTTTGCGGCCGGTCGAATGTTGGCAAGTCTTCGCTGCTCAATGCGCTCACGGGCCGCAAAGCCATTGCGCGCGCTTCTGTCACGCCGGGCCGCACGCAGGAATTGAATTTCTTTGAAGTGGGCGAGCCGACGCAATTTCGCCTCGTCGATATGCCCGGCTATGGCTTTGCCAAAGCGCCCGTCAAAGTCGTTGAAAAATGGAAAAGTCTCGTCAAAAGCTACCTACGCGGTCGGCAGGTTCTTGCGCGCAATCTGGTGCTGGTCGATAGCCGTCATGGCTTGAAAGACACCGACCGCGAAATGATGAAAATGCTGGACGAGGCAGCGGTCGGATATCGATTGGTCCTAACCAAAACCGACAAAATCAAAGCGAGCGATCTGGACCGGGTCGCCAACAAAGTCGCCGATGAAGCGCGCAAACACCCTGCCGCCTTTCCCGAACTGCACCTCACCAGCAGCGAGAAAGGCATGGGTATTGAAGCGTTAAGAGCAGCGGTGGTGGCCGATGCTTTGGGCGAAAGCGGGTTCGTTTAACTGCTGCGACTATCTAGCCAAGTCGCTGCCTTCACGCCAAACGTGATAAGAAATGGCACCAGCACCAGGCTCAGTGTGACTTTGGCCAGAACCTGCCCGACCAGCAAATTGGTGATGTCAAACTCGCCGTAAAAAGCGAGCGTGATGAAAATCACCGAATCAAGCCCTTGGCTAAGCGCAGAGGCAATCGCGCCGCGCACCATCAGGCCAAAAGTGCTCGCATCCCCGCTGCCGCGTAGCCGATCAAAGATCCAGATATTGATCAAAAGCGAGGTGATATAGGCCGCCGGTCCCGCCATTAAAATGCGCGGGGTTTGGCCCAAGACACGCTCGAATGCGGCCAAATCCTCTCCGCGAAACTCGGTCATTTCAGGCGAGGGGGGCAAGCTCAAAACTAGGTAGATAATTGCCGCTGATAAAGCGAGCGGGACAAACCCCCACCACACCAGTTTTTGCGCCATGGCCTTGCCATACAATTGCGAGATTGTGCTGGAGATCACCACAAGCAGTAAGAAAGGGAATATCCCAGCCTCAACCGCCAGATTGCTAGGCCACAATTGCACCTGCTTGAATGCGACCACCCCTGCCAGCACGGTCATCCCGCCATATAGAATAAGGAAAGCAAACAGCCCCGTTGGCATTGTAATGCTGGATGCGCTTTTAGCGTTTTCTATCGAGGTGTTTGCAGTGGCTTCGTTCATGCTGACATGGTTAGGCAGGGCGCAGCCAAATGCAAAGCCGATGCGCGCTTGCCTGTGGAAGCTTGCTAAAGCCATTGCGTAAGCCATCGCAAAATGCCAACCCTTGCCGCTTCGGGATCAACTTTCGGGGGCGTCGCAGTTTGCAGCGGCGAGAACACAGCCATCTCACCCTATCTTTTCAGCATCGCCGGGATCATCGCGATCCTCGCCATCGCGTTCCTGTTGTCATCGGGAAAGCGCAATATTAACCTGCGCGTCGTCGGCGCAGCCTTTGCTTTGCAAGCCGTTATGGCGCTGCTCGTTTTAAGGACCAGTTTCGGCGTTACCGCGATCAAGTTTTTGTCTGATGGCGTAATTGCCTTGCTCGATTATTCGGTTGCGGGGATTGAGACATTGTTCGGTCCGATGGATGCCAACCCCTTTGCAAACACATTCCTGATTGCGGCCTTGCCTGTGATCGTTTTCTTCGCTGCGCTCGTATCCATACTTTATTATCTGGGCATCATGCAGCGGCTTGTGCGTTGGCTGGGCGGTGCGATTGGTTGGCTGACTGGTATAAGCAAGGTCGAAGCATTGGGGGCGGCTGCCAATATCTTTGTTGGCCAATCCGAAAGCCCGCTTGTCGTGCGTCCCTATCTGGCGGCCCTTCCGCCATCCCGACTCTTTACATTAATGTGCGTCGGTATGGCGGGCGTTGCAGGCACCATTCTGGCAGCCTACGCCTCGTTTCTAGGCAGCGATGCAGTTCCTTATCTGCTTGCCGCAGCCTTTATGTCGGCTCCTGGCGGTATTTTGATGGCCAAAATCATCATGCCCGACGATCCAGAAGAAGCCGCTGAACACGACAAGCAGCTTGCCAATGTGACCGTTTCAGAGACATTCGAAGAGGGCGAAAAGCCCGCCAATATAATCGAGGCTGCCGCACAAGGCACAACCACAGGCGTAAAGCTGGCAGTGGCCGTTGGCGCGATGGTTATGGTGTTTGTGGCGTTGGTCGCATTGGCCAATGGTATGCTGAGCGGGGTGGGCGCATGGTTTGGTTATCCCGATATCTCATTCCAGCAAATGCTCGGCTATGTTTTTGCGCCCGTCATGTTCTTGATCGGGATATCCGATTGGGATCAGGCGCAGATCGCAGGCGGATTGTTTGGGACCAAGATTGTGCTCAACGAATTTGTCGCTTTCATTGAACTGGGCGCGGTTGTGGGTCTTACAGACCGCAGCCGATCTATCCTGACTTTTGCGCTGTGCGGATTTGCCAATTTCTCATCGATCGCGATCCAGATGGCGGTCACTGGCAGTCTTGCTCCCAATCAACGCCCCGTAATTGCGCGATTGGGTTTAAAGGCCCTAGCAGCGGGAAGTCTCGCCAACCTCATGAGCGCTGCTTTGGCCAGCCTGTTCCTCCCGTTCTGATGGCGATGGAAAAACCGCGCGCGAACGGTTAAATGGTTGGCTATGACTGATACCGCCGTAAACATCGCTAGCGTTTCGCTTGCACAGCCTCTCGAAGAAATCGCCGACGAATTGGGCCGCAGCTTTGCCGAATTTGGCTTTGCTGTTGTGCGTGACCACGGCATTCCTGCAGATCTGATCGCCAGCGCAGAGGCGCAGTCTAAAGACTTCTTTGCGCTGCCCGATGATGTGAAGCGTGGTTACAAAATCGAAGGTGGCGGCGGGGCTCGCGGCTATACACCGTTCGGCACGGAAAAGGCCAAGGATGCAAACGTCTTTGACCTAAAAGAATTTTGGCATGTCGGCCGCGAATTACCTGAAGGACATGCTTTGGTAGAATTCATGGGTCCCAATATCTGGCCCAAAGAAGCCCCCGGTTTTGAGGCAACTTTCAGCGAACTTTACGCAGCATTTGAAACCGCAGGCAGCCGCGTTCTTGAAGCGATTGCGTTGCATTTAGATCTCCCGCGCGATTTTTTTGCGAGCACGGTGGAAGATGGCAATTCGGTTATGCGCCTGCTCCACTACCCACCGCTTGGCCCCGATGCCCCTGAAGGGGCAATAAGGGCCGCAGCCCACGGTGATATCAACACGATCACTTTGCTTCTTGGTGCCGAAGAAGCAGGCTTGGAACTTCTCACCAAAGCGGGCAACTGGCACGCGGTTGATGTTCCCGAAGGCGCGCTGGTTATCAATGTTGGCGATATGCTGGAGCGGTTGACCAATGGCCGCCTCGTTTCAACGACGCACCGGGTGGTTAATCCCAAAGGCCCGGCTGCGCTGCGCTCGCGATATTCCATGCCGTTCTTTCTGCATTTCCGACCCGATTATATGATTGAGCCGCTGGCCAGCTGCACGGGCGAAGATTGCTGGGACACCCCACCCGAGGCAATAAGCTCGCACGATTTCTTGATGCAGCGCCTGCGCGAGATCAATCTCGCCTGACGAGCGTTCAGTGAGCTGCCTGTTCGCAAGTGCGACTCGGCAAATGGTGCAGTGCGAAAGACATCTGATTATCCAGCGAAATCGATCCATCTGCGATCGGCCACGTTTTATCGCGGGCTGTGCGATCCCTTGGTAAAATTCCTGATTTCGTGGCGTGAGTGCAACACACTCTCTTTTACCCTCGGGAATCCTAGGCTTAGCCTGTGGATGGGTATTTTTTGAAAGCGGGAACCGCGCTCTCAAAAGATTCGTGTCACACAATTGTCATAAAACCGTCTCTTTCCCGAAGTGAAGCGGTCCTAGGGGCGCCGCATCGAATACCTTCTCCACCGTGTTCAGGGGCTTTACCATGAAACTCAAATATCTCTTGGCAGCGAGCGTAGTATCACTCTCAGCTGCAACCATCGTCGCTGCACCGGCAGCCGCTCAGCAAATAGATCGGAG
>JBCAZT010000039.1:0-23582 GCA_038532855.1 Pseudomonadota bacterium
ATGATTGGTTCTACACCACCGAAAATTATTGGAAGCTTGAACGCAAACGCGGCGGTCAACGCAGCTGGACTGCAATGGCTTACCTTAACGATGTCGAAGAAGGCGGCGGCACGCATTTCGTCGAACTGGGCATCAATATGGAGCCTAAGGAAGGCGTGCTTTTGCTATGGAACAACGCCCTTCCCGATGGCAGCCCGAACGAGGCCGTGATCCATGCAGGAACGCCCGTGGTCAGAGGCACCAAATACGTCATCACCAAATGGTACCGCACGCGGCCCTGGAAATAGACGTTACGCTTTGGCCAAAGCCTCTTCGATCAGCTTTCTTGTGGGTTCCACACCATATAGCGCGATAAAGCTGCCCATGCGCGGGCCTTGTTCTGATCCGAGCAGCGTTTGGTAAAGCGCTTTGAACCAATCGCGAAGGTTTTCAAAACCATAGGCTTCATCTTTGCCGATCTCATAGACCATGGTCTGCAAGTCTTCAGCGCTCGTATCTGCCGCCGCCGCGCTAAGACGCGCATCCAGTTCGCGCAAAGCTGCAATCTCACCGCCCTCTGGCGCGCGTTTGGCCAATGTCGGGGCCACAAAGTCGCGGTTATAATTCACCGCGCTTTCAATCAGCGCCATCAGTGCAGGATCGGTCACAGCCTCGCTTGTGTAACTCGCCACATATTCGGCCAGATTTTCAGGCGTTGCTTCAAGCCCAAGCACGCTGACAAGATTGAGCAGCAGGCTGTACGGTACTGAAAGCGTATCCCCCGCCCCCGGCGCATCAGGCCCGTCATGCGCATCAATTGCGCGCAGCAAATGCCACGCGGCATTGCCAAGCTGCTTGTCCAGTGCCTGTTCGGGCAAACGCTCCCGGAATTGCCAGTAATCATCAATCGCTTTGGGGATCACTCCTGCGTGCAATTGCTTCGCGCTTTTGGGATTGGCGAAGATATAAAAGCCTAGGCTTTCTTCGCTGCCATAGGTCAGCCATTCCTCGATTGAGAGGCCATTGCCTTTGGATTTGGAGATTTTCTCACCATTGGCATCAAGGAACATTTCATAGATCAGCCCCTCTGGCTTGTTCCCGCCAAGCACGCGCGCGATTTTGCCTGATTGCACGCCGCTATCGGTTAAATCCTTGCCGTACATTTCATAATCAACGCCCAATGCGACCCAGCGCATCGCCCAATCGACTTTCCATTGGCATTTGGCCTTGCCAACCAATGCGGATTGTTCGACCACGCCGCCATCTTCGTCGGTAAAGCGGATCATTCCCGCATCAGCATCAACCACCTCAATCGGCACTTGCAGCACTGCGCCGGTTGTGGGCGAAATGGGCATAAGCGGTGAATAGGATTTGCGCCGCTCCTCCCCCAATGTGGGAAGCATAATATCGAGGATCGCTTGAAAGTTCGTCAGCACACCTTTCAGCGCCTCATCAAACGCGCCCGAATTGTAGCGGTCTGACGAGCTTACGAATTCATAATCGAACCCAAACCGGTCCAAAAATTCGCGCAGCATCGCGTTGTTGTGATGGGCAAAGCTTTCATACTTTTCGAACGGATCGGGGATGCGCGATAAAGGCTTGCCCAAATGCTCTGTCAGCATTGCTTGGTTAGGCACATTATCGGGCACTTTGCGAAGGCCATCCAGATCATCAGAAAACGCAACCAGCCGCGTCGGCGCGCCGCCTGTCAAAGCTTCATAGGCGCGGCGGACTAGCGTGGTACGCAGCACTTCTTGAAAAGTGCCGATATGCGGCAAGCCTGATGGGCCGTATCCTGTTTCAAACAGCACTGGCTCTCCCGCATCGCGCGGTTTTGATCCTTTGCCGTGCAAGCGTTTGTGCAGACGCTGCGCCTCTTGAAAAGGCCAGGCTTTGGAGGATTGGGCTGCTTGGATAAGATCGGTATCGGACATAGTTGCGCGGCTTTGATGGAACAGAGCAGATGATGCAAGGCAAATGCGGAAGCGTTGATTGCGTTCCTTATCCAAAGTGTACCGGAACCTTCGCCGGTTCAATGGCGTTATTGATCGAGTTGGACTTGAGTTAACAAAATACCACGCTACGGCGCGATCCCATTGTGATACCTCGCACTTTTCGCCCTCAATTGCTTTGCTTGATGCTTGCTGCATTTATGCTGCGCACATTGCTGGGCGCGCCGTGTTGCGCGGATACCGCACTGGCGGCGATGCAGGATGTCGATGCGGCGCATGCGGAAATGGTGACCGATCACAGCATGCATGCAAATCACAGCTCGCATGCCAATCACCATGCTGGCCATGATCCCGATAGCACTGCCAATCCGTGCTGTTCTGCTTGCGGCCCAACCCTGCCGCCAGACCCCGCGCTGATCGCGCTTCACAAGACGACGCCCGCTTTGCCTCAACCTGCGCCAGTGCGCGCGCTTGCGACGCGGCCACCCTTCCCCGCTTATGATGCGACAGGTCCGCCCCTTTTGATCTGACCCCAGACAATTCAGATCAATAGGAGTAACCCAATGAAATCGTTATTGAAGGCGGGCGCATCGCTCGTCGCAGCTGGCTGCGTTTTTGCAGCTTCCCCGGCTATGGCTGATGAAGGCCATGACAAAGCAGGATCGGGCATCAACTCGCTCGACCACGCGCCCATTGGCGTAATGGGCGATCACCGCCATGCCAAAGGCGAATGGATGGTGAGCTATCGGTTCATGCATATGGACATGGCTGGCATTCAAATCGGCACTGACAGCGTGACCCCGCAAGAAGTGGCCACGACCGCTCCCAATCGCTTTTTTGGAGCCGCTGGCCAACCGCCAACCTTGCGCATTGTGCCCACCAGCATGCGCATGGATATGCATATGCCGGGCGTGATGTACGGTCTTTCTGACCAAATCACTTTGATGGTGATGGGCAATTACATCACCAAAGAAATGGACCACATCACCTTCCAGGGCGGGATGGGTGATACGCAGCTTGGCACTTTTCGCACGCGCACTGCCGATTTGGGCGACACGAAAGTGGCCGCTTTGATCGGGCTTACCGATACTGTGCATATCAATGCAGGCGTTTCCGTACCCACTGGAACCATCACTGAGGAGGCGGAAATCCTAACGCCTATGGGCATGAACCCGACTGTGCGCACGCCATATCCGATGCAAATTGGATCGGGCACGTGGGATTTGGAGCCCGGCATCACCTATCGCGATCAAAATGAAAGCTTTGGCTGGGGCGCGCAGGTGCGCGGCACAATCAGGCTGGGCACCAACGATGAAGGATATTCCCACGGCGACCTCTATCAGGCGACAGCGTGGGTCGCTGCCGCTTTGACGCCCGGCATATCCTTGTCAGGGCGTGTGCAGGCGCAAACTTTGGGCCGAGTTGACGGTCTAGATCCCAACATCGTTGGCCCTGTGCAAACAGCCAATCCTGATTTCCAAGGCGGCGACAGCGTAACCGCGCTTGCGGGCGTGAATTTCGCAGCCACAGGCGGAACATTGAAGGGTTGGCGGCTTGGCATCGAGGGCGGAGTGCCTTTGGTGCAGGACCTCAACGGCCCGCAAATGCCGACCGATTTTACGTTTACTGTCGGGATTCAAAAGAGTTTTTGACCCATTACTATGCGTTCATGCGTAGCCGAGTGTCGCGATGATGCAATCCAAGCGTCAAAAACCCCGGCAAACACTAAGCATGAGCGCTTACCCTAAGATTAGCCTCTCATTCCCCCGGGAGGCCTTAGGGTCGCAAGGGAGAGGCGGCGGAGCGTCCGTGTACTGCGTCGCCTCTCTTTTGCCCATCTATCCTGCGCACTCTAACCGCTTGCCGATAGATACGTGATCTTGCCTTCGATCACTTCATATTCGGAATAAGAACAGCACACCTCATTACCGTCCTTCGTCACATAACCGATGGTCACATAGACATAAGGCCCGGCCATCCCGCTTTCCCTGATCGAAATCTTGGGCGCGCCGGGGGCGAAGTTTAGCCGGTAAAATTCTCTAATCTGTTTGTGCCCGGTGGCGACCATGCCATTGGCGTAAACCTGCGCATTAGGCGCGAAAGTCGCCACGAACCGATCGAGATCGCGCGAACGATAGGCATCAATGTGACGCTGCACCGCTTGCGCTTTGGCTTTCACCTCATCCTGTTCACTGGTCGCAGCAGACAGGGGCTGCGTGGTGGCGTCTTGTGCTGCAATGGGGGCAGCACTGGTGGCAAGAATTGCCAATGCGGGCGCGGCGATAATCTTGCGTATCATGGCAATAATCCTATTTTTCTTATGCGAACACGTGATGGGAGGAATTCTCAGCTTTGAAACGCCGCATCATGCCGGGGATCAGGAACAAATCTGCAACGATCCACATCACCCATGCGATAAATCCGACAATTCCGATCATGGGCAGCACGAACAAGGTCACAAGGCTCCCGATAAACAGAGAAAGTTGGAACCAAGCGCTTTCGGCTTGGCCGCAATAGAACCGGTGGATCGAAGCCTGACCAAGGATGAACCACAGGACATAGGCAAGCCCAACACTGCGCCCGGCTGGTTCTCCAAAGATAAAGCCCGATTTGCCAGAGCTGCGTGAGCGGCTGCCTGCTGAAATGCCTGTTGATCTGTAGCTTTGCTGTGATGGCCGATACATCACGTCATCGGCGGGCTGTTGATGATTGGCGAGCGGTTTGGCCGGGCGTGCATCATTTCGCAGCTGAGCCATAGGGTCGCTGGAATACTCGCCATTAGCATCAGGCAAGCTGCCTTGCCCGATTTCCTCATCCCGCTTGCGTTGCCGTTCGGACGCGATGAAGGCAGCGCGCTTGGCCGCCATGTCTTCGTCCGAAATTGGCTGCGTATCTCCAGCGGATTGCCATTCGTTTTGACCCGCAGCTATGAGTTGCGACGAGGTCATGTACGGCACTTTACGAAGCCTTTCCTCGATCAAAGCGGCCTCGCGTTTTGCGATCATGATGTCTCTCTCAATGGCCTGAGAGGAATGTGTTTTTTGCACGCCCCGTGCTGGCTGCTGCGCAGCTTGGCCCGGCTGCAATCCTTTTCTACCAAAACTCATTGCTCGTCCCCTGAATGATCCGCAACTGGCCGCAAGGCTATAAAATACGCGGGGTTAAAGAGGTCTTAGGGCGTTTTACCTGCCTTCCTGCTCGGCAATGGTGGGCATCCTAAAGTGGGGCGTTTACTTCCGCGTTGCGCTTTATCATCGTGAGGTTGTGACCGCGCCTCAGCCCCTCCCCCTGCCTGCTTTGCATTCGAGCCATTCGGGCAATTGGCTGCGGTCTGCCAATGGGGAGACAGAGGCGGTATCCAAAGGCGATGCGATTATGGCCGCGGCTGATACGCCGGTGCTGCTTATCAATGCGCCTTTGATCGCGAACCGGCTGGGCTATCCTGACCTATCTGGCCTTGATCTGCTCGAACTGTTTGCGTTCGTGCATCCCGCCCGTTTCTGCGTCCCAACCCCACGCGGGCTCGCCCAAGCTCTGGAGATTGACCCTCCACATGGCGATGCCGACGTGCCCCAGTTCCTGCAATTGGCCGCAGGCGTGTTGACGGCAATGTGCGAAGATCCCGAATGGTTTGAGCGCGAAGGGGCATGGACGACGCTTCAATCCATGCAGAAACTGCGCTGGCCTTGGGTAAATGTTATAAAGCCCCATATCAAACGCCCTGAACGCGCTGAAAAATGGCTGTTTTCCACTCTGCGCGAGTGGGAGGAAGCAGGCGAACGCACCCCGCCCCGACAGGTGGAATTGCCCGCAGCCGATATCCTTGCCCAGCTTGATGAGCTAACCGGCGAAGGCTCTGAAAAGCGCGAAGGTCAGCGTGATTACGCGCAAAACGCCGCGCGTATTTTCGCCCCGCGCACCCGCGATGAAACCCCGCATATCGCACTTGCGCAAGCGGGCACTGGGATCGGCAAGACGTTGGGCTACCTTGCCCCCGCTTCCCTTTGGGCAAGCGCATCAGGCGGCACTGTCTGGGTTTCGACTTTTACCAAGAACCTCCAACGCCAATTGAGATCAGAAAGCCGCCGGGCATGGCCTGCCAAACGCGGCGATGGCACGCGGCCCGTAGTGGTGCGCAAGGGCCGCGAGAATTACCTGTGCCTCCTTAATCTGGAAGACGCGTTGCAAGGCGGATTTGCAGGCCGCCCCGCCATCCTTGCGCAATTGGTCGCGCGCTGGGCAAGTTACACACGCGATGGCGACATGATTGGCGGCGATTTGCCCGGCTGGCTGGGTACTTTGTTCCGCAAACGTGGCATCGCAGCGCTCACCGATCAGCGTGGTGAATGCATTTACGCAGGCTGCCCGCATTACCGCAAATGCTTTATCGAACGCGCAGGCCGCGACAGCGCGCAGGCGGATCTTGTGATTGCCAATCACGCTTTGGTCATGATCAATGCAGCGCGGTCAGGTTTTGGGGGCCGCGATCATGCACAGCGTCCAACTCGCGTTATTTTTGATGAGGGGCATCACGTTTTTGATGCGGCTGACAGCACTTTTGCCGCCACCCTATCAGGGCAAGAGGCCATTGAACTGCGGCGGTGGATCATGGGTCCAGAGCGCAAAAACAGAGGCCGCCGCCGGGGCCTTGCCGCGCGCCTTGCCGATGTCGCGTCGTACGATGATGAGGGCGGCGAAGCGATTGAGGATGCGTGCGAAGCGGGCCAATTCCTTCCCGGCGATGGTTGGCTTCAACGTGTGGCAGAAGGCGAGCCTATAGGCCCTATTGAAACACTCCTAGGAGCCGTTCGAACAGCCACCTACGCCCGCGATGAAAGCGGCGGACAAGAAGCAGGCTATGGCATCGAAACAGAAGCCGCTGGCCTTCCCGGCGAATTGATCGAAGCAGCCGGAAACGCCGCAGAAGCGCTTGCCAATATCCGCACGCCTTTGATGAAACTGGGCGGCCGATTGGAAGCCATTATGGCCGACCCACCCGATTGGCTCGACGGGCAAGGCCGTGCTCGGATCGAAGGTGCACGCTTTTCGCTCCAATGGCGGGTCGATCTGATCGCAGCATGGGAAGCATTGTTGTCCCGGCTTGGCGGCCCGGCAGATCCTGAATTTGTCGATTGGCTGGCAGTCGACCGCTCTGATGCGCGCGAATTCGATGTCGCGATCCATCGCCGCTGGCTAGACCCGATGAAGCCTTTTGCCCGCACTGTTTTGGAGCCAGCCCACGGTGTGATGCTAACCAGCGCAACGCTCACTGACAGGGTAGAGGATGATCAACAGGCATGGGAGACAGCCATTGACCGATCAGGCTCCTCCTATCTCGAAACCCAGCCCATGCTGTCGGCTGCACACAGCCCGTTTGATTACAGCGCCAATGCCGAAGTGCTGATCGTAACCGATATCAAAAGGGGCGATTTGCCCGGACTTGCTGGTGCCTATGCCAAACTGATCGAGGCATCTGGCGGCGGGGTTTTGGGCTTGTTCACTGCCATTCGCCGCTTGCGCGCAGTACATGGCCGCATTGCAGACCGATTGGCGCGCGAGGCCTTGCCGCTTTTCGCGCAGCATGTTGACCCGATTGATACAGGCACTCTCGTTGATATCTTCCGTGATGATCCGCGCGCCAGCCTGCTTGGCACAGATGCATTGCGCGATGGTGTGGACGTGCCAGGCCAATCTTTGCGATGCGTGGTCTTGGAAGCAGTGCCGTGGCCCCGGCCTGATATCTTGCACAAGGCCCGGCGACTTGCCGCGAAAGACAAAGGCAGCAGCGGCAATGCCTATGATGACAGGATTATCCGCGCCCGCCTTGCGCAAGCTTTTGGCCGCCTTATCCGCAATCGCGATGATAAAGGGCATTTCGTGGTGCTTTCCGCCGCCTTCCCTTCGCGCCTGCTCAGCGCCTTTCCCGAGGGGACGCAGGTGCAGCGTGTGACTTTAGATGAAGCGGTAGAGCGCATTTCTGCTGGTTTGATCGGGCAGCAGCAAAAACCCGCAACGTCATTGGAAGAGGATTTAGAAGATTCTATTCCGGAAAGCTTCGACTAGCGGGCATGCGTCATTACAACGTCGCATTGGCTTTACACAGACCCACTATCGATGCAGTAGGGCGAGCGTTTTTCAGGAGAGCATATCAGTGAAAATTTTGGGTCTCCTGCGCCATGCCAAATCGGATTGGGACGACACTGCGCAACGTGATTTTGATCGCGGCCTCAATGATCGGGGACGCCGGGGTGCGAAAATCATTGGCGATCATATCAAAGACCACGGCACCAAATGGGATATGGTCATCGCAAGCCCTGCCATTCGCGTCACAGCCACTATGGAAGAAGGCCTTCCCGATGTCCCTGTGATCTATGATGAAAGGCTGTATCTCGCCAGTTCCGACACGATCATGGAAGTGATCGAGGATCACGCAAAGGGCGCGGACGAAGAACCCAAATCGGTTCTCATTTCAGGCCACAATCCCGGCCTTCAAGATGTGCTGCTCGATCTGGTTTCACCGGCCAAAGAAAACGACTATTTTAAAGAAGCCTCTGCCAAATTTCCCACCGCTGCTTTTGCAGTGCTGGAATGCGATGTGGTGAGCTGGGGCGAGCTTAAAAAGTTCTCAGCTGGCCTTACTCATTTTGCCCGGCCGCGCGATTTTGATCCTGATCTTGGGCCGGAATACTAACACGCCCTAACCCATGATCTGGCGCGGACCCGGCCCTTTTTCAGCAAGGTGATCGTCGGCATTGTAAATGGCGCAATGCTATAGGCTTAAACAGCCGCATCCAATGCACCCATCCAGCCGATCACGCGTGCGGGTCAGTTCGGCAATCCGGCTGTCCAGCACTTTGCGAATGCCCTTACTGATCGTGCGCCAATCTTTGGCCGTGGGTGTGCGCCCATGGGGAAGCTTTGCGAAGGCGGCCTCAATCTCGCCGAGGCTCAGCCCCAATTGCTGCGCGATGAGGATAAAACTCAAACGGCGAATGTCAGACCGCAAAAATCGGCGCTGATTGCCGCTGGTGCGCACTGGCTCGATCAAACCCTTCTCTTCGTAAAATCGGATGGCAGACACCGATAATCCAGTGCGCCGGGCCATTTCTCCGATGGGGATAAGATCGTTTTTGGAAATACCTTTGCTCATCGAATTTAGGGGTAGCCCAAAAATTCCTTGATCTCAAGTTAGGTTGAGGTTGCATGATTGCGGGACTGGCTGATTCGGCAAAGGGGTTTGCGCCCCCAAGCCGACCAGCTCGCCAACCAAGGAGATACCTTATGCCAAGCGGACGGCTCGAACATGCAAACCTATCTGTCACAGACCCAGAACGCAGCGCCGATCTGTTCAAGCAATTGTGCGGCTGGGAGGAACGCTGGCGCGGCCCCAGCCAAGTGCATGGTTGGACCATCCATGTGGGCGCTCCTGACAATGGTGACACCTATCTTGCGCTGTACACCGGCGATCATGTCAAAGGGGAATATGAAAAGGGCCAGCCGCTCAACCATGTCGGTTTGATCGTCGATGATCTGGACCGGGCTGAATCAGTGGTGGCTGATGCAGGGCTCAAACCCTTTGGCCATGACGATTATGATCCGGGCAAAAGGTTCTATTTCTTCGATTGGGACGGGATTGAGTTTGAAGTGGTCTCCTATGCGGGAGAAACAGCATGAACGAGATTATCCCGCGCGAACCATTGTTCGGCCCGCCTGCACGATCAAGCACTCGCGGGAAGCGAGCGAAAGCTCCTGTCTCTCAAAGCAAAGTGCGCTGGCTTGCTTTACCGCGGGTCCAGCTTTCATCGGTCGCATCAATGGTGATGTCGCCGCTCCATGCCGTGCACAAAGCTTTGGCATCATCGGGTGATCCAGACAGCCACCCTTCGTAATCCTCAGCGCGCAAAAGCACTGGCATGCGAGAGTGAACATGCTCGCTTTGAGCGCCTGCGCTGTCGGTCATCACCATGGAATAGCACGTGCCAAACTCATCACTTTCCCGCCATACGCCCGCGACTGCGAACAGGTCTTGGTCCGGCAGGCTCATCCAGGTGCGTGTTTTTGCGCCCTTTGCCCCTTGGGCCTCGGCCCATGCGCTGACGGGGATAAGGCAGCGGCGTTCTTCGAAAGAATAGCGCCAGAAAAAGCTATCAAGCTTGTCGGTGCGGGCATTGTTGACAAGCTTGGGTTTGAGCGGCTGGCCGTTTTTGCCTTTCATGACGAGGGGAAAGCCCCAGATCATCTGGCGCAATTCACCGCTTGCGACGACGAGACCGGGATAGCCGGGATAGACTTCTTCGCCAAAATTGGCCCCGCCGAGGGCCTCGACCGCGCTGAACCACTTAGCGACCTCGTCTGTGTTCTTGGTCATGCGGTAAAGGTTGCACATTGTCTATGCCCCCGCATTTCCTACAACAAAACAAGCCGCTGCCATCAACGCGCCCGCCCATCTGTTGGATCTAAACCGGGCAAGCGGATTTTCCGGGTCTGTAGGATTAAGCGTTGCGACCTGCCAAACCAGATGAAGTCCTACAGGCAAAAGAGCGAGAACCGCGAAAAAATCGGGTCGATAAAACCAAATCCCAAGCCCCCAGAGCGCCACCGCAGCCCCGTAAAAAAGGGCGATGCCAGTATGTACTTGCTCACCTAAACGAAGCGCTGACGACTTAATCCCGACAAGCGCATCATCCTCGCGGTCTTGCAGGGCATAAATCGTATCATACCCAATCACCCAGCAAATGCAGCCTGCATAAAGGCAAGCAAGCACGTCCCAATTGTCCCACCGCAAATGGGTCCACCCGACCAGCAATCCCCAATTGAACACCATGCCAAGCCACGCCTGCGGCCACCATGTGATGCGCTTCATAAACGGATAGGCGGCGACGAGGGCGAGGCTCGCCAAAGCAACAATTTGCGCTTCTAACCGGAGCTGTAACAGCACCACCAAACCTATAAGACACAGCGCAATAAGCCAGCCCCAGGCCAGTTTTTTGGACACGCGCCCGCTTGCCAAAGGACGCGCCGCTGTGCGCGCAACTTGGCTATCAAGTTTGGCATCAACGATATCGTTATAAACGCACCCCGCCCCGCGCATCGCCACGGCGCCAAGCAAGAGCCAGCCTAGCAATGCAAACTGAAACCCAGCGCCTGCAAGCCAAACACCAAAAACGCTGGGCCAGAAAAGCAGCCACCACCCAATAGGCCGATCAAACCGGGCCAACTGCGCCAAATCGCGCGGCAATTGCGGCAGCCGCGCGATAAGGCCGCGATGCTCGCTGTCGGGCACGATATTGGGATTGGAGGAGGTTTGCGTCATCGCAGCGTACCTAGCCCACTCAATCTCATTCGTCATCCCAGCGAAAGGCGCTCCTGAGAATGTCGAAGGGCTGGGATCGCATGCCGGAAAGGAATTGCCATCCGCAACAGATCCCAGCTTTCGCTGGAATGACGTTTGTGTTTATGAGGGGTGCATGCCCGCAACGCCCGCCTGGCCTCCGAAAACAGCGCCCCGCCTATTCGTCGATGATGAGTTGGCGATGGGCCTTGCCCTGCAATTGGAGGGTCAGCAGGCCCATTACCTCGGCAAAGTCATGCGGGTGAAAGCGGGCGATGCGGTGATAGTATGCGACAACATCACAGGAGAATGGGCCGCCCGAGTAACGGACGTTGCCAAACGGTCCGTATCTGTTGAAGTGGTCGAGCACCTTCGCCCGCGCGAAGATGTGCCAGATCTGTGGCTGTGCCCCGCGCTCTTGAAGAAAGACCGCTTCGACCTCGTGCTCGAGAAGGCGACCGAACTTGGCACGGCGCGCATTCAGCCTGTTATCACGCGCCGCTGCGTCGCGGATAAGCTCAATCTAGACCGGGCACGCACTGTCACTATCGAAGCTGCCGAACAATGTGCCCGCACGGCTTTGCCTGAAGTGGGCGAGCCTTTGAAACTCGGTGAACTCCTTAAAGATTGGCCAGAAGACAGGGCGCTGTTCTTCGCGGATGAGGAAGGCGGAGAACCAGCGGCTGAAGCTTTCTGCGCTAGCGAAAAAGTCGCAATACTCATCGGACCCGAAGGCGGATTTGACGATGCGGAACGCGCAGCCATTCGCGCCCATCCCCAGGCCACACCGATAAGCCTTGGCCCCCGCATTCTTCGCGGCGAAACCGCCGCAATTGCAGCGCTTTCCATCTGGATGGCTGAGGCAGGCGATTGGCCCGACAAAGAATGACTTTGGTCTGGCAAACGCAGATTGCACTTCCCACAGCCAATTGCGTTTTATAGGGAAACCTTTGAAAGAGGCCCTCCCCTATGAGCACACGCGAAACAACCGACGCCATTGAACCTATCATTGAGGGGATGGAGCAGCTTATCGCGCCGATGGTTGGCGGCGAAAAGCCCGCTGAAGATTGGCGCATCGGGACCGAGCATGAAAAGCTCGTCTACAAAAACGATGATCGCCGCGCGCCCTCTTATGATGAGCAATGCGGTATTCGCGATCTGCTGATGGGTCTTACGCAATTTGGATGGGAACCGATCGAGGAGAACGGGCACGTTATCGCGCTGAAAGGCAAGGATGGCGCGGTCAGTTTGGAACCTGCTGGCCAGTTAGAGTTGTCAGGCGCACCGCTCGAAAACCTGCATGAAACCTGCAATGAAACCGGGCGGCATTTGGCGCAGGTCAAAGAGATCGGTGAGAAATGCGGGGTCAGCTATCTTGGTCTTGGCATGTGGCCGGATAAGACCCGCGAAGAGCTGCCGGTTATGCCCAAAGGCCGGTACAAAATCATGATGAACCATATGCCCAAAGTGGGCGATTTGGGTCTCGATATGATGCTGCGGACCTGCACTATTCAGGTCAATCTCGATTATTCGTCCGAAGCTGGCATGGTGCAAAAATTCCGCGTCGGATTGGCCTTGCAGCCTTTGGCAACCGCCCTGTTTGCCAATTCGCCTTTCACCGAAGGCAAGCCCAACGGTTACCTCTCATATCGCTCACACATCTGGTCTGACACTGATGCCGCACGAACCGGCATGCTGCCTTTCGTGTTCGAGGATGGCTTTGGTTATGAACGCAGTGCCGAGTACATGCTCGATGTGCCGATGTATTTCGTGTTCCGCGATGGCAATTACATCGATGCGGCGGGGCAATCTTTTCGCGATTTTCTGAAAGGCGATCTGCCCGCCCTCCCCGGCGAACGCCCCACGCCAAGCGATTGGTGGGATCATCTGTCCACGGCCTTTCCCGAAGTTCGCCTGAAAAGCTTCCTAGAGATGCGCGGTGCAGATGGCGGGGCTTGGAGCCGTATTTGCGCGCTGCCTGCGCTTTGGGTTGGCCTGCTTTACGATCAGCAAGCGCTTGATGCAGCGTGGGATCTGGTCAAAGACTGGTCGATGGAAGAGCGAGAGGCTCTGCGCAATGCTGCGCCAAAATTGGGCCTTGATGCTCCCCTTCCCGGCGGCAATGGCACAATGCAGGACTTGGGCCGCGACGTGCTCGATATTGCGCGATCAGGCCTTGCATCCAGAGCACGCCTTAACGCGAGCGGTGACAACGAAACTGGCTATCTCGAAACGCTCGATGAGATCGTAAAAACCGGCAAAGTCCCTGCGCAACGGTTGCTGGATGCCTATCACGGCGAATGGGCTGGCGATGTGAGCCACATCTACAAATATTCGTTTTAAAAATGATCATTGTAACCGGCACAGTCCGCCTGCCCGAAGGCGCTTTGGACACACTTTTACCCGCAGCAAACGCGATGATGAAAGCGTCTCGCGCCGAAGATGGATGTCTGCACTATGTCTATGCGCAGGACCTCAATGACCCGTGCCTCATCCATGTGAGCGAACGCTGGCAGGACCAAGCATCGCTTGACGCGCATTTTCAGACGAACCACATGAAAATATGGCGGCAAGCCTTGGCGGCGGTCAAATTCGAAAGCCGCGATTTGTTGGCGTTCGAAGCGGGTGAAGGCACGCCAACCTAGGCTATTCCGCCGGGTGCAACGCCTCGTTTGAGCGACCTTGACCTCGTCGAAGGACGGTGCGCTTCATTCGAGCAAGCCTTGACGTGATGACCCCGTTCTCTTCCATCCAGTCATAATATTCGCGGTATTTGGGATCTTCGGCCAAAAGATGCGCCTCTTCCGTGCGCGCACGCCAATAATAGATGCCGTTCACCAGGACCAAAAAGAACGTGTTGCGAATGGCATCGACGGCTGATCCGCTGGTGACCAAAAACGGCATAGCAGAGCACCACCAGAACAGGTTCTTTGACAAATACGCTGGATGCCGAGTGTAACGATACGGGCCATTGGTAATGACCCCGCGATAGGTGAGGTTTGAAAAACGAATGCCAAATGCGACTGTCGCCCAAGCATAAATGCCCGTGAGTACTATCAGCCACGCTGCCCAAAGCCACAAAGCGGTATCATTGCCCGCCAGCCAATAATCCCATTTGGCGATGTTGCTTTCATAGCTTAGCACCTGATTATTGCTGCCGATGAGCCCCCAGACGAAGGGCGGATAGCACAGCAATGCCGCGAGCCAACCTGCTACAAACGGATTACCTGAGCGGATATGCGCATCAAGCGGGCGCAGAGTGAAAAGATAGCCAACCGTCCCGATCTGCACGTCTATCACAAACAGCAAAGTGATGAGCAAACCGCCGATTACCACCGGATTGGTGAGAAATTCGGCCGGGCGCGATTCGACGATCTCAGCAAAACCGCCAGGAAGAATGGAAATCATAAAGGCACCAAAGAACCCTTTTATGATCCAAGCCCGCCAATGTTTCTTGACCTGATCCGCATCCCATTCCTCGCGCCCCACAAGCATCGCGCCAAAATGCCATGTGTGATCGCGTGGGTTTGTCATCCGGCGATCAAGCCAGATGACGTATGGCACGCTCAGCACGATCATCGGGACCACTGCAAAACTGAGCACTTTCATCGAGAAAAGATAATTGTCGTCCCAGTACCACCGGCACAGACAGTACAAAGCGGCAAGCACAGCCCATGTTGCCCATAGCCCGCCAATTTTCACAATCGCCACTGGCATGACTTCGGATAAGGGCTTTTTCTGGCTCCAATCCAAACCTGTCGAGGGGTTCAGATGGACCTTGTCGACCAAAACCGACCACGCCGCCATTGGTCCAGCTGTAAACAGCATTGATGCGATCGAGGCATAAGGCCCCGACATAACGCCCACGCCTTCCACGCCGAACATCCCAGCGATTGCCGGAAAGTTTCGGCAAAACAATATCCAAAGAATTAGACCGGCAAGGCCGACAAACCCAACCGCTGCCGAAACATCGCTTTTCGGCATAGCGGCCGCACGCGGCGCAGTTTGTGTTGAATGCTCAGCCATAACTTTGTCGCCATAGCATCAAAGCGTTAACGGTGCGATTACCGTGCAAAAACCGCGCCGCGCCAACAGCACTCTGGTTACTGATAGGCGCGAATAACACCGCTATCATCAAGAACGTAGAGCATATTATCGGCAACAACCGGCGGAAGGCTGACGGGTTGATCGATATCGTCAAAGATCTGGGCAGAACCCTCACCCGTGCTCACACGCCAGATTTCCCCGCGCGAACTTGCCACCCAAAGGTGATTGCCCGCCAACACAGGACCGGTCCAAAAGATGGGCTGTTCGCGCTTTTTCTCGTTCTTGAACTGCTGCAATTGCGTGATCCAACGCACGCGCCCCGTTGATCGTGCAATAGCAAGCAATCGCGCATCATCGGTGAGCGTAAAAATCCATTCCCCCGCAATCGAAGGCGTTGAAATGCCAGCCAGGCTCAGTTCCCAAATGCGCTGGCCGGTCACCAATTCATACGCAGCCATCCGGCCACCTTGACCAAGCGCATAGACGCGGCCTGCATCAATGATCGGGTCAGCATCAATATCGGTCAGAGAGCTAACTTGGGTGGAGATATTGGTGCGCGCCAAGGCATCAGCCCACAAAGCACGGCCATTCTCATAACGATATGCAGACAGCTCACCGCTAGAGTATCCTGCGATAACTGTACCATTACCAGCAGCGGGCGCCGCGACACCAAACACGCCAGATTGCGCGCTTGATCCGGACTCGCTCCACAGCGTCTCACCATCAGCAGCGTTAAGCGCGATGACCTGGTTGTCCTGTGTCATCACATAAATCTGACCAAAAGCGATTGTCGGTGACCCTCGCAGCGGACCAGCCGGCTGGACCCGCCATGAAATTTCGCCAGTCTCAGCGTTCATCGCTTTGACTTCGCCCGCACCATTGGTCGCATAAAGCGTGCCATTGTCAAAGCTAACGCCGCCGCCAAACGCAGAAGGACGCATGTCATCATCCATCGCGGCGTCAGAGTTCCAAATGCGCGATCCGGTCTTTTTATCAAAGGCATGGATCGTACCGTCTGACCCAACGGCAAACAGCTTATTGCCGCCGATAACAGGCGCCGCAGCCAACCGTGCACGGTTGCTCGATCCCTCGACACGAGCGGTCCATTGCGCAACGGGGCTTTCGCCTAATGCAAGATGGCCATAAGATTTGCTGGCAGACCCGCCAACTTGTGCCCATTCGGCATTGGTCCGCGGGGCTGGCAGTACGACGCTGATATTCGCAAGGGCTGGGTCAACAACTGCGCCGCTTTCAATCCGCGATAGGATTGGCATGCGCTCACCCACTGTTGGAGTGGTCTTTTGGTCGCCAGCACATGCGGAAAGCAATGCGGCCATACCGCCAGCAATCAGCGCGGTTTTAGTCGCTGTAAATCGTTTCATATTCAAATCGTCCAAAACTATCCCAATGCATCGCTGAACATTTTACTGTTCAGAAGCCCCTGCATTCCCATTTTCCAGTACGGATGTGTCCTCTTCTTGAACGACACCTTCATCTTCAAGCAGCTTTTCAACATCCTCAATCGCATCCACACCCAAAAGCCCGGCCATCTGGCGGGCCCTTGAACGCAAAGTTTCAGGAAGTTCTTCATCCTTGGCGATCTGCGCAAACAATGCGCCCGCTTCAGCCTCGTTGCCCGCTTCCAAATGCGCAATTGCGGTCAGTTCCGCAGCGCTGCCAAAGAACGCATTGCCGGGCTGCGCCAAACCTGCGAGCTTTGCGATAACGTCCGCAGGATCGCTTTCATCAAAATTCGCGCTGACTTCGCGGATCAAAGCAAGATCACGCAAAGCCGGTGGCGCTTCGGTATCGGCAGCGATTTGGGCGTAAATCTCACTCGCTTTCGCCACATCCTCTTGTTCAAGCGCAGCGGCAGCCTGAAGAAGTTTCGCTGTGGTGCGAACGCCTGCCTCCTCGCTGTCTACCAGCGGGGCCACTTTCTCATCAGCCGCAGCGTAATCGCCTGCCTGAACTGAATCCAGTGCTGCTACAATCGCTTCAGATTGCTCTTCCAATCGGCTTTCATTCTGGCTGTCCCAGAACAGATAGCCACCAAGGCCAAGCAACAAAACGGCAATCAGACCTCCGATGACAAGCCCGTACTTTTGCGCGAATTGAACCGCGTCATCTTTGCGGACAGCTTCATCAATCTCGCGAATGATGACTTCATCTTCGGCAGATGGCTTGCCAACTTCAGAAGAGGCAGCATCTGTTGTCGCGTTTGGGTCGTTGGGCTTGAGCGCCACGAGGCTCGTATCCTTCGTCAATATGGGTTTGCAAAGCGGCTCTTTAAGCGGGTTGCCAGACCTGCGCAATCCTAGTGAAGCAAGCGTTCACCGATCACATTCGCATTGCCAGAGCTGCTATTGCTTTGTGATTTTCGTCATGATCGGTTTAACGCTGCCTTAAGCAAGCAAATGCGCTGGATCAAAACGATTGCCCCATCGCCTCCCCGTATAAGGTGCGATAGGCACTAAACATCTGTGCCTCATCAAAGAATTTGGCTGCTTTGTCTTTGTTGTCCGCGCCGATTTGCGCCCGCAATTCATCATTCTCGCAAAGCTCTTTGAGTTTAAGACCAAGGCTTTCAGAGCTGTCACGCTCGGCCACGAAAGGGGCGTTGGAAGTCGCGATCATTGTCGAGATATCGCCAACATCAGGCGCGGCAATGGGCAGACCTGCGGCCATCGCCTCCACCACCGAAATCGGGAATTGTTCCGATTTTGAAGACAAAGCAAAAATATCGAACAAGCCAATTACGCTCGCTGGATCTTTGATAGCGCCGGGTAAATGGACACGGTGCGAGATTTCTGCTGACCGTGCCGCTTCGAGTATTGTCTCTTTTTCCGGGCCATCGCCCAAAATCACCAAATGCCAATTCTCGGGCAAATGCGTCATCGCGCTCACCAGCAAAGGCAATTGCTTTACCGCGCGCAGACCTGCGAGAGTTCCGACCCATTTTTCACCCTCTCGTTTGACAACGCGAATAGCATTGGGGTTGGGAGCTTTAGAAAAGGCTGAAATATCAATGCCATTATCAATACGCCTCACACGATCACGAGGTTGCTTCCACGTGTTGAGCGCAATATTTTCGAGCACACGGCTCGGCACAACCAGCCGCTGCGTCCGCCACAGAGCGACACGGCGGAACCAATTGCGACTGGATTTCAATTGGAACGCTTCATCCTCATTAAACCCATCCTCGTGATGAATGAGCGGAGGCAGACCCAAATTTTGCGCAAATATGGTGTGCGCCATAACCACATCCATCGCGCCCCAATTGTATGTCAAAATGAGGTCATAACCGGCAAGCGCTTTGGCAATTGTAATCAACCGGCCGGGCGTGGGCGATCCTTTAAGAGAAGGAAAATCGGTGGGGAAACTGGCCGAAACTTTGCGGTCAATCAAAGCGCGCGCGCCGATTTGGTCAGGCTGCCCCGATACGATGGTGTGATGCAGTTTTTTGCCAAACGCGTTCATCAGTTTGACGGTTCTGATTTCTTTACCACCCGGCGAAAAGGTCGATTGGCAATGGAGAATTCGCAAAGGGGCGCTCATGAAAGGCTATCCAATAAAGTGGCGATTGCAGCGCGAACCTCGGACTCGTCCAAAGTGGGCGCGTGCCCCACTCGCGCAACTGTGATGGTGGACATCAATGGGCATCGAGCGGACATCTGTTTGATCGTATCGTCGCTTATCAAATCAGATAATTCCCCGCGCACAAGCAGCATGGGCACTTTCCCAAGGGCTTCAAACGGCAACCACAGATTGGGCGGCGCTGCATTGTCCGCTTCGCTGAAAGGTTCAGCGATAGCCATGTCATAATCATAGCTGATCCGGCCGCTTTGGCTGACAACCATATAACGCTTCGCCAGTTCAAGCCATTGATCAAGATCATAATCGGGGAAAGCATCGCCATGCGTTTCGGACAAGGAACGCGCGGCGTGAACCCATGTGGGATAGCTTCGCCCCTGCCCCACATATCCGCCAATCCGTTCCAATCCCGCAGGTTCGATCACCGGGCCAATATCATTCAAGACGGCACCAGCGATGCGATCTGGGTCGTTGGCAGCAAGCAGCATGGTCATAATGCCGCCCATCGATGTGCCGATGGAGATAAACCGGCTAATCCCGGCCTCACCGAGCAGGAGTTCCACATCTTCAACATATTGCTTGGGTTTATAAGTATCGGGCGATGGCGCGTATTCGCTTTTACCCCGGCCGCGCATGTCAGGGACAATAACCCGCCGTGTTTCGCTCAAATGCGCTGCCAGACTTTCAAAATCGCGCGCATTTCGTGTCAGCCCGTGCAGACAGATGATGGGCAATTGCCCCGTATCAGAGCGCGCTGGGTAATCGCGATAATTGAGGGTAAGGCCATCCTCGCTGACCCAGGTCTTGTCATCATAAATTTCAGGCATTTTTGGCGTCAATCCCGCTGCAATTATGCTGCCTTACAGTTGCACTGCTGGCATTTCCTAGTCACTACTCAGCCATGCACACCGAAAAGCCATTGGGCAAGCATCAGCCAGATCCCGCAATAATAGAACTTTCAGATTGGTTAGGCGCTGAGGTGCCGGCGGCTGATTTTCCCGAGACAAAACTGCGTTTTCGTAACGAGGATGCAGCCACCAGTGTCGGCCTAAACACTCTGTCAGACGAAGAGTGGCTTGCGCATTTCGGGCGGTTTCAGCCTTTACCTCAGAATTTGGAGAAGCCACTCGCGCTCAAATATCACGGGCACCAATTCCGCGTATACAATCCCGAAATTGGCGATGGGCGCGGGTTTCTGTTTGCGCAGATGCGCGATCTTTCGGGGCGGCTCATGGATCTCGGCACCAAAGGATCGGGCCAGACCCCTTTCAGCCGCGCAGGTGATGGGCGATTGACGCTCAAAGGAGCCGTGCGGGAAATTCTCGCTACACAAATGCTCGAAGCCTTGGGCGTGAACACCTCCAAGACATTCTCAGTGGTTGAAACAGGCGAGCAATTATGGCGCGAAGATGAGCCATCGCCGGCCCGCTCTGCCGTTATGGTCAGGCTTTCGCATTCGCATATTCGTATCGGCACATTCCAGCGGCTTTTGGCTCTTGAAGAGCGTGATCAGATGGAAGCGCTCATCGCATATTGCCTCAAACATTTTCCCGGCCCTACCCCGCCCGATGAAGCACCAGGTAGCGACGAGCCTGCCATCATCTTGATGCATCAAGTGGTGGAACGCATGGCAGATTTAGCCGCCAGTTATATGGTTGCGGGGTTTGTGCACGGGGTTCTCAACACGGACAATATGAACGTGACCGGCGAGAGTTTCGATTATGGGCCGTGGCGCTGGCTGCCCCGATGGGATCCCGGATTTACCGCAGCCTATTTCGATCATGGCGGCCTCTATGCTTTTGGCCGCCAACCCGAAGCATTGAATTGGAATTGCGGACAATTGGCCGTCGCTTTGCGCTTGGTCGCCGACAGCGAACCTTTAATTGCAGCGCTTCAGCGGTTTCCTCAATTGTATATGGCAGCTGTCGCCCAGCGGTGGTGCTGGAGACTGGGTGTTGCTTCCCAAGGGACGGAACAAGACACCGAACTGGTCGGCGCGTGCGAAAAAACAATGCGCGACAAGGGATTAGGCCCTGATGAATTTTTCTTCAAACATCGCAGCGGCCGCAACGCTGACATTCTACCGGCCGAATGCTCAGACATGCTAAGCAGATATGAAGGCGTACCTTCAGACCACCAATATTGGCAGGCTGATCGTCCCCAATCGATGCTGATCGAGGAAGTTGAAACCATCTGGGCAGCCATTGCTAACGGCGATGATTGGGCACCACTTAACGAAAAAATCAACTCACTTAAGCTGATGGACAAAGCGCACGGCGACAAACCGACAGCGCAAGGTCATCAAATCTCTAGGGTCAGGATGCGTTGATCACATGGGCGTGGTTTGAAGCAATTGGCCCTGTTGCAAGGAACGAAAGCGCAGCAAGTGTGGCGCACTTTCAAGCTTTTGAGACGCAGTAAGAGGGCCAATTGGTCAAATCCCAAAAGGACGACAAAATGACTTCGATCTCGGGCGAAACAGCCTTTGCAAAGGCCAAAGGGCCTTCGCGGCACGCGGTTTCGCCCGATATCTTCGTCATTTTGACGCCACGCCCATGTGATCGACGCATCCTGACCCTTAGTAATCCACCATGGGGTTAGTTTAGCACTTTATTTTCCTAAACAGCACCATTACGGCCCTCGTGTGACGAAAACTGCAACAGAAGCTGGATCTAAAACCACTCAAATCGTCTCCACCGCGCCAGCGACAGGGGAAGAATTGTGGCGCGGTGACCTCAGCGATGTTGATGCTGCTGTGAGCCGGGCCCGCCGGGCTTGGCCAGAATGGGCCGCACGCCCCATTGCCAACCGAATGGAAATGGTTCGCCGGTTCGCAAACGAGGTACGCAGCGAAGCGGACAATCTTGCCAATTTAATTGCGCAAGAGGCTGGCAAGCCCTTGTGGGAAGCACGGACCGAAGTTGATGCTGTCATCAACAAAGTTGAAATTTCGATCAAAGCCTACTCAGAACGCACCGGTAAGGTTAAGCTTGATAGCGCGATCAAAGGCATTGCGGCGGTTCGCCACAAACCTCATGGCGTTATGGCTGTGCTCGGCCCATATAATTTCCCGGCACACTTACCCAATGGCCACATAATCCCAGCGCTGATTGCTGGAAATGCGATTTTGTTCAAACCATCAGAAAAAACACCTGCCGTGGGTGAAGCTCTGGTAAAGTGCTTTAAAGCGGCGGAGTTTCCTGAAGACACCGTCCAGCTTGTTATCGGTGGTCCCGATGAGGGCAAAGAACTGGTCGCCCATCCCGGCGTAGACGGTGTGCTGTTTACAGGATCAGCGCAGGCTGGAATCGCGATCAATCGTAAGCTTGCAGCAAATCCAGGCAAGATTGTCGCATTGGAAATGGGCGGCAACAATCCGATTGTCGTCGCCAAAACGCCCAAGATTTCCGATGCCGCGACTGTTATCGTGCAAAGCGCTTTCACGACCGCTGGCCAGCGCTGCACTGCGGCCCGCAGATTGATCGTCGTCGAAGAAATGTATGATCAGCTGATCAAAGAATTGATCTCGCTCACACGCAAATTGATTGTCGGGGATCCTATGGCTGATCCCCAACCCTTTATGGGTCCAGTGATCGACGTAAAGACAGCTGAATTGCTGGAAGAGAGCTTTCTTGCATTGGTCAAAGGAGGCGGCAAACCATTGGCACCGCTTAGAATGATCAAAGAAGGGCTGCCCTTCCTTTCGCCGGGTATTATCGATGTAACCGCAATCGAAGACAGACCTGACCTCGAGCTGTTCGGCCCCATTTTGCAGGTTATCAAAGTGCCTGATCTTGATTCGGCCATCGCGGAAGCAAACAACACACGCTTTGGACTATCCGCCTCGCTCATCGGTGGATCGCCCGAGGATTACAGCCGGTTTTGGGCCAATATCAGGGCCGGTATCATCAATTGGAACGGCCCGACTAATGGCGCCTCATCCGCAGCGCCGTTTGGCGGCATAGGGTTGTCAGGAAATCACAGACCAGCGGCCTTTTATGCGGCAGATTATTGCGCCTATCCGGTTGCGAGCACCGAATTAGAACAACCGCGCGCAAATATAGGTGTGGGCCTCGAAGACTAAGCGCCACCGCCTCAGCGCTTACTCAATTCAGTTCTTCCAGTGAACCAAGGTCACCATGCGAAGGCCGTTTTGTGCCTCATCAATCTCAGCTAGCATTTTCTGGCCTGCTCGTTCCGCTTTGATGAGATCAGTGTCGCTGCTTTTGTAAGACACTTCAAACTTGGCCTGGGAGCCCTTGGTAAAGTGATATTGCAGCGCGTCTTTCACATCCACCTGGGTCAAATATCGCACAACCCGCACAGCGCAAGCGGGATTGTCTGAGCCAGCTGCTTGTTGCACCATTCCGTGCGGCATGATCGCTGCCACGTCTGGCATTTTAGCAGCCCATTCTAAACTGTCGCTTGCCCCATCACCGCATGGTTCGGGTGCGCCTGCCGCATCCAAGATTTCGCGCAGAGTGGAAAGGCCGGAGAACGACTCATCTTCCAGGAGGCCCTCGGCAATGGGAAGTTCTTCAATGCTTCCTGCCTCGCGAAGTTCAATCCGCGCAGCATCGCGCGCCAGATCGGCAGGCTTGATGCGACGGCGCTGAGGTGCAGTTTCTTCCGGTTTCCCATAGGCCAGCACGTCACTTGAATAGGAAACGGCACGGGAA
>JBCAZT010000040.1:0-23318 GCA_038532855.1 Pseudomonadota bacterium
CGTGAAAGCTCATCAGCATGACTTCGGGTTTGAAGGAAAGCGCCGCCATCTGCCGGGTCAGATCGTTTTCAAGAGCATCCAAATAGACGGCATCATCGTGATAGGGTGGAAGAAACCGCAAGGCAGGCTGCCAGCGCATTTCTTTCAAAACACGGGCCACTTCATCAAAGACGGTCGCGGTCGTAGCCGCGCAGTATTGCGGATACATGGGCGCAACAAGTATCCGATCACAACCCTTTGCCATCAATTCGGTGAGGCGTTGCTCGATTGAGGGCGAGCCATAACGCATGGCATAATCAACGATTGCATGTTCGCCTAATTCGCTGGCCACCGCTTCGGCTTGGCTCGCTGTTATATCAGCCAAAGGCGAGCCGCGATCGGTCCAAACTTTGGAATAGGCCTCTGCGCTCTTTCTCGGGCGCGTGTTCAATATGATCCCGCGAAGGATCGGTTGCCACGCGATTGGCGGAATTTCGATCACTCTGGGGTCTGACAAGAACTGTTTGAGATACCGCTTTACAGCACCCGGCTCAGGCGAATCTGGCGTACCCAGATTGACAACAAGCACGCCAACCGTCCCACTTTTAACAGGCGGGTGATCGTTTGGCAGAAGCTGCTTTTCCCAAGTCATATCGGCATAAACGCACCAAGGCGCTCCGGTATCCTTCGAAAACCGCTGTCAAACATACTGAAAGGCGAAAGGGCCAGTGTCATAACCCGCTGGAAAGTAGGGGCAGACGCCGCAATCTCAAGCCTGTGGCTGAAAACAGCGCATTCGCGATTGCAGGTGGAGCTATAACCGCGCCCAATTCACCCGGATCAGCTGGTTCTGCCTCGCTCGGTAGAAAATCCACTTCGATCTCTGGAGAATCGCTGAGCTGTGGAAGTCCCAGATCAGCATATTCCAGACCCCCCGGAAGACCTGCCCTGTACCGCACTGCATTGCCCAGCGCGGTCCCAATGCCAAAAATAAGACCACCTTCAATCTGCTGCCGCGCAATGTCGAGATTGATGATCCGCCCAATATCAACAGCAGCAGAAAGCCGTGTCACGCGCACACCGCCCTCGCTTCGTCTGGCCGTCGCCACGCAAGCAATGCGTGCGCCACTGGTGGAACTGCCAATGCGAAAACACGCAATGCCTTGCCCGCTTTGATCCAACCCACCATCCCACTGCGCCAATTGAGCTGCCCGTTGGAGGCAGGCTGCAAGGCGGATATCATCGCCCAGCATGCCTATTCTAAAAGTGAGTGGTTCTCGTCCGGCTTCATGCGCGACTTCATCGATAAAGCTCTCAAGCACAAAGGCTGTGTACGTGTGAGAATTTCCGCGTACCCGACCAACCGGCAACCCAATCTCTGTGGGGACATGCTCCACCACCATGCTTGGTAATGTGTAAGCGGGCACTGCTCCTTCACAAGCCAGCGGATCGCGCGCGCCATTGCTTTCGCGGATCGCAGCCCAGCTGGTGAGATTACCGAATAGGCGATTTCCGAACTCGGCCGCATGCGGCGGAGATGCAATCCGCATTCGAACCGCGTCAAAAGCCCCGCTGCCCGTTTGCGACGTTTGTGCGCCCATCAGGATGTAAGCTGGGCTTCGCGGCCTTGCGCGGATTATTTCATCACGCCTTGGCCAAGTGAGCTGCACCGGGACGGGCGTTTCTTTGGCAAGCTCTTTGGCGATCAGAGCAATTTCAATCGCATGGTCATGCTCAAGCCGCGCATCGAAACTTCCGCCTGCGGGCATCGGGTAAAGCGCGACATCTTCGACCGCAATCCCAATAGCTTTGGCCGCCGCTGCTCGAGCTTGTTCTGGCGCTTGGGTCGCCATCCAAAGATCGAGCCGCCCATCAATAAAACGCGCAGCTGCGCTCGCCGTTTCGAGCGGGGCTGCAAACGCGGGCTCAATTTCATAGCGGCGCGCAATGTCCACTCGGGACAGTGCATCTTTGCCAAAACCTGTTTCCGCCATCGTGAAAGAGGCACCGCCATCAATCTGCGTGCCAAGCCGCGCAGCAATATCATCGCTGCTGACGGGAAATTCTGTTTTGAACTGCGGCTTCATCGCGTCCACCGCTTTGTCAGCGCTCCACCATGTGTTGGCGACCGCCGCAAGCCAGCGCTTGCCCTGGATAGTCGCGATATGGCCCTGAACCGTATCGCCTTTTTCGCTATCAAACTCGGTCAATTCAGCGCCATCATTGGGGCCATGTCGGATGGAGGCGTAGACCATTTCGGGCAAGCGGATGTCGCTTGCAAATTGATAAGACCCATCGACCTTGGCTGGCAGATCAAGACGAGGGTATTGCCTTTCCCCGCGCACGGCATCTGGCAGGACAGGTTCGCTAAAAGCCTCTGGATTTACGGGCGCAGGATCAGGCGGAGTGCGCGATGCTGCATCTTGGGCGAGTTCGCCGAAGGTGAAGCGTTTTTCGTTATGCGCAACGACGCCATCAGCAACCGTGCAAGCGCTTGCATTCACGCCCCATCTCTCGGCTGCTTCTTCAACCAACATTGCACGCGCTGCTGCTGCTGCTTCGCGACACGGCATTTCATAGGCTGCAATCGAAGTGCCATCGGCAGTGGCGGTAAAGCGGCTGCGTTGGGCGAAATTGCGCGCAAGATACGCATCCGAACCTTCTGAGATACCGCCAGCAATAGGATCCCAAAGCGCCATCCATTTTTCCGCCAAAGGAACATTGGGATAAGCGCCCGAGACAGGAGGCGGTTCCACCGCGACCTGTCGCCAATCTGCGCCCAATTCATGCGCGATGATCTGCGGCAGCAAAGTCGTAATTCCTTGCCCCATTTCCAGCTGCGGCACCGCAATGTTGACGACGCCATCTTCGGCGATCTTAAGCCAAGCTCCAAAGCCATGCTCGCCCTCTGCTGGCTCAAGAGGGTTTGGATAAGTGCGCGGGATAAGCCACCAAGCAGCGACCAATCCGCCGCCAATAGCAGCGCCTGTCAAAATGCCGCGGCGTGATAGCTGCATTGCTTACTTTGCCTCGCTCGAAAGCCAGTGTAAGAAGTGTTTGGCCACATCTTCAAAGGGCTTGCCATACCCCGCATCACCTGCTGCGGGAGGAGTACCGCTGTCTCCGCTCTGCCGGATTTCCATGGCAAGCGGGATACGGCCCCAAAACGGAATTTCGAGAGCGCTGGCAAACTTCTCCACCCCGCCTTGCCCGAACGGGTCGCTGATCTCGCCGCAATGGGGGCAAGCATAGCCTGCCATATTTTCAACGAGGCCAATGATCGGGATGCCGCCTTGCTCAAACAATTGCCCTGCGCGCGCGGCGTCTATTAAGGCAAGGTCTTGCGGGGTTGATACCAGCACAGCGCCATCGGGTTTGTTGTCTGCCATCATCGACAATTGCACATCACCTGTGCCCGGCGGCAGGTCGATCAAAAGCAAATCGGTATCGCCCCAATCGGCATCCACCAATTGGCCAAGCGCTTTTCCCGCCATAGGCCCTCGCCATGCGAGCGCTTTTCCCGGGGCCACCAAATGACCCATCGACAATACTTTCACACCATGCGGGCTATCGAGCGCAATCAGCTTTTTCGTGTCATCATCCGCTGCCGGTTTTCGGTTTTCAGTAGCCAGCAATTTGGGCTGCGAAGGCCCGTAAATATCGCCATCAATCACACCCACTTTGCGGCCCAATTGCGCCATTGCAACGGCCAGATTTGTGGTCAAAGTGGATTTGCCAACGCCCCCTTTACCAGACCCGATTGCGATGATCGAGCGGCGGGGTCTGTCCGCCGTTAGTGCACAAAGTACATCCGTGAGACCGGGGGTGCCCTCTAAATTTTGCTTGATCGTATTCTCCAGCGCTTTGTGCTCAACCGATGGAATATTTCCTACATCAGCAACAATTATCGCGCGCGAACCTGTCACCTTGATAGACTGCACGAGTGCCGCCACAGCAGGCGGCAGCAACGCTTTTAGCGCATCAGGATCAAGCTCAGATGAAGGGTCTTGAGGCATCGAAAAGCCCTCTAACACCAAAATCATGCGCCGCGCGCCTCAATTTCGGGCGCTAACCCCTGTTTTTTGCAGATTGCCGTACCTATAAGAGTGTCATGCAGTTTTGGGACAGTATCAAAGAGCGCTTTGGCGGAGCTGGAAAAGGCTTTGCCATGGCTGGAAAAAATCCTTGGGGCTCACGCGGAGGCGGCGATGATGGCGGCTCTGATGATGGTGACACGCCATCAGGCGATAAGCCGGATGAGGGCGGCAGCGATGGCCCGCGCAATCCGTGGCTTCCAGGCGGCAGCAAAGGCGGATCAGGCAGCGATGGCCCGCGCCGGTCAGCCAGCATCGAAGATATTTTCAAGAACCGAGGCCCCGAAGGCCCCCGCCGCGGCGGCGGTCCAGGTGGGCCGAACCTTCGCATGCCTGAATTGCCCAGTGGCAAAAGCTTTGGTCCGCTGATTATTGCGGGCTTGGTAATCATCTGGGTGCTCGCAACTGGTCTTCATCAGGTCGAGGCTAAGGAAAAGGCGGTTGTCAAAACCTTTGGCGCATACAGCCACACGCTTGATCCCGGATTGCATCTGACGTTCCCTGCGCCGATCCAGACGGTTGATGTGGAAGATGTGCAGACCGTTCGCCGTGATCTTGTTCCCAGCACGGGCGAAAGCGCCAAATTGATCCTGACTGGCGATCAAAACCTTGTTGATCTCAATTATGTCGTGCGTTGGAACATCAGCGATCTTGAGAATTTCAAATTTGAACTCGCCGATCCCATCGTGACTGTAAAAGAAGTCGCAGAGGCTGCCATGCGCGCTTCAGTTGCTCAAAAAACCCTAGACGATACTTTCACCGGTCAAGGCCGGGCGGAAATCCAGCAGCAAGTGCGCGAGCGCATGCAAGCCACGCTTGATGAATATAAAGCCGGCATCAATGTTCTAGGTGTTGAAATCGAACGGGCTGACCCGCCAAGCGATGTGGTTGAAGCCTTCCGTGATGTTTCGGTAGCTGAACAAAACGCCGACCGTGCGCGCAACCAAGCGCAAGGTTACGCACAGCAGGTGCTCGCCACCGCAGAAGGTGAGGCTGAAGCGTTCGACAAAGTGTATGAGCAATATCGCCTTGCCCCAGAAGTTACGCGACAACGTCTTTATTATGAGACCATGGAACGCGTGCTTTCGAAAACCGATAAAACCATTGTCGAGGCAGAAGGCGTCACACCTTACTTGCCGCTTCCTGAAATTCGCAAGCGCGCAGCAGCAGCCCCTGCGCCCGCCCCGCAAGCGCAAGAAGGAGGACAGTGATCATGGATAATGTTTGGAACACATATCGCGTACCGCTGGTAATCCTAGCTTTGGTTCTTGTCGGCCTTTCGATGAGCGCTTTTGTGGTCAATGAAGAAGAGCAGGTCGTCATTATCCAAACCGGTCGTCCGGTGCTGACGGTGAATACCCAAGCGGGGGAAACGGGACCGGGCCTCAAATTTCACATCCCTATCATCCAGTCGATCCGCCGCGTTGAAAAGCGTGTGCTTGATCTGGAAATGACGGATGAAGAAGTGCTCTCGAACGATCAGCAACGTCTCTTGGTCAATGCCTATGCCCGGTATCGGATTGTTGATCCGATCCGCATGGTGGAACGCGCTGGCACGACAGATGGCGTAACCACTGCGCTGGAGCCGATTTTGAACTCTGCACTTCGTCAGGAATTGGGTCGCCGCACATTTGCCGCGATGTTGACCGCTGAACGCGGCAACGCGCTCGAAAATGTGCGTCAAAACCTCGATCGTGAAGCGCGCCAATATGGCGCTGAGGTGATTGATGTTCAGATCAAGCGGACAGATTTGCCAGCGGGTCGCCCGTTGCAATCAGCGTTTGAACGAATGGAATCAGATCGTGAACGCGAGGCGCGCACTATTCGCGCCGCTGGTTCTCGTGACGCACGTGTTATCCGGGCCGAAGCAGACGCTGAGGCTGCTCGCATTTATGCTGAAAGCTTTGGTCAGGATGCAGGCTTTTACGATTTCTACCGAGCGATGCAGAGTTATGATGAGACATTCCGCGATGCGCGCGATGGCGAGGATCGCGGGGAAAGCTCTATCATTCTTTCGCCTGACAATGAGTATCTACGGCAGTTCAGAGGTCGCCGCTAAAGGCTCGGGGCGGCATTGCCCCCGTGGTAACCCAGAGTGTGGATCCGACGAACACCCGATACGCTAAGGCGAAGAACATAGGGCGTTCAAACAGTGTTCAGCGCGTCTAGGCGCATGATGCGGGCGTAACTGAAACAGAAAGCGGGCCGATCTTATCGGACCACCGCTAAAAACTGAGGAATTGAAGGACGTGAAAAAAGTGCGGTATGTATACAGTTTGACAAGCGCGCTTCTGATCGGAGGCGCAGCAGTATCGCTGACCACTGGCTATCCCGCCGGGGCTCAGGTTGCTCAAAATGATGCAGGTGTGATGACCAATGTCGTGCCGCGTGCAGGTGCGCCATCAAGCTTTGCTGATCTTACCGAACAATTGCAGCCCGCCGTGGTCAACATCGCAACGCGCCAACGCGTCGAAGTGACACGCAACCCGTTTGCAGGCACGCCTTTTGCCGATCTGTTCAACCGCCGTCGTGGTGGCCGCAGTCAAGAACCACAAACGCGCGAGGCGCAGTCTTTGGGCTCAGGCTTTATCATCTCGGCTGATGGTTTTGTGGTGACAAACAACCACGTGGTCGCGCCCAACAACCGTGCGACTTTGGAAGAAATCACTGTCACCATGCCCGATGGGACAGAATACGAAGCTGAATTGGTGGGCGCGGATGCGGCATCGGATTTGGCGGTGCTTAAAATCAAATCGGACAACGAATTTCCTTTCGTGAAATTCGGCGATTCTGCGCAGACACGCGTGGGCGAATGGGTGGTTGCGATCGGCAATCCTTTTGGCCTTGGTGGCACGGTGACAAGCGGTATCGTCTCTGCTGTCTATCGCAACACCGGCCAGGGCGGCGCGTATGACCGCTATATCCAAACCGATGCCAGCATAAACCGAGGCAATTCGGGCGGCCCGCTGTTCGATATGCAGGGCAATGTGATCGGCATTAACAACGCGATCTTCTCGCCATCGGGCGGCAGTGTGGGCATTGGTTTTGCGATCCCTGCTGAAATTGCCTCTCCGATTGTCAACCAGCTGAAAGAAGGCCGCGAGATTGAGCGCGGTTTCTTGGGTGTCGGGCTTGACCCGATTAGCGATGAATTTGCAGATTCTCTGGGCCTCACGCGCAATCGCGGCGAAATCGTCCAGACCGTTCAGGATGACAGCGCGGCCGAGAACGCAGGCCTGCGCCCCGGCGACATCATTACCAGCATAAATGGCAGCGATGTCACGTCCGAACAGACGGTTTCAATCATCGTCGGCAATCTGGAGCCGGGCACTCGCATCCCGATCGAAGTGCTACGCGATGGCCAGACGCTCTCGCTCACAGCCACCTTGGGCAAGCGCCCATCCGAAGCAGAGCTTCGCGCACAGGCGCAAACATTTGATCCGGATTCCGATGATCCGATCGACACGGAGGAATCCGATGGCACGATCGAGGAGAAGCTAGGGCTTCAAGTGCTCGCTTTGACCCCGCAGATCCGTCGTTCACTCGGCCTTGATGAAGACACTGATGGCGTTGTGATCGGCGCGGTTGATCCCAATTCGGATGCAGGCCGCAAAGGTCTGCGCCGCGGCGATGTGATCTTGTCTGCCAATTACGAGACGGTGGATACGGTCGCTGCGCTGAACGAGCAGATCGCGGCTGCCGAAGCGGATAATCGCGATGCTGTGCTGCTGCGAGTGCAACGTCGCGGTCAACCGCCGCGCTTCTTGCCCGTGCGCCTTCGTTGATCTGCATAACAGCGCTGATCTGACCCGTTGATCTGACACGGGGCATTCCGCCAAACAAAAACCGCGCTGGCCAGACAGGTTCAGCGCGGTTTTTTGTTGCCTATTGCGGAAAGGCTTGCGGCCCGCCCGGTGGATCAACGGGGGGCGGAGGCGGCTCGCTTGGCTCGGGCGGCAGCGCGCCGCCGGTTGCTTGCTCAAGGAAATCCTCACTCACCGCTGGCGGGGGTTCGTCTATCGGCGCGCTCTCACCTTCGGGCGCGAACGGGTCTTCATCCGGATCGCGCAGGCCCGGCTCGATCAGATTGCCCTGTTCATCGATGTAATAATAATCGTCCGGGTCGCCATAAAGGTATTCCTCATCCGGCTCCAAACGCCATTCAGGCAGGTTGAGTTCAGTGTCAAACTCCTCAACCGCGCGGTCTTTTACGGCATAGCGCATATAGGCGGCAAAGGCCGATGCAGGCGCGCGGCCCCCTTGAAGCCCGGGAACCTTCTTCGCATCATCGCGGCCCATCCAAACGCCTGTGGTGATGCCAGATGAAAAGCCAACGAACCAACCATCTTTGTTGGACGATGTGGTGCCGGTCTTGCCCGCAACAGGGCGGCCAATCTGCGCAGCTTTCCCGGTGCCTGTGCTGACAGCGGTCTGCAAAAGGTCTGTCATGCCCGCTGCGACATAGCTCGGCACAAGTGGGGATTGGCGTTTCTTCTTATGCTCATAAATCGTCTCTCCGCTGGCGGTGACGACTTTGGTGATGCCGTATGGTTCAACGCCCATGCCTTTTGCTGAGATCGAAGCGAAGGCGCGCGTCATATCGATAAGGCGCACTTCAGAAGAACCGAGCACCATTGAAGGGTAGGTGGAAACTGGCGTGGTAATGCCAAAACGCCGCGCCATGGAGGCGACCGAGCCGAAGCCCACTTCATAACCCAATTGCGCTGCAACCGTGTTGATCGAATAGGCAAAGCTGGCGCGCAAAGTTGTCTCACCGATATTGCGGCCATTGGCGTTGCGCGGGCTCCAGTCGTCGATCTTTACCGGAACATCTTTGACCGTGTCGCCGGGCGTGTAGCCCGCTTCCAAAGCGGCGAGATAGACAAACAGCTTCCATGATGACCCGGGCTGGCGCATTGCATTGGTGGCGCGGTTGAAATTGCTTTCGACATAATCGCGCCCCCCCACCAGAGCGAGGATCGCGCCATCGCGGTCCATGCTGACAAGCGCGCCTTGGGATCCTTCAGGGGTGTTCGCATCGATTGATGTTGTCGCGGCGCGCTGCATGCCGACATCAATCGTGGTCCACACTTCCAAAGGCTCATTGGTTTCTTCTTCAAGTAGAAAATCAAGCTGAGGCAGCGCCCAATCGGTGAAATACCGGACGGAATTTTGCCCCGATTGCTTTTTAAGTTGAACGGCATCCACGTCGACAGAAGCCTGCTCAGGCGTGATATAGCCCTGTTCGCGCATCAGCCGCAGAACCACTTTTGCCCGGTCCACTGCTGCCTGCACATCGGCAGTGGGGGAATACCGGCTGGGGGCTTTGACCAGACCTGCAATGATCGAAGCTTCTGCAACAGAGAGGTCTTTCGCAGGGTGGCTGAAGAAATTCCGGCTCGCGCTATCGATGCCGTAAGCGCCGCCGCCGAAATAGACCTTGTTCAAGTACAGCTCTAAGATCTGCTCTTTTGAAAACTTCCATTCCAGCGCCATCGCCAAAATCGCCTCGCGCGCTTTGCGGTCGAATGTGCGGTTGGAATTTAGGAACAGATTGCGCGCCAATTGCTGCGAAATGGTCGAAGTGCCGCCCACCCGTTCGCGCGCACCTGTAAAGCCTTCGACAACCGCGCCGGCCGTACGCACGGGATCGATGCCATAATGGTCAAAGTAACGCTTATCCTCGACCGCGATCATGGCGTTTTTCATGTTGGAGGGGATATCGTCGTAATCGATCCATTCCCCAAAACTTGGGCCAAGCTCCACAATCTCACTCCCATCACGCGCGCGCACCAAAATGGTTTGCGCGGTAGACGTGGTTTTGAGCTGGTAGAAACTGGGGATTTCACGCGCGGCAAATCCCACAGCGCAGGCCAGAAAAATCACTGCCAGAACGGCTATCGCAAAACCCCAAAAGGTGAGTTTTTTGGTCCAGCGCCAAAAAGGCGAAGGTTCTGCCGCAACCGCGCCGCCACCACCGCCGCCGCGCTTTCCGCCCGAAGAGCCGCTTTTGCGTTTGCCTTTGCCTTTGGAAGAAGAGGAAGACGCCCGCTCGGCCGCAGCACGGCGGGAGCCACGCTTGCCTTTCTTTTGCAGACTATCACCTCGTCTCGACATTTAGCACCCTTACCCCGCTTTTACTTACCAAGGTGTGCAGCAATGCATGGTTGAGTTGTAACAGGACGTGAATGTGGCAAAAAGGTGGCATCACGCCAAACAATAGCGTGATTGGCCTAATCATCCCCATCCGCGACAAATTCAAGCGCACCTGAATTGATGCAATAACGAAGCCCGCCCTGTTCCGGTGGGCCATCGGGGAAGACATGACCCAGATGCCCGCCGCAATTGCCGCAAGTTACTTCGGTTCGGATCATGCCAAATGACGTATCGCGGTGTTCATCCACGGTGCCTTCATCAGCGGGCTGCGTGAATGCGGGCCAGCCGCAGCCGCTATTGTATTTGGCTGCGCTGATGAAAAGCCGCGTTCCGCAACCAGCGCACATATATTCGCCCTGCTCGTAGAACTTGTCGTATTTGCCCGTGAAAGCGCGCTCTGTTCCGGCCTCCCGCAGGATATGAAACTGCTCCGCGGTCAGACGCTCGCGCCATTCTTCTTGCGTGATGGATTTGGGATCTGAGTTCATAGTCCTGCCTCTCGTGTGGCATCCATATCGGGTTGCCTCAAACAATCCGCAAGCGCGGGGTTTGTCTCTCATATGGCCTAGCCGCCCGCTCCCTCCACCCTTCCACCCGGATTTTCACACCGGGCTATGATCCGGGTGGAAGGCCTCCCGGGGGAAGCAGTCCCCCGGACTCCTTCCTCTTCCCAAAAACAGGGAGCGGGTGGCTAGGGTCCGAGCGTAAGCGAACCTACAGAAACACCATCACCCATCCACCTGCGCATAATGCTCAGGCGGTTTGATCACATCCATTCGTTCAGTGAGAAGCGGGCGGAAGCTTGGGCGGCTTTTGAAAACGGAATACCAGCCGCGCGCGCTATCATGGCCTGTCCAATCAATCCCGCCCAGATAATCCGCGACCGAGATTTGCGCAGCAGCAGCAAGGTCGGCCATGCTCATAGTGGAGCCTGCAATCCACGGCCGGGTATCAATCAACCAATCGAGATAGTCGAGATGCCCATGCGCCATTTTCATCGCTTCCCGCAGGCGCGTGCTGTCGGGTGGTTGGCGCAGGATCAGGCGTTTCTTCATCCGCTCTGACATCAAAGGTTCTGTCACATCGGCAAAGAAATTCTCATCAAACAGAGCGGTCAGCCGCCGAATTTCAGCGCGCTGTGCAGCTGTGCCCATGATCATAGGCGCGCGATCCACTGTCTCTTCGAAAAATTCACCAATCGCGCGGCTATCGGCGATCACGACCTTACGCTCTTCATCGGTAAGCACTGGCGTTCGTCCAGCCGGATTGAGATTGAAGAACAGATCAGATGCCGACCAAGGGTCTTCGCGAACCAGATCGTAGGCAATGCCTTTTTCGCCCATCAAAAGGCGGATTTTGCGGCTGAAAGGGCAAAGAGGGAATTGATAGAGAAACCACATTGTGATCGCTCTTCTGCCTGATCAAATAGGCAAAATCCACCCGCCAGATCGCGCAATTCTATCGTTTTAGCGAATGGTGGAATTGCCCAGCGGCGAAATGGCAGATTTGCGCAAATTACTGCGCGGTTTGTGCCTCTTCCAATGCGCCGCGCATACGCTGCGCCATCGCTTTCAAGGCAGGCAGCATTTCTGCCATACCATCGCTCATTATGGCCATGGATGTCATCATTTGCGGCAGTTTTTCAGAAACCTGTTCAGGGATTTCTTCTGCTTCCGGCGCGATATCACGAAGGCGCGCATCGGGATCAATGTCGCCGCCCTTCTCGCTCACCGCGCCGCCTGATGCTTCGTCAACAGCCGCCATCATCGATCCAACCTCCAGATCAAGCATGGATGACAAAAGCACTTCGGCCACCGCCGACATTTGCGCCTGAAATTCAGGATCAGACAATGTGTCTGACAATTGGGTTATAGCTTCCTCGCTGCTATCTGGAACGGCAGCATCTTGGGCGGATAAAGCAGTCGGTGCAGCCAGCGCAATCAGCGCAGCGCACACGGCAAGCTTGGGAAAAGCACGCATAGTTTGTCCCCTTTTTTTCAATTGCCTTGAACCTAGCTGAGGGTCACTTGAACCAAGCTGAATGCAATTGTTAAATCTTGGATCGCTCCAGCATAACAAGGCACGAAGGCATAATCGTATCCACTTGCTGATTGTCCCAAAGGCTTTGCGCCTCGGCACTGACCAATCGCGAAATGCCAGCGCGATCAAGCCCCGTCTCATCCATCAATTGGGCAAGCGAGCGGACAAAAAATTCGCGCCCTCGGCCATCCAATTTGGGCCATTTCAAAGCCGCTTCATTGCCGTTTTCTTGGCCCTTGGCGACAATTGCAAAAGCGGCCGAACAGCGCAGCAGGGCTCTGCTTTCCTGCGACAAAGCTTGATCTGATACGGGCACAAATTGCGCTGGGCTTTGAATGGCCAGCAAAGCGGCTAGAATAGAATTTGAAATCATCACAATGCGCATATAGCCGGGCATATGAACCTCATGCTACCGCGTCTCAGCGAATCCCATTCTTGAGAGGAGATTTTATAAATGCTCAACCACATAATGATCGGTTCTGGCGATATTGAACGGTCCAAATCCTTCTACAATGCCGTGCTTGGCGTGTTGGGTGCGGCTGAGCCCTTCGTCAATGTCAACGATACCGGCCACACGCGTTTGTTCTACATGCACGATGGCAGCACATTTTCGATCAGCGAGCCGATCAATGGCGAACCTGTGACGCCGTCCAATGGATCAACCATTGGCTTTGTTTGCAATTCGATGGAGCAAGTGCAGGAATTGCACGATGTTGCCGTGGCCAATGGCGGCACCAGCATCGAAGACCCACCCGGCCCACGCGAAGGCAGCATGGGCGTGATGAACTTGTGCTATTTCACCGATCCCGACGGCCACAAAATCTGCGGCATTCATCGCCCGGGCTAGGAACTAAGCTCAAACACAGCAAATTCAGCGCGCCAATTGGCCCCCACCGGACCAATTGGCCGTTCATTGGCAAAGAACCAGGCGCGGGTAACACTCGCGCCTTTTTCTTTAGCCAGCTGTTTGAAATCTGCGATGGTGACGTGGTGGATGTTTTCGGTTTCATACCAGCTGACAGGCAATGCGCGTGTGACCGGCATTCTCCCGCCAAACATAAGCGCGGTGCGCGTCCCCCAATGGGCGAAATTGGGAAAGCTGACATAGACCGTGCGCCCCACGCGCAGCATCTCTTCAAGCAGGATGTCAGGCCGCTGTGATGTTTGCAGCGTCAGGCTCATCACCGCGTAATCGAACGCTTGGTCTGGGTAATTGGCAAGGTCACGATCCGCATCGCCTTGGACCACAGAAAGCCCAAGCGACACACAGCGCTCCACTTTTACAGGGTCCAATTCCATCCCGCGCGCATCAACGCCTTTGGACGCCACAAGCTCCGCCATCAGCGCGCCATCGCCACAGCCGATATCGAGAACACGTGATCCAGGCGCGATTTGCGCAGCGATGGTGGTAAGATCAGGGCGCAACGAAACACTCATTGATAGATATCCGGGAAATGCCGCTGCATCATGATTGCAGGATCAGGCAATGGCTCCCATTCCAATTCTGCATAAAGCGCGTGCGCATCGAGCGTGGCCAAGAGCCACCGTCTTAAGCCTTGCAAGTCTGGATGATCTTGAAGGGCTTTCACCATGGAAAACGCCAAGCGCTGTCCTCTGTGTTCTTCAAGGACATAAACATCAGCTAGATAAGCGAAGGTTGCTTTGTCGGTCACCACACGGGCAAAACCAACCTGTTTCTCGCCATGCCTCACCGCAACACACACACTGTTCGCAATCGCACGTTTTACAGTGTCGAGCGGAATGTTTGATGCCCAGTAAGAGGTCGAGAGAAACTCATGTGCCGCAACCGGGTCAATCGCTGTCTTCTCAAAAGTCAGGTCATAGTCATGGGACAGCGCACCGCTCATTCGACAAATCCCCGAACCACCCGATCAAGCTGATCGTGCTCCAACAAGAAACTGTCATGCCCGGCATTGGCGCTAAGTTCCACAAAGCTGACTTTTGCGCCCGCTGCATTCAATGCATGGACGATATGGCGGCTTTCAGCAGTGGGATAGAGCCAGTCTGTGTCAAAGCTGATCAGGCAAAACCGCGCAGACGCATTGGAGAACGCATCAGCCAATCGCCCGCCATGTTCTTCGGCCAAATCGAAATAATCCATCGCGCGTGTGATGTAGAGATAGCTGTTGGCATCGAACCTTTGGGTAAAGCCGCTGCCTTGATAGCGCAAATAGCTTTCAACCTGAAAATCCGCTTCGAACCCAAAACTTTTCTCATCGCGATCTTGCAATCGGCGGCCGAATTTTTCTGTGAGCCCCTCTTCGGAGAGATAGGTGATGTGCGCCGCCATACGCGCGACGGCAAGGCCGTTATCAGGCTTTGCATCCCCGCCATAATAATCGCCTTTGGCCCAGGCAGGATCAGCCATGATTGCTTGGCGCCCAAGCTCATGAAAAGCGATATTCTGCGCTGAATGCCGCGCTGTCGACGCAATCACCAAAACGCGCTCTGCCCGGTCCGGCCAATTGGCGGCAAGGCTCAAAGCCTGCATCCCGCCCATCGATCCGCCGACAACCGCGTGGAGCCGCTCAATCCCCAATCCATCAAGCAGAGCCATAGTCCCTCGAACCATGTCGCGAATGGTGATGACAGGAAATCGCATCGCATAGGGCTGGCCATCATTTGCAATGCTGGCAGGACCCGAAGATCCCATGCAAGACCCAATGACATTGGCGCAGATGACAAAGTGGCGGCTTGTATCAATCGGCTTACCTGGCCCGACCATCCGATCCCACCAGCCCGGCTTTCCCGTCACGGGGTGATCGCTCGCAACATATTGATCGCCCGTCAGCGCATGGCAGATCAGCACCGCGTTGGCCCTGTCGGCAGCCAATTCGCCATAAGTCTCATACGCGATTTCAGCGCCCACAAGCTCTTGCCCGCTATCGAGCGGGAGAGATTGGCTAAGGCTGAATATTGATGATGTGTCCGACACGCCGCATTAAACCCAAAACGATGCTTCGACAGGCTCAGCATGAGCGGAATCGAGAAAATGTCCCTTAACCGCTCTCCCTGAGCTTGTCGAAGGGCTGTTTTTTGTCCAAGCGGATTCGTGATGACAACGAAGCCCGATCCCAAACCGTATATCCTAGGCATACATGCCTATAAGCCAGGTAAATCCTCGGCCAAGGATGGTCGCGCTTTGGTGAAGCTTTCTGCGAATGAAAATCCGCTGGGTACGAGCGCTGCGGCGATGGAAGCGCTTAAAAGCAAGCGCGATGAGGCTGCGCTGTATGCTGATCCGGCTTGCACAGCTTTGCGCGAAGCTTTGGGCAAACTGCATTCACTTGATCCCGCGCAGATAGTGTGCGGGACAGGATCAGGCGAGCTTTTGCATTGCGCTGTTCAAGCGTTTGCGGGCGTTGGCGATGAAGTGGTGTTCTCGCAGTTCTCTTTCTCGCTCTATCCTTTGATTGCGCACAAAGTCGGTGCGACGCCGGTTCTTGCGCCAGATAAGGATTATGGCGCAGACGTCGATGCTCTGCTCGCGGCCGTTACGGAACGAACCAAAGTCGTCCTACTCGATAATCCCAACAACCCTTGCGCCAGCTGGATTGCGCCGGATGCAGTGCGCCGTTTGCATGCCGGTCTGCCTGCTGATGTTCTGCTGGTTTTGGATGAAGCCTATGCAGAATATCTTACGCCCGAGGACCAGCGCGCGGGGCTCGATTTGGCGACCAAGCACCCCAATGTGCTCGTCACCCGAACTTTCTCCAAAGCGTATGGCTTGGCATCAGAGCGGATTGGTTGGGCATATGGCGCACCGGATCTGATCGACTACATCCATCGCCTGCGCGGGGCGTTCAATGTCAGCATGAGCGGGCAGAAATCGGCACTAGCCGCCATTCACGACCAAGCATTTGTCGAAGCCAGCCGAGATCACAACACAGCTGAACGCACCCGGTTCGAAGCGGCCATTGCGCAGCTTGGCAATCATGGCCTGCGCGCTGTGCAGTCTTCCGCGAATTTCTCTCTGGTCCTGTTTGAAGGTGATCTGAAAGCTGAAACCGCTTTGGAGGCGCTTGGGGACGCGGGTTATGCGGTGCGCCATCTGCCGGGCCAAGACCTGCCCGATGCCTTGCGTATTACGATTGGAAAGTCGGAGCATATGGACCAAGTCATCGCCACATTGCGCACGCTTTGCGGGGAAACAGCATGACTATCAGCAATGTCGCGATTATCGGGCTTGGGCTGCTGGGGGGGTCGATCGGATTGGCCGTTCAGGAACGCGCGCCTGACATCACAACCACAGGCTTTGATCTTGACCCCGGCGTACGCGCCACCGCGATTGAGCGCGGGCTGGTGGGCACGGTTTGCGACAGCATTGGAGAGGCGGTCGCGGATGCTGATCTTGTTATTCTATGCGTGCCCATGGGCGCGATGGGAGAGGCTGCTCGCGCCATGGCATCGGCTCTGCCATTGGAAGCGATCGTCAGCGATGTCGGCTCCTCCAAAACCGGGCTTGCCAAAACGCTACTATCCACGCTGCCCGGCCGGCATATCATCCCCGCGCACCCTGTTGCAGGCACAGAACAAAGCGGGCCAGAGGCTGGCTTTGCTTCGCTCTTCACCAATCGCTGGTGCATTCTGACCCCGCCAGAGGATGCCGATAAAGAGGCAGTCGAAGCGCTCAGTGGATTTTGGCAAGCCTTGGGTTCACGTATTGAGATTATGGATGCAGAGCATCACGATCTGGTGCTGGCCGTAACCAGCCATATCCCGCACCTCATCGCATTCACCATCGTGGGCACAGCCAGCGATCTGGAGGATGTGACGCAATCTGAAGTTATCAAATATTCCGCTGGTGGATTTCGTGATTTCACCCGGATTGCAGCCAGCGATCCGGTGATGTGGCGCGATGTGTTCCTCTCCAACAAAACCGCCGTGCTCGAAATGCTCGGGCGTTTCACCGAGGATTTGACCGCGCTCCAACGCGCAATCAGATCAGGCGATGGCGAGACTTTGCACGATCTGTTCGACCGCACTCGGGCCATAAGGCGGCAGGTTATTGAACAAGGCCAGGATGATGATCGCCCCGACTTTGGGCGCGAGGATCACGCTTAGTTTAGGCATTTAATTCAGGGCATTGATCGCAACGCATACGCGCTCTTCAATTTCCGCGCGTCCAAGCCCGGCAGGGATCGTCTCACCCACCTTGTACGTGATCGTGCCCGGCCGTTTGACCCAATCATGATAGAGCGGCCCGCTATCCACCGCGACAGGAACCACCGGCAAGCCAAGCAGCTTATAAAGCCCAGCAAAGCCTGATTGCAGCGGCGGGGCTTTACCGTGATCGACGCGGGTTCCTTCTGGGAAGATCACAAGTGGGCGACCTTCTGCAACGCGCAATTTTGCCGTCGCAATCATTTCTCGCAGAGCCTTTGCGCCTTTGTCGCGCGCCACCGGGATCAGGCCATACACTTTCGCCGAATACCCCCAGCCGGGGATCCAAAACAGCTCTCTTTTGGCAAACACTGCCGGGAACGTGAACAGATGCGCCATATCGATGGCCTCAAAGAAGCTCTCATGCTTGACGGCGATCAGATACGCACCTTCGGGCACTTCGCCTTCGAGCACGATTTCAATGCCCAAAATTCGCGTGACACACCAGCGGTGCCACTTGCCCCACAAATCAACCACGCCGACAAGCGCATCGCGCCCTATTACGCTCGCAAACAGCGAAGCGATGACAAGCAGCGCGCTAAATCCGTAGAAAAGCGGATAAAACAGAAGGCTTCTAAGGACAGCCAAAATGATCTCAAATATTGATAAGGCCAGCACTCGTACTAGCAATCAACTTATTGTATTCAAGAAATAACGTCCAAAGACTGGGCTCTGTTGGCACAGCATCTTGCACAACGGTGACGCCCGCCGGTAGCATCCTATCAAGCTCGCCTGCCGCCCGGCGCATATGCCAATCACTGGTGACTAGGCGAACGGTTTCCACATCGTTGGTTTCGACCCACTGCGCGCTTTCGGTTGCATTGGTGCGCGTATCAATGGCGGAAAAGCCCAGCGTCACGCAGCATTCCATGCGCGTTTCATCCACTTCAAACTCAATCGCGAATTCCTCTGGCGTCACATCGCGATCCACCCCGCTGACCAGCATCTGTTTTGCGAGCCCGTCATCCATGACTGATAGACCTTGCGCAATGCGGCCCGCACCGCCTGTGGGTACGATTACAGCATCAGTCTTTGCCTCACCCGCAGGCGCGGGCAGGCTCACTGTGAACCACAAAAAGCCCAGCGCCCATACAAGAAACAGGCCAGAGAGGATGCGACGAAACATACAGAGACAATGTCAAAACATGGATTTGAGCGCGAATGCAATGGTCATCCGACCAGTGACAAACGCAAGCAGCACACCGGCAATCGGAATGCACATCAATATGGCCCAATCAAGCCACCCAAACCCGCCGCTGCTGACAAGGCCGCTATCAAGCGCGCCAAACTGCTGGCCCAGCAGCATGACAGCGATGACTCCCAACAAAAGCCCCACGATCCCGCCAAAAGCCGCATCGCGCATCGCCGCACGCTGAAACACGCGCATAATCTGCGCATCTGTCGCGCCAAGCAGATGAACAACTTCCACCGTTTCGCGATGTGCAGCAAACGCGCTGCGCGCGGCCAGCCACACGGCAGCAGCGGTCGCCATAGCGATCAGCGCAATAAGGCCAAGTGCCAAATATTGAAGCGCCGCGAGCGCGCCATAAACAGGCGCCAGCCATGCAGATTGCGCATCCACCCGCGCATTGGGCACAGCCTCGCTTATTTTCCGCTGCAATTCATCAACTTCCTCAGCCGATGCCACGCGCATCAATTCAACATCGATCAAGCCAGGGATCGGAACATCTTCGCTTGCAGCTCCTGCCCCGAGCCACGGCTCAAGCAATTGGGCAAGCTCGTCATCAGGCACAACGCGCGATGACAAGACCAAATCTTCTTGGCGAAGGATGGCAACCGTTCTTTCCACCCGTTCACTGCGAAGTTCAGGATTGGCCTCGAGCACCTGAACTGTCACCGCATTGGCAATGTCTGCACGCGCTGCCTCCGCCAGATTGCGCAATGCAAGCCCTCCTGCCGCAGAGATAACTACGAGTGCCATCAAAATGGCAATCACCCACGGAATTGGCCCGCCAAATCGGGGATTGGGGAGCAAGTCTTTCGCGCCCACTTTGCGCACCTTTGCTTCTGGCATAGCCGCAGCAGCAGGCGGCGCGTCAGGTATGGGAGCGTCGTTCATGCGCTGGCTGTATCCCGATTGTCTCCGCCCGACCCGCTCGGCTTTGGAGGGAAGCGCAAGGCGCCTGTTGGGTCGGAAAGCCGCCCCTTATTCAACCGCATAATCAGCGAGTCCGGCACCTTTTTAAGCAAGTGCACATCGTGGGTCGCAACCACAATTGTTGTGCCAACCCGGTTGTTGAGCGCTTCGAACAATCGCAGCAATTTAAGCGCCATTTCAGGGTCCACATTGCCCGTCGGCTCATCGGCAATCAGCATGCGTGGTCGTGCAATAACCGCGCGCGCAATCGCCACGCGCTGTTGCTCCCCGCCTGACATAGTTGCCGGTTTGGCATCAGAGCGATGCGACAGGCCGACCCAATCCAGCATATCAGACACCGCCTTTTGCACTTTCGTCTCATCCGTGCCCGACAATCGCAAAGGCAAAGCAACATTGTCGAACGCAGATAAATGTTCGACCAGCCGGAAATCCTGAAACACAACCCCAAGCCGGCGGCGGTAATCAGGCAATCTTTCGCGCGGCAAAGTAATCATGTCTTTGCCAAACAATCTAATAGCCCCGCGCGATGGCTTTTGCGCAAGGTAAAGCAGCTTCAAAAGGCTTGTCTTACCCGCCCCGCTTGCCCCTGTAAGGAAATAAAAACTTCCGGGAAAAAGCGTGAAACTGAGATCGCGCAGCACCTCTTGATCGGTGCCGTAGCGCAGCCCAACATTGTCAAACTTCACAATCTCGTCAGCGCTTTTGGTCATAGCCGCGCCCTTATCAGCGGGGGTGAATGGGGGAAAGCCCCTGCACCAACATAGCGGGAATTACGGAACTGTAATGCGCCTTGTGTGGAAAAAAGGGCCGATTCGGCCATCCATGCTTGATAAGGTCTTGTTTGCGCGATTGGCTGGCTTATTGCGGTATTGACCATGATTTTAACATGCCCAGCCTGCGCCACACGCTATGTTGTGCCCGATACCGCAATCGGCGCCGATGGCCGGACGGTGCGCTGCGCCAAATGCAAACACAGCTGGTTTCAGGAACCGAACGTCCCTGAATTAAGCGAGGAAGATAAGGCAGCGGCCGAAGCGCGCGCGCAGGCAGCCGAGGAGGCTGAACGTGCAGCCCCGCCTCCTGCACCAGAGCCAGCGCCGGAACCAACCTCTCAACCAGAACCAGCGCCCGAACCAAGTCCCGAGCCTGAAACAGCTGATGCTTCGCCTTCAGTGGATCACTGGCGCTCATCGGATGCCACTGTCGATCCGGAACCAGATGCAGCGCAAGCAAAAGACACCTCTGCCAATGCGCACGCAACAACGTCGGCAGCGACCCTTTCCGAAGTGGCTGCACGGGCATTGCGCAACAGTATGGCCCGCTCGGAAGAAAGCGCTCAGGCCGGATCAGAAGCAGCGCAAGACAAACCAGCCTCGATCTTTGACGGCTCCTTCTTTCGCAAACCCGAAGTGCAAGAGGACGAAGATGAAGTCGAAGAGGTGGGGGAAGAGGATCAGAAGGAGGCTGGGGACGAGGAAGAAGCCAGCACTGCCTCTGACGAAACCTTAGAAGACGACGCCACCCCCGCGATTGACCCTAACAGCGATCCCTTGGCTGATCATAGCTATGATCACGATGAATACACATCTGAACCGGTTGAAGAATACGAAGACGGCGTTTCCCAATTTGAATATTCGCCGCCTTTCACAGCCCGCCGCAATCCCTTGAAAATGTGGACGGCTGCGGCTGTCGCCTTCGCCGTTTTCGCCACTGGCACTGTCATAGCTGTCAGCTATTATGGCTTGCCTGATTGGTTCCCGGTTAATCAACCCACTTTTGGCGTAAACCAGCCCGAATTGGTGCTTGATTTTCCACGCGATCAACAGCGTATGGAAACTTTGCCAACCGGCGAAGATATCTTCCGTGTTCGCGGCACCATTGCCAATACAAGCGCAGAAGCAGTGGCCGTGCCAAGCGTGCTGGTTGTGTTTGTTGATGAAAGAGGTCGCGAAGTGGGCAAATGGCCTGTCGCCCCATCCAAAAGTCGGCTGGAACCGGGCGAAACGCTGAATGTGACAGAGGCGATTTCAGATATTCCCGCCTCTGCCACTCATGCTGATCTGGGTTGGGCTCCGAATTAAAACGGCGCGCAGCTTCTCCAAGAATTTGCCAAAGCACGCCAAACCTCTTGCACGCTGTCAGGCGTGTTGCTAGGGGCGCGCTCCTACCACGGAGCAAGGCTTTGCAATGCTCCGGTCTTACGAGTGCGGTCGTGGCGGAACTGGTAGACGCGCAACGTTGAGGTCGTTGTGGGCTAACGCCCGTGGAAGTTCGAGTCTTCTCGACCGCACCAATCAGTCTATGTCTCAAGACTTCATTTGTGCGCAATAGCGCTTTCGGCGAGGATGTGCGCCGGAACCGGCTTGTGGTCTGCGCTTTTGCAGCCAGAGATTTTGAAACGATGTAGGCAAGATCGATAGCATGACGATCAGTTATCTGGACCGACAAAAAGTCAAACTGCAATTGCCGCATCATTCGACTGGACTAGTGTGACGTTCGATGGCTTGTGCAACGCGTGGACAAAAACACTAGAAAACTAGTTTTAGAGCTTTGCACTCTTGTCGCTTGCGAGATGGAAGATACGGTCTCGATCACACTTAAAGCATCTGTGCTTTCAGACAACGAGCTGAGAACAAACCTTATTAAGATGCGAGAAACGAGCAAACGGATCTCAGCTATGATTGAAGCAGCTTGCGCACTCACCGAATGACGGCACTGCGCCCCAGGAACAGTCGTCTGTCACCGTCCAATAGGGTCCCGAAAGCGGACCTAACGTAACCCTAGGAGCTAAAAATGGTCTGATCTCGTGCCAGGCGGCTCCATGCCTAGCTCGTCAAATTCGCAACTGGAGAGCTGTTGCCCCATATAGAAGAGATGTCTCAAATCACTGTGTTTATTGATGAAGCGGGGGACCCAGGGGTTCGGGATGGCCTGCGCTTTGTTGGCACTCGACACGAATGGCTTTGTGTTTCGGCAGTTGTCGTACGTAGCGAGAGAGCTGACGAAGCTGTCGATTGGATTAAAGACTGTAGACGAGAAGCGAATTCTGCCCAGACCGGAGCGCTACATTACCACAGAATCACAAGGGAGAGACGCGCACAGGTCTGCACATCTTTGGCGGGCCGACCTTGCCGGGTATTCACGCTAGCCTCTCACAAGACCAACCTCAGAGAATACGTCAATCCAAGAATCCTGAAGATGATCGAGGGTGGCACCTTCTACAATTGGTGTCTTAGGCTCCTGCTCGAACGGGTCACTGCGTGGGTGGAGAATTGGCAGCGAGAAAACAGTTACCCTATCGAACCAATGGAGGTAGTTTTCGCTGCGCGTGGTCATGACTGGGATCATTTCTTCAAGTACGTCGACAAACTCGAGATGCAGAGCCGAACCAAGACGCTATTCTTGAAGGGACCCGGCTTACATCATACGCACTTGGATCGATCGAAATGGAGAGTCGAGCGTGCTGAGGAGCTCGCGGGACTTCAATGCGCCGACACAGTAGCCAGTGCATTTTATCAAGCAGCAAATTCGGCCTCACCCTCGCACGATATTGAGCCAGCCATGGCCCTGAAGAGGATCGTAGCTAGTCACGGCAGTAGCGCACGCGACCTTGGGGTGACACTCTTCCCACTAGCAAATCAAGCCGAAGTCCCGCCGAGTGATCGCGCGATATTCGAGTACTACGGATATGAGTTTTAGTGGCGGGCCCCGGTTTCCGTTTTGCCCCTTAGCTTATAGGTCATCAC
>JBCAZT010000041.1:0-23037 GCA_038532855.1 Pseudomonadota bacterium
GCGCTATTTCATGATCGTCTCCGGCAGCGTCAGGATCATGCGGAGCGTGCGCTGTGACTTTGTAGACAATACCCGTGACCGTCGGACCCGCAAAGCTGTCGGAGGCACAGCCCGCTACGTTCGATTTGCAGGATGGACAGATGAGGATGATCCTGACGGCGATTGGCAGGTCGACCTCTCAGCCGCTGACTGCGACTTCTTCTATCAGATGATGGATGGATCTGATCCGGATCGAATCGTGCACGAGAAACCTTACGATTCCGGCCCCGGCAATCAGATCATTATCGCACATGGCAGCAGTTTTACCGAGTTCCTTGATACCAATGGCAGTTACAGCATCAAGCTTCGCCCCGGTATCTCGCAACCCGCTGGGTCTTACTCAGAACGAGCAGAGGCCTCACAGCGCCTGATGCTCGACTACTTCTCTCATCGCGCCAGATCTGAAGGAGAGCGGCGCGAATTGCCTGAAAGCCTGCGCGCAGGCGAGGAATAGGAGCCACCTTTGCGCTTCTCCCTTTGCCATCTGAGCGAAGGCGACTATTAGCCCCTCTCAACATGGCACGCCCGAAACCCCCTACCTTCGACAAACAAAAGACCGTCGCTGAAAATCGCCGTGCGCGGTTTGATTATCATATCGAAGATAAGTTTGAGGCAGGGATCGCTTTGCAAGGTACCGAAGTGAAGGCTCTTCGAGCAGGGCAAGCTACGATTGCCGAAAGCTATGCCGAAGTGAAAGACGGCGAAGTGTGGCTCGTTAACTCCAACATCCCTGAATACAGCCATGGAAACCGGCTCAATCACGAACCCCGCCGGCCTCGCAAACTGCTTTTAAATCAGCGTGAGATTGGCAAGTTGTTCGGCGCGGTGGAACGCAAAGGCATGACGCTCGTGCCGCTCTCGATTTATTTTAACGGCACGGGCCGCGCGAAAGTCGAGCTGGCTCTCGCCAAAGGCAAGCAGGCGCATGATAAACGCGCCAGCACCAAAGAACGCGATTGGAAGCGGGATAAGGCTCGTTTGATGCGCGAAAAGGGATGACGGCTTAGAAAAATTTTCAAGGGCGCGATTCACCCACTGGTCATAGAGTTCAGGCTACCCATATGGCAGGCATGGAGTGTGTGTGGCGTCATAATGGGTAAATCAAGGGCATCTGACTGGTTTCGAATTCTCAATTCGAAGACCTTTGGAGCGGATACGATCCGCCGCCTGATGCCCTCGCGTGAGCAATTGGCGAATAACAAATATCTCGCTCCCATTGCGCACCGTTTCTTGTCGCCTGAATTGTGGCGTTTTACGCGCCGTTCGGTCCCACGCGGCGTGGCGCTTGGGCTGTTTTCCGCATTTATCATTCCAGTGGGCCAGATATTCTTATCAGCGTTTTTGGCTCTGCCGATGCGCGCGAATGTGCCCGTATCGGCGCTTGTGACATTCATCACAAACCCATTCACGTTTCCGTTTTGGATTGTGGTCGCGAACAGGGTCGGCGCTTTGTTTATCGAATATGACGCGGTGAAAGCTGAGGAATTGAGCGGCGGGGCTTGGGATTGGCTGATCGAATTGTTCGAATTGGCGGGCACCACCGTTCTTGGCTTTGTGGTGCTGGCAGTCACCACATCGGCTTTGGGCTATCTGATCTCCAGCGCTGTTTGGCGCGTGATTGTTGCACGCAAACGGGCAAAACGTCTTGCTGAAATGGGAACGCGTCTCGACCAATAGGCAAGCAAGACTTACATAGGTTTGCCATTAAAACAGCAGGCACTTGTGAGCACAGATTCGTCCAAACCTTCATTAAAGAGCAAGAAGCCCTCCCTGTCTTTGGGAAGTGTCGAGCTTGGGCCAGATCGGACTATGATTGCAGGGCTGGCTCTCGCCGTCATTGTAAGCGCTGCTGTAATTTACGTCGCAACATCACAAATTCTCCTCGCGATTGTGTTCGCGATTGGACTGTTTGTTCTTGCAGGAGCAATTTTCGCGGTTGAAAGTATGCGCACCGCGACTGTCTCCCAAGAAACGCTCGCAGCGGATTGGTCGGTCACAATAGCCGCTATTGAAGCCTTGGGAGACAATACGGGTGAAGCGGTGGCGATCACGGACCGTGCCAACCGTTTGGTTTGCGCCAACACAGCCTACACTGAAGTCTTTGGTTTAAGCCATGCTCCGCCCGACCTGGATTTGGAACGCGACGGGCAGGAAGCCATAAGCCGAGTGGCGCGCGAGGCATGGCGCGATGGTTCAGCAAGTTTGGAAGAACTGGAGAACACGCACGATTTGTCCGTCTGGAACGCTGTCGCACAAAGAGCAGGACGAGGCGAAGATCACCTTATCTGGCGCTTCAAACGTGTCGGCACTCACGTTGAACAAGCGCTTGCAGAGATTGATCTGAGCGGGGCCGTTGGGCAAATGCTTTCCAGAGCGGGCATAGAAACCGCCATCACCACAGCACAAGGCGTGATCCGATCGGTCAGCAGCGGCTTTGCAGAACGTGCGGCGGGAGATGCCAATGCGACGTTGGCGGGCCAAGATTTCGTATCCTTCCTCCGCTCTGATGAACGTGAACGTTTGTTCTTCACGCGTGAGGGGCGATCGGGAACTCCGCAAACGCTGATAGATGTGCCTTTGGTCGATCCAGAAACACTGCCGCAAGCCTCTGCAGACGTAGGGCCGGATGAATCGACCACGCTGATGCTGGTCGTCGATAGCGGTGTTGGCATTGGCAGCGGCTGGGATGGATCGGCACAGGCTGGTGTCGCGCAGCTTGATGCGTTGCTTGGTCAATTGCCGCTTGGTCTGGCGATGACGGATCGCGATGGCCGTTTCCTGTTTGGCAATGCCGCATTCCTAAGGGCAATCGATCGAGAGGGGCGCGGGCTTCCTGCTTTCCCAACCGACTTGGTTGTGAAAGAAGACAAAGGTCCGCTGTCAGATGCTGTGCGCCGCCATGGTCGAGGCCCCGCAACAAGCGGGGATATGGCAGTGCGCTTAACCTCGCAGCCCGAAGAGCCGGTATCGCTGGGCCTCGCCGGAGTGCGGGGTTTGGGTGAGGCTGCGGTACTTGTCAGTTTAGCCGATTCTTCAGAAGAAAATCAGCTTAAACGGCAAGTAGCCCAAGCCACCAAAATGCAGGCGGTGGGCCAGCTTGCAGGCGGAGTTGCACACGACTTCAACAATGTGCTCACCGCCATTATCGGCACGTGTGATCTGATGCTGCTGCGCCATACTCCGGGTGACAGCGATTATGATGATATCCAGCAAATCCGCGCCAATTCAAACCGCGCAGCTTCATTAACGCGTCAATTGCTAGCATTCTCTCGCCAGCAGACGTTGCGCCCAGAAATCCTGCAATTGCCCGATGTCGTGAGCGAGGTGAACCCGCTTATCAAGCGGCTTTTGGGCGAACAAATCACCTATTATGTGCAGCACGATCGCAATTTGGGAGCGGTGCGCGCTGATCCGCAACAGCTTGAGCAAGTGATCATGAACCTCACCGTGAATGCGCGTGATGCCATTCAAGAGAACATGCGCGGCGGGGCAGGGCGAATTTCGCTGTTTACTCGAAGTTTGAAAGCCAAAGAAGTGATCAAGCTGGGATCAGAAGTCTTGCCTCCTGCCGATTATACTGTGCTGATTGTGCAAGATACGGGCGGCGGCATAGCGCCTGATGTTTTGCCCAAATTGTTTGAACCCTTTTTTACGACAAAAGAGCAAGGCAAGGGAACCGGTCTTGGCCTTTCCACCGCATACGGAATTGTCAAACAATCGGGCGGTTTCATTTTTGCAGACAATGTCTCAGACAATAACGGACAAGCCACAGGCGCTCGCTTTACCGTCTACTTCCCCGTTCACCGCGGAGAAGTGCCCAAACGCAAAGAGGTGGCAAAGCCAGCGCCTTCATCAGACTGGTCAATGGGCGGCAAGATTTTGCTCGTTGAAGACGAAGATATGGTGCGCGCCGTGGCAGAAAGAGCTTTGACACGTGCGGGGTATGACGTGACGGCTTGTCCTGGCGGCGAAGAAGGGCTCGCCGCGATTAGCGAGGGCACGGCTTTCGACCTGGTGGTCAGCGATGTGGTGATGCCGGGCATGGATGGCCCTGCCATGGTTCGCGAAATTCGCGAACACCTGCCCACAATGCCTATCCTGTTCATGTCAGGCTATGCCGAAGAGCAATTGCGCAAAGATATCGATATTCCCGATATGCATTTCATCGCCAAACCTTTCAGCGTGGCTGCCATCAGCGATAAGGTGGGCGCGGTGATGCAGGCAGCCAAAGAAAGCGCTGAGTAAAATCTCCATTCACCTTGGATAAAGCCAGTGATTGCATCATGATGCTCTGAACATCAGGGGAGGGGCATCATGAAAAGATTACACCGCACAGCAGGTTTTGGGCTGATTTCGGCGATGGCATTGGCCAGCAGTGCTGGAACGGCGCAATCGGTCCCAGATCCCGATTCCACTCAGCAAGGCGATGTCTCGGTCACGATCTACAACAGCAATCTCGCTTTGGTCCAAGATGTCCGCCAGCTTGATATTCGCGCTGGTGAAAGCCGGATCGAATTTCCCGATGTCTCCGCCCGGATCAGGCCCGAAACTCTGAGCTTCTTCGCGCCCAATACGACGATTGTTGAGCAGAATTTTGATTATGATCTGCTCACTCCAACCAAGATGATGGAAAAGGCAATTGGCCAAACGGTCACTTTGCTGCGGACCAACCCCGCAACTGGCACAGAGACGCGCGAGCGAGCAAAAGTGCTTTCAACCGCTGGCGGCGTGGTGATCCAGATCGGCAACCGGATTGAGGTCTTGCGTGATGATGGCTTGCCTGTCCGCGTTATTTTCGACCGTGTGCCGCCCAATCTGCGCGCGCGCCCGACTTTGTCGGTCACTCTCGACAGCAGCCGGGCTGGAACGCGGCCTGTATCGCTGCGCTATCTTTCGACGGGTCTTGGTTGGAATGCCGATTATGTCGCGCTTTATAATGAGAGCGATGGCACTATCGATATGCAGGGCTGGGTGACGCTCTCCAACAACTCAGGCACGACTTTCCATCGGGCAGACACTTTGCTCGTCGCGGGTAATCCCAACGGATCGCGCGGGCAAAATTTTGGCAATCGCGGCCTTACGCGGGCTGGGACGCAGAGCGCTGATCGCGAAAGGCTCGGCGATTTCTACCTTTACCCCATCAGCGGGCGCACAACGATTGCCAATGCTCAAACAAAGCAAGTGAGCTTCCTCGATGTGCAAGGCGTGCCGGCGCGCAAAGTGTATTCCATAAATGTCGGTTGGCAGCAGAATGACCGCAACCCGCGCAATGTCGCAAGCGCTATCAGTTTTTCCTCTTCTCGCGATCAAGGCTTGGGCGACGCTTTGCCAGCGGGCGCTGTTCGCTTTTACCAACGCGATAGCCATGGAACGCCGCAGTTTATCGGCGAAAACTCCATCGGCCACACGCCCATGGGTAGCGAATTGACGCTGACGACAGGCGATGCGTTTGACATCACCGTCCAGGCCGAGGTCGAAAAGCGCGAACGAATTACCGAAAGCGAGTGGGTCAAAAGCGCGAGATACAGCGTGTATGGTGCCGACAACGAATTGATCGCCCGCGGCGAAAAAGAGCGGCTGGAGCGCAAGGATTTCTACCGCACAACCATGCGCTACACTCTCACCAATGCCAAAGACGAAGCGGTTGAGGTTGATCTTACCCAAGGGGGACTTGGCCGATATTGGTGGGCGTATGATTACCGTGTCGTTTCAGAAGATATTCCAGGCGAACAATTGAACACAGACCGCCGCAAATATGCGATCCCGGTTCCTGCTGAGGGCAAACGCGTGATCCGCGTGACATATGAGACCCGCTGGTAAGCCTTAAAGAGAGGCTTGAGCCATGCGTTGGATCATTCTGTTTGCAGCTTTGATAGGGCTGGGGGCTTTGCCAGCCATTGCGCAATCGCGCGCCATTGTCGAAGCATCCGCTCCCACTGATTTGTCCGTCACGATCTATCGCGATCCGGAGCGCGCTCCTGATGAAGAGATTGAGCGCAATTACCCCCAAGGCTTTGCGATGGTCAGCGAAACGCGGACTGTCACTTTGCCCGCTGGGGAATCTACAATTCGGTTCGTCGGTGTTGCTGAGGGGATGGTGGGTGTCTCTGCCATCGTCACTGGCCTTCCCGGCGGAACGATTGAGAAAAACCGCAATGCTGAATTGTTGTCGCCTGCTGCGCTGGTCAATGGCGCTTTGGGCAATCGCGTAACCATCACCCGGACTAATCCCGCTACAGGTGCATCAGCGCCCGAACGCGCCATTGTGCGCACACGCGCAGATGGCGGTCTGGTTCTGCAATCGAGTGCGGGCTTTGAAGCGGTGCGGTGCGCTGGCCTCCCAGAAAAACTCACTTTTGACCGTGTGCCCGCTGGCTTGTCGGCAAAGCCCATCTATTCGGTTGATACGCGCAGTGATGCAGGCGGCACATTTGAAGTGACGCTTACATACCTGTCATGGGGCTTTGATTGGCAGGCCAATTATGTCGCGACCATGGGGGAAAAAGCATCGGGTGATGAATTCACGATGCGCTGGCTTAGCTGGCTAACCCTGGTCAACGACAACGGGCAAAGCTTTGACAATGCAAAGCTGCAAATCATTGCGGGCACTCTCAATATCGAAAGCGATTTTGAAGGGCTGGCCGATCCGCCTGTGGCTCGGCCCCTGCGCCTCACCTGTTATCCCATTGGAAGCACGTCGCGCGGATCACCCATTCCCGATTTTTCGCAAGGATATGCGCCCGCTCCAGCGCCCCAGGCTGACGCCCTGGGAGCTGCTGAATCGATTATCGTTACGGGGTCACGCATGCGTGAAGAACTGCAAGATTTGCCTATGCCCGTATCAGTGGTCACAGCCTCTGAGGAGAATCTCGGCGATCTCAAGCTTTTCCGGGTGCCAAACCGCGTGGACGTTTCTGCCAAGGGCATGAAGCAAGTTGCCTTCCTCAACAAAGACGAAGTGAAGGGACGCTTTTTATACGCCGCAGGGTGTGAGCCTTATGATTGGATCGAAGATTTGGGCGACCCGCAGGCCGCAAATATGCTCCTCATCAGCAAGAATGAGGAGAAGAAAGGTCTGGGCATCGCGCTTCCACAAGGGATGATGACGGTTTTTGAGCCTACGCCGCGCGGTCCCCAACTCGCCGCTTCGACGCAGCTTCGCGATTATGGGCGAGGGCAGGATATTGAGCTTGAGATTGGCGAAAGCGCTCAAGTGTTTTCGCAATGCGCGCGCGAGAAGGATGTCGAATATGAAGACGAATCGCGCAAATGGACCAAAATGCTAACCCGGTTAACGAATGCTAATCCGCATGCCGTGACAGTGCGGCTTAATCTGGCATGGTCGGGTGAAAGCGATATCCGCTTTCCCCGCAAAAAAGTCCGCGTCAAAAACGGCTACGATACCGTAGAACTGCGCATTCCCGCCAATTCCACGCGCGAATTCAAGTGGAAGCAACGCAGCGCATTGGCTGAGTGACACGCCCAAAAAAGCTAAAATAGGAAAAATTCTGTTCCACTCTTGTTCTTTTGGAACAAACACGGTACAAGCTGTCTCAATAAAGCGGTCGTCGATAAATTCTTCGAACGCACTGGTGAAGCAAAGGAGGCCGTGCAATGTCTGCCAAATTGAAACTCGTTGAAAAGGAAAAAGACGTGGATCGTCAAAAGGCGCTCGATGCGGCGCTCGCGCAGATTGACCGGGCATTTGGCAAGGGCTCAGCAATGAAGCTGGGTTCGAAAGAGGCGATGGAAGTCGAATCGATTTCTACCGGATCGCTTGGTCTTGATATTGCTCTTGGTATTGGCGGCCTTCCCAAAGGCCGCGTGATCGAAGTTTATGGACCAGAAAGCTCTGGTAAAACGACACTGGCTCTGCACTGTATTGCCGAAGCTCAAAAAGCGGGCGGTACGGCGGCTTTCGTCGATGCAGAGCACGCGCTTGATCCTGTTTACGCGAAAAAACTGGGCGTCGACATTGATGAGCTGATCGTCTCGCAGCCTGATACAGGCGAACAAGCGCTCGAAATCACTGACACGCTGGTTCGTTCGAATGCGATTGATGTGCTGGTGGTCGATTCGGTTGCAGCTCTTGTCCCCCGGGCAGAGATCGAAGGCGAAATGGGCGATAGCCATGTCGGCCTTCAAGCTCGGCTGATGTCACAGTCTCTGCGTAAGCTGACAGGTTCGATCAACCGCTCAAAGTGCATGGTGATCTTTATCAACCAGCTGCGGATGAAAATCGGCGTTATGTACGGCAACCCAGAAACGACAACGGGCGGCAATGCTTTGAAATTCTACGCGTCGGTACGCCTCGACATTCGCCGCACGGGTCAGATCAAAGATCGCGATGAGGTCATCGGCAACTCAACCCGCGTAAAAGTGGTGAAAAACAAGGTTGCCCCGCCGTTCAAACAGGTCGAGTTTGACATCATGTATGGCGAAGGCGTTTCAAAGCTTGGCGAGATTCTTGACCTTGGCGTGAAGGCCGGTTTGGTCGAAAAATCAGGCAGTTGGTATTCGTATGATAGCGTGCGTATCGGTCAGGGCCGTGAGAATTCGAAAACCTATTTGAAGGAAAATCCCGAAGTTTGCGACAAGTTGGAAGCCGCCATTCGCGGCCGCACCGATGAGGTCGCCGAGGAGATGATGACAGGACCGGACGCGGAGCCTGACAGCTGATCTTCAAGCGGACTGCCATCCTTTCTTGATGGCATATGGCGGCCTTTTGGAAGGCAGCTCTTCGTCCGAAGAAATGGAATACCGGCGCATGCTTCCCCGAGTGTGCGTCGGTTTTTCGTATTTGCGCCGGTTGCAATTATGCCCCGATGTTAGGCGCAGTAGGCGGTGGAAGACCGCAATGGCTTGTCGCTTCGCCTCGCATTGCCTAACTGCACTTTTATGACTTCGAGTTCCTTTGCATCGACCAATGATATTCGCCGCTCTTTCCTCGAGTATTTCGGGGCAGCGGACCACGCCGTTGTGCCAAGTGCGCCTCTGGTGCCGCACAATGACCCAACGCTCATGTTCGTCAATGCAGGCATGGTCCCTTTCAAGAACGTGTTCACAGGGCTCGAAACCCCGCCAGCACCGCGCGCAACTTCATCGCAAAAATGTGTACGGGCAGGGGGCAAGCACAATGATCTCGACAATGTCGGATACACTGCGCGCCATCACACCTTCTTTGAAATGCTCGGCAATTTTAGCTTCGGCGACTATTTCAAGGAACAGGCGATTGAGAACGCTTGGACGCTGTTGACGCGCGAATGGGGTTTGCCTGCTGATAAACTCACGGCAACCGTCTATCACACTGATGATGAGGCGTTTGATCTGTGGCGCAAGATTTCAGGTCTTCCCGAAGAGCGCATCATTCGCATCATCACCAATGATAATTTCTGGTCAATGGGAGACACCGGTCCTTGCGGTCCATGTTCAGAGATTTTTTACGACCATGGCGATCACATCCCAGGCGGCCCTCCCGGCAGCCCTGATGAAGATGGGGACCGGTTTGTTGAGATTTGGAACTTGGTCTTCATGCAATTTGATCAAGGGGTGGATGGCACGCGGCGCGATTTACCCAAGCCTTCAATTGATACAGGTATGGGCTTGGAGCGTGTCGCGGCTGTTATGCAGGGCGTGCATGACAATTATGACACCGACACATTCAAAGCATTAACCGCTGCATCGCAATCCATCACGGGCGAGGCGGGTTCTTCAGATCAATTGGCGAGCCACCGCATCATTGCGGATCACTTGCGTTCATGCAGTTTCTTGATGGCCGATGGTGTGCTCCCATCTAACGAAGGGCGCGGATATGTCCTACGCCGGATCATGCGCCGCGCGATGCGCCATGCACATTTGCTGGGGGCTGATGCACCCTTGATGCACCGGTTGGTGGGACAGTTGGTGACCGAAATGGGGCAAGCCTTCCCCGAATTGCCTCGCGGCCAAGCGCTGATCGAAGAGGTGCTTTTGCGCGAAGAAACGCAGTTCCGCAAAACGCTCGATAAGGGGCTTAAGCTGCTTGATGAAGCCACTGGCACATTGGCCGAAGGTGCTGAGCTTGATGGTGAAACAGCGTTCAAGCTCTACGACACATATGGCTTTCCCTATGACCTTACCGAGGATGCACTGCGTGCACGCGGTATTGGGGTCGATAAAGGCGGTTTTGACGCGGCAATGGCACGCCAAAAAGAGGCAGCGCGCGCAGCGTGGAAAGGGTCCGGCGAAGCAGCATCTGGCGAGGTGTGGTTCGACATAGCCGAACGCGAGGGGGCGAGTGAATTCACAGGTTACAACGCCACCAAAGGCAGCGGCACCATTGCAGCCATCGTAAAAGACGGCGTAGAAGTAAAATCCGCCAAAACGGGCGATGAGGTGACAATCATCACCAATCAAACGCCCTTCTATGGCGAAAGCGGCGGGCAAACTGGCGATACGGGAATTATCAGCACACCAGATGGACTGTCAGCCAAAGTCACTGATACTTCCAAGCCACTCGGCCGTTTGCACGCGCACCATGCGACAATTGAGGCTGGCGAAATCGCCGTGGGCGATAATGTGGATCTCGAAATTGATGTGGTGCGGCGTGGTAATATCCGCGCCAATCACTCAGCAACGCACCTTGTCCACGCAGCATTGCGCAATCAGTTGGGTGAGCATGTAACGCAAAAGGGGTCTTTGGTCGCAGAAGACCGGCTACGCTTTGACTTTTCGCAGCCCACCGCGCTGACGCCTGAGGATATCGCCGCCATTGAAGGGCAAGTGAACGCAGAAATCCGGGCAAATGAGCCGGTCTCAACCCGTCTGATGAGCCCTGATGATGCTGTCGAAGCCGGCGCATTGGCGCTGTTTGGAGAGAAATATGGCGATGAAGTTCGCGTTCTTTCCATGGGGCGTGCGGGCAACGAGGGACGCAATTACTCGGTCGAGCTGTGCGGGGGTACGCATGTGAAAGCGACGGGCGATATTGGCGTTTTCCGGATCATTTCAGAAAGTGCGGTATCCTCTGGCGTTCGCCGGATTGAGGCTTTGACTGGAGATGCCGCCCGGCAATGGTTGGTCGGACGTGAAGAAGCGCTAAAATCTGCAGCGAGCGCGATCCGCGCGGCACCCGAAGAAGTGCCTGAGCGTATTTCGGCACTGCTCGATGAACGCAAAAGGCTGGAGAAAGAACTGGCCGAGGCGAAAAAGGCGCTTGCTCTTGGCGGAGGCGGGGCATCTTCTGGCGGAGCCGCATCTCAGGATGAAGAGGTCGCTGGCGTCAAATTCAGCGGGCAGGCGATTGAAGGGCTTAGCCCCAAGGAATTGCGCCCCCTCCTTGATGAAGCCAAACAACGTCTTGGCTCAGGCATTGCCGCGATTGTGGCCGTGAATGACGGCAAAGCCAGTATTGCTGCTGCCGTTACGGACGATCTAACCGGCACCTACAGCGCTGTTGATCTGGTGCGCGCAGGCGTTGAGGCTTTGGGCGGGAAAGGCGGCGGTGGCCGTCCCGATATGGCGCAAGGCGGCGGGCCTGATGGATCCAAAGCCGATGCAGCCATTGCAGCGGTAAAGGCCGTGATTGCGGGGTAGGCGTGGGCAGTCCTAGCTTTCGGCAACGGAGCTGCGCAGTTTGGGCTTGTCCTTGAGCCCGCCATCAATTTCCAGCTTTTCGCGATATTCATCGCGCTTTTCGTGGATTGAGGCGATGACGGGCCCCATTGCAACGCCAATATCGACCAACACAGCTTCTGATAATTGCAGTGAGCTTTCCAGCGTTTCGGGAACAGCGTGGCTCGCGCCGGCGCGATACAAAGTTGCTGCGTGTTCCCCATCGCGGGCGCGCGCAACGATGAGCAGATCAGGGTATAAGGACCTTAAACGGGTGACGAGCCGCTGCGCCAAAACCGGTTCATCCATTGACAATACCACGGCAGGTGCTTGCTCTATTCCCAATCGCGACAAAGCATCGCCGCGCGCTGCATCGCCGAAAGTGGCGCGGTAGCCATCGCGTTTGACCTGATCGATCATATCGGGGTTGGAATCGAGCAAGACATAGGGTTGATCATGCGCGCTCATCATATCCGCAATCAGGCGCCCGACACGGCCTGCGCCAATGATAATTGTGCGCGCGCTTTCATGATCTTCCTCGGGCAGTTCTGGCGCGTTTTCGATCCGGCGTGCAATAAAACGCCCCAGCATCGCAAGCAGCGGGGTGATGGTAAGGCCAATCGCGGTGACAGTCTGCCAAAACCGGGCTGTCTCAACATCGACAACCAATGCGCTGGTTGCAGCGGCAAGAACGATTAAAGTCGTCTCTGATGGGCTGGCCATCAGCACGCCCGTTTCCGCAGCCGTGCTGCGACGTGCGCCCATGAGGCGAAGCAGCACCCCTGTGACGATTGCTTTGAACACCAAAACGCCCACAACCGCCGCCATAAGTGGGCCGATATTCGCCCAGATTTCAAGGATGTCGATGCTCATCCCGACAGTGATCAGGAACACACCCAAAGCAAGCCCCTTAAACGGCTCGATGATGCTTTCCACTTCGCCGTGATATTCGGTTTCTGCGATGAGCAGGCCCGCAATGAGCGCGCCCACAATGGGTGAAAGGCCTGTGGCGGCCGTAGCAAGGCTCGCACCAATGACTACCAACATGGTGGCGGCGAGAAACAATTCAGGGCTTTTTGTCCGCGCGGCCTGGGAGAAAAGCCGGGGCAGGGCGTATCTGCCAAGAACTAACAAAACCAGAACCACCAAGCCCCCTTGGATTAAGGTATTGGTGAGGCCCGAGACACCTTCAGCCGAAGCATTGGGAGCAAGTGCGCCGAGGATGAAGACAATCGGTACGATCATAATGTCTTCAAACAAAAGCATAGACAGCGCCGCGCGGCCGACAGGGCTTTTCGTGCCTGAAATTGGAAGCACAATGGCAGTAGAAGAAAAGGCGAGGGCAAAACCCAATGCAAGCGCTGCTGTGCCGCCCATGCCATTGGCATAAAAAAGGAACGCCGCGCCTGATGAGCCGATAATCAGCAGCTCTAATGAACCGAGACCGAACACAAATTTGCGCAATTGCCACAATCGGTTGAAGGAAAGCTCCAAACCAATCGCAAACAGCAAAAGGATGATCCCAAAATCGGCAAAAGGCGTCAGACCTTCCGGATCGGAGATCGTGACATATTGCAGCCAGGGTATTTCTTCGACCAGCTTGCCAAGGCCAAAGGGCCCCACCAGCACGCCTATTAAAATGAAACCGATAATGGGCGTAACGCGAAATCGGGCAAACACCGGGATAACAATGCCAGCCGCGCCCAATATAACGAGCGCATCCTGCATAATCGGGGTTACGGTGATTTCGCCTGCCATATCACAGAACTAGCGAGCCTGAAGGTGCAAGTCACTTGCTGAGACAGGCGAAGACGTGATTTGACCAACTCCGGATACGAAAAGAGCGGCTGTTCGATGGGAACAGCCGCTCTTTTGGTAAGGCGATCCGTGAAGCGAGCGTTAAGCCCAGCTTTCCATTTCTTTTTCGAGGTTTGTAACAATCGATTCGAAAAATTGCTCGGTCGTTTGCCAGCTTTGGCTTGGGCCGATCAGCAGCGCCAAATCTTTGGTCATGCTGCCGCTTTCAACGGTTTCAATACAAACCCGCTCCAATGTTTCGGCAAATTTCACAACGTCAGGCGTGTTGTCGAATTTACCGCGATACATCAGACCGCGTGTCCATGCGAAGATCGAAGCGATGGGGTTGGTTGATGTCGCTTTGCCTTGCTCATGTTGGCGATAGTGGCGTGTCACTGTGCCGTGCGCGGCTTCTGCTTCGACAGTTTTGCCATCGGGTGTCATCAAGACAGAAGTCATGAGGCCGAGCGAACCGAACCCTTGCGCAACCGTGTCTGACTGGACATCGCCGTCATAGTTCTTACAGGCCCAGACGAATTTGCCTGACCATTTAAGCGCTGCTGCGACCATATCATCGATCAGGCGGTGTTCGTATGTGATGCCAGCTTCTTCGAATTTCTCAGCAAATTCGGTTTCGTAAACCTCTTGGAAGAGATCTTTGAACCGGCCATCATATTTTTTCATGATGGTGTTTTTGGTTGAGAGATAAACAGGCCATTTGCGATCAAGGCCGTAATTCATCGATGCACGCGCAAAGGCCCGGATCGAATCGTCAAGGTTGTACATCGCCATCGCAACGCCGGAGCTTTCAAACTCAAACACGTCGAGATCGATTTTCTCGCCATCAGCGCCTTCAAAAACGAGACGCAGCTTGCCTGCACCAGGGATCAGCGTGTCAGTGGCACGGTATTGGTCACCAAAAGCATGACGGCCCACAACGATTGGATCAGTCCAACCAGGAACAAGCCGCGGCACATTGTCGATTACAATAGGCTCACGAAAAACAACGCCGCCCAAAATGTTACGGATGGTGCCGTTGGGCGAACGCCACATTTGTTTAAGGTCAAATTCTTCGACGCGCGCTTCGTCAGGTGTGATAGTCGCGCATTTCACGCCAACGCCAAATTCTTTGATCGCATTGGCAGCATCGACGGTGATTTGGTCGTCGGTTTCATCGCGTTTTTCGATGGAGAGATCGTAATATTTCAGATCAATGTCGAGATACGGCAGGATCAATCTTTCGCGAATCCATTGCCAGATGATTTTGGTCATCTCGTCGCCGTCGAGTTCGACAACCGGGTTCGCTACTTTGATTTTCTGCATGAGTGTACGCCTCATCCTTGTCTGGATTTCTAGAATTGTTCAGGATGGTCAGAATTGATCCCGTGCGCGCTTTAGCAGAGGGAACGCACGGTGCAAGCGGTGCTGTTATACAGCGCGCAAGCTGGCGGATTTTCGCAGAAAGATAATACCGAAGATCTAGGGATGATGGTGGGCGTAGGAAGAGTTGAACTTCCGACCCCTGCAATGTCAATACAGTGCTCTACCACTGAGCTATACGCCCGCACCATCATATGTCAGCTTTGACCAATGCCAAAGCGAAGCGGCGAACTAGCGAAGCAATTGGGCCAGCGCAAGTGTGTTCGTACGCTTTGTTAAAGCGGTTAGACCTTGGCTTGCCTTTGTTCTTCGAAAACGCGTTCGACCTCAAGCACGAGATCGCGGAGGTGGAATGGTTTGGAAAGCACTTTGGCGTGGGGTTGTTCGCGGCTTGCCCGCAAGGAAACGGCTGCAAATCCGGTGATGAACATCACTTTTGTTGCCGGGCTAACTTCGGCGCAACGCTGGGCCAGTTCGATCCCGTCCATTTCCGGCATGACGATATCGGAAAGCAGCAGATCAAAATCTTCCGCTTCTAACAATGGCACAGCCTCGGTGCCGCGATCCACCGAACTCACCTCATATCCGGCATTGGCAAGAGCGCGCTCCAAATAAGTGCGCATGGCCTCATCGTCTTCGGCCAAAAGGATACGGGGTGCGTGAGTCGTAGTCATGCGGTTCGCTTAACATCTCAGGCTTAAGAAATCTTTCCCGAAACGCTTAGTGTTGCAGATTGAGATAGTCTGACGAGCGATTGTGAAGATTGCAGCCTAGTCGGTGCATTCATGCTTTGACACACGAGCGGATTGGCGGCAGCACGCAGTAGATGAAAAATCGCCGGAAACCTCTCCCTATTGGCGCTTTTGAGCCGGTCAATCAGTCCGATCTTGTTAAGGTCGAGCAAGGGAGTGTTGGCGGTAACGGGAATGACAGTCAATTGGGGGCGGCCTTTACCTATATCGCGCCGCCAAGCATGCCATTGCCCGTTTTGATCGCCGTGCCGCATGCTGGCCGAACCTATCCGCCAGATGTTCTTGAAAATATGCGCGATGCACAACTTGGGCAATTGCGACTTGAAGACAGGCGAGTGGATGCCATTGGCGTAGAAATGGCTAAAGCAACTGGTGCCGGTTTGCTCGTCGCCCATGCTCCGCGTGCAATGCTTGATCTGAATCGGTCGCATGATGATGTCGATTGGGGAATGGTTGCAGGCTCAAAAGCTCGGATAGATCAATCATCTGGCCCGTCAGCGGGTGTCAATCGCCGTGCGAAAAGCGGCCTTGGTCTTGTTCCGCGCCGTCTGCCGGGATTTGGCGAAATATGGCGACAACAATTGACTAAGGCTGAATTGGATCGGCGCATTGATGACATTCACCGGCCATATCACGCATTTCTGGCAAAAGAGCTTGAGCGGATACGTGATGTGTGGGGGGCTGCATTGTTGATTGACCTTCACTCCATGCCGCCTTTGCGCAAGCAATTGGGACAGGCGAGCGCGCCGCGTATTGTTTTGGGGGACCGTTTTGGCGCTGCCTGTGACGCCTCGATTATCGCAAGAGCGATGCGGTTTTTGGATGATTTCGGATTTTCATCGGCGCATAATCGCCCTTATTCAGGCGGCTATGTGCTTGATCGTCATGCCTCTCCATTGAGAGGCCTACACGCCGTTCAAGTGGAAGTGTGTCGATCAACCTATCTCGATGAACATCTCAGTGATTTGAGCGCAGGCGTAAAACCGATGGCATCCATGCTCGCAGGATTGGTTCGAGAATTGGGCGCGGAGGCTGCTCGGCTGGGCGGGGAAGGTCAGTTACCGCAAGCCGCTGAGTGAGATTTGCGCCATAATTGAGACGAACTTTGCCTCTTAAGCCTTTGTCATAAAGAAAAAACCACCCCGCACAAAAGTGCGCGAGGTGGTCAAGGTTCAGGGTGACTACGCCTGTGGGCGCAGCCTTTGAGCGGCATATGAGGGGGGTGGCCGCTCATGTCCATAAATGGGAACGGCCAATGACCCCTTCAAGAGGTCTTGAGCAAAAGCAAAAATGAGTCCTGCGGCCTTCCTTTAAGCGAAAGGCCGCAGGACTGGATACTTAGTTTACAGCTTCGGGTGCTGGGGCCGGCTCAGGAACTTTGCCCATGATCGATTGCTTTTCAAAAATCGCACGCATCAGGTTCATGGAGAACAAGTGGGCGTGGATCAGCATCAGCAGGCCGTTTTTGTTGAGCGCTTCCAGAGTGTCTTTATCAAGCTCACGCAGTTTCTTCTCATCAACCATCTTAAAGCCGCGATAAACGAATGGCTTTTCGGGATTGTCAGAACGCGTGATGGCAATCTCGCCGTCCATTAGGATATCGAGCTTCTTAAGCTCTTCCAGGAAGGCTTTGGTGCGTTGGCCTGATTCTTCGAACTTCTTGCAGAATTCGAGGACGTTGTTCGTGTATTCGGTCGCCTCGCCGTTATCGAACAAAGCGTTGCCATCTTTTTGCTTTTTGATGACATCCGCGCTCGGATCAAAGCAAAGCGACATATCATCGCTGTCTTTTTGCAGCTTGGCCAGGATGAAAGGATAGCGGCGGACATAGGCTGGCACATATACTTCCGATGCAAGCTTACCATCATCGCCGATAAAAACGTTCACGCCTTCATTAAGGCCCATCAAAGCGATTGGCAGTGGCTCATCGCCTGCGGTGAAAACGATCGGATAATCTCGCTGAGCATCAACAAATTCGTCGACCGTCAGCGGAATAGCGTGAGTCGATGCTAGAAAAGCAGCATTCTCGAATGCGCCCACTTTGAAATCGGCATGATCGCGGCTGTTGAGTGGAAGCAAGTCTTTGTAAAACAGCGGAAGTTGCGGCTGCGGCGCGCTGGCCATGAGGTGTCTCCGAAAAAGAGGTGAAAACTGGTTCCGGCGTGGTGCGAAAAGCGGTGAAGCCCTCCCACAGGCCGAATGCGAGAGGCTTTAGGCGTTCCTCGGGCCGGGCGCAAGCGCGGCGAGCGCCACTTACGGATTTAAGGGACAAGCTTACCGGGATTTAGAATATTGTCGGGGTCTAGTGCCTGTTTCACTCGGCGCATCATCGATATAGATGCCGCATCTCCTAACCGGCCCAACTCACCCACTTTCATCTGACCAATTCCATGTTCTGCGCTAATCGAGCCGCCCCATTGGGTGACCAGATCATGGACGCGGACGCTTACCGCCTTGCCTTCGCTCTCTTCCCATTTTCCCGGCACTGCGCCTTCAGGTGCAAGAATGTGAAAGTGGACATTGCCATCGCCCAAATGTCCAAAAGCAACGCCTTTTGTGCCAGAAAATTCGCTTTCAATCGCGGGTATTGCAGCAAGGATGAATTCCGGCATCTTTTCAACCGGGACAGAAATATCGTGCTGCATGGCAGGCCCCAAAGCGCGTTCTGCAGACGAAATGGAATCGCGCAAATGCCAAAATGTATCGGCCTGAGTCTCATTCGATGCGATCACTGCATCTTGCAGCAGGTCGCTCTCCATCGCATCGCTAAGCGCCGTTTCAAGCTGCTCTTTCAATGCCGCATCATCGCCTCTGGTTGATACGCATTCTATGAGTGCATTCCAATAATGCCGTTCATTAAGGGGCGAGCGGCTATCGGGGACATGATCGAGCACGCTATCAAGGCAATGGGAAGGCACCACTTCGAACCCTTCAAGAGTGTCGCCCATCTCTTTTTCCATATGCTGGAGCAGCGAGCGCGCCTCGATAATGCCTGAAACCCCGACCCATGCGGTTGCCCGAGCGGTAGGGGCAGGCAGAAGGCGCAAGGTTGCCGCGGTCACAATGCCAAGAGTTCCCTCGGACCCGATCAGCAATTGTTTGAGGTCAAATCCGCGATTGTCTTTTTTGAGCGGGATGAGCGCATCAAAGATCTGTCCATCTGCCAAAACCGCTTCCAAACCCAACACTTGCGCACGCATTGTGCCATGGCGCAGGACCTGTGTGCCTCCTGCATTTGTTGAAATCAGCCCGCCAATTGTCGCGGAGCCGCGCCCGCCAAGTGTAAGAGGAAAGCGCAAGCCTGCATCTTCGGCTGCGTCTTGAAAGACTTGTAGGATCACACCGGCATCACACACGGCTTGTCCGCTATCTGTATCAATGGATCGGATACGGTCGAGACGTCGGAGGGATAGGACCAGCGCATCGCCACTGTCATCGGGCGTTGCCCCGCCAACCATCCCGCTATTTCCACCTTGTGGTACTATTGGCACTCGATGCGCACCGCATAAGGCAACCAGATCAGCCACTTCGCGGGTTGATGAAGGGGAGGCAAGGCCAAGCGCCCGCCCGTTATATCGCCCCCGCCAATCGGTAAGCCATGGTTCAATATCTTCGTTGCTTGTCGTAAAACCTTTAGACCCAAGCAAAGCACTCGCTTTTTGCAGGAACGAAGTGCGATCATTTGCCGCATTTTCGGTGTCGCCTGATGGAGTGGTGTGTGATTGCGTCGCCATAATTGTTGCTGCTATGCCACAACCATACGTAACCTTGCCAGCATTTTGGCTCAGCCTGCCGAGCAGTTAAGCCACTGTTCAACACATTTGTGTAGGCACCATCACCTCATCGCAAAGGGTCGTGCGATTTTAGGAGCTTAGGAGGGCCCTAAAGAGATGCCAAGTCTGTTCACTCTTGCCGCTCCTGCAGCGCTGCTTGTGCCGGCGTTCGGCCTCGGCAGCGCGCCCGTGGCAGAGGTGAATACTACCAGTGAGCTATTGCAAGACCAAAGTGGGCCTTCCGGGGCAAGCCTTCCTAAAGGTCAGCAAACGGGCAGCCCCTTAAGTGAATTTCTAAAGTATCGCACTTGGCGCCAGACCCAGACTCGGATCGAACAGCGCGTGATTATCCGCATTTCTCCCCAACGCGTCAGCAATGGGAATGAAATGCTAAACCGCCTGCCTCGGCAATCGCTAAATGCTCGATATGTTGAGCGTAAGACGGACAAATGCCTCGCAGTCGATGGAATTGCGGGCGTACAAACCGGCAGTGGCAACCGTTTGTTGCTGTTTTTGCGCGATAAAAAAATCATCACCGTCAATCTAGAAAAGGCGTGCCGCGCGCGCGATTTCTATTCAGGGTTCTACGTAGAGAAGAACAAGGACGGAAAACTTTGCGTGAACCGCGACAGGTTGCATTCGCGCACAGGCGTAAAATGCGAAGTGCAACGCATGCGCCAGTTGGTTGCTGTAACCGAGTAACTGCCCGTTAGCTCGTGTTGCATCGCAGCGCGATTTCTTGACTTTTGCGCCTAATTCCGACTAAACGCGCGGCCGTTGAGGGTGTGTTTTGCGCTCAATGGCTTTGCTCTGCTGTCGCGCGGAATGATTTAATCCTGATCACGGCCTGCCTCTGGGGGAGTGATCACTTTTTCATAGATTGATGTTGCTGAATGAAATTTGCCGATCTCGGCCTGTCGCCTGAATTGCTAAAAGCCGTAGAAGATGCGGGCTATACTGAGCCGACCGCGATCCAGGCAGAAGCGATACCTGCTGTGTTGATGATGAAGGATCTCATCGGCATTGCTCAAACGGGCACCGGAAAAACGGCAAGCTTTGTCCTGCCAATGATTGATGTAATGGCAGCTGGGCGCAGGCGTGCATTGATGCCGCGTTCGCTTATTTTGGAGCCCACGCGGGAATTGGCAGCGCAGGTCGCTGAGAACTTCGAGAAATACGGAAAGAACCACGATCTGAAAATGGCGCTGCTTATCGGCGGTGTGCAGATGGGCGATCAATTAAAAGCGCTTGATGAAGGCGTGGATGTTCTGATTGCGACGCCGGGCCGTTTGATGGACCTTTTCGAGCGCGGTAAAATCCTGCTGTCTGGGTGCGAATTGCTGGTCATCGATGAAGCGGACCGGATGCTTGATATGGGGTTCATTCCCGATATCGAGTTTATCTGCGACAAGCTGCCAGAAACACGGCAGACTATGCTGTTCTCTGCGACAATGCCGCCGCCAATTGAGAAGCTGGCGAAGAAATTTCTAAGCAGTCCCAAACGCATTGAAACGGCGCGTGCGGCCACCACCAACAAAGATATCACCGCTTTCAAAGTGCCGGTGCATTCGCGCAAAAAGCGTGAAACACTGCGCTGGTTGCTTTCCCATGACCAGGTGGAAACTGCGATTATCTTTGCCAATCGCAAAACAACCGTGCGCGAGCTTAATAAGAGCCTTCAGCGCCACGGCTTTGCCAGCAGCGAAATTCATGGCGATATGGATCAGAGCAGCCGCTTGAAAGAACTGGAACGGTTCAAAGCGGGTGAAGTCAACATTCTAGTCGCTTCTGATGTTGCTGCGCGCGGGCTTGATATCAAAGGCGTTAGCCATGTTTTCAATTTCGACACGCCATGGCATCCCGATGATTATGTTCACCGGATTGGCCGCACAGGCAGGGCAGGGGCCAAGGGGCGCGCTTTCACGTTTGTCACCAAAGAAGACGCAGAAGCCATCGCAAATGTCGAAAAGCTGACGGGCTCTGAAGTCAAAGTGTTTGGCAAAGACGATGTCAGGGTTGAATTGGCTGCACCTGGCAAGCCTGCCGAAACGGTTGAAGAACCTCGCGAAGAAAAGCCCAAACGCTCTCGTCGCCGCAAAGAGGAAGACGGCGAAGACAAACCGCGCCGCAGCCGCTCTCGCGAAAGACAGGCAGAGGACAATGAACCCGTTCCTGCAGGCGAATGGAACGGCCCGCGCCCTGGATTTTTGGATGTCGGTTTTGGGTGAAATCCCGCAATATTCGAGAATTTAGCAACAAGGCCGTCCTCGCATGGCGTTTCCTAGTAAAACAGCGCCCGAACGAACCGCTGACAGCCTTATCCACGCGGTCAGCCTGATCGGGTTCGCCATTGCGAGCGTGTTTTTGGTTAGGGCAGCGTATGTAGAAAGCAGCATGGCTGTATTTGCCGCTGTATTGCTGTATATTTGCTGGGCGCTTTTTTCCGTCAGCATTTCTTATGCCTATCATTTGCTGCCACGGCACGACTTACGCCTAGTTTTGCGCCGATGGGATCATGCCGCGATCTATGTGGTGATAGCAGCGACATTCACACCGCTTTTGGTAAAAACTGGAACCGCAAATGCGCTTGGTATCCTTGCCGCGATCTGGCTGTTTACTGTGATAGGCGTGGTCTATAAAATGACAGCCGATGAAATTGCGGGCCGATGGTCGTTGATCTCATATTTCGGGCTGGGGGCTTTCTCCCTAATTGCTTTGCCTGGATTTTGGGAGGAGCTGCCGCATTTCACTACCTTTGCCATTGCAGCCGGCGCTCTGTTTTACGCGATCGGCGCGCAGTTTTATCGCCGCAAAGAAATGCCCTATCGCTATCCGATCTGGCACACATTCGGCACATTTGGCGGGACGTGCTTTTTTGCGAGCATCTGGGTAGCCGTGACCGCTTAGACTGCTGCCACTGTGCGTGCCCTTGAAAGAATTTTACTCCACCACAGCGCGGCAAAGCACTGTGTTATCGGTTTGGAGATCGGGGCCCCAGATCAGTTTTGCGGCGGCATCCCAACTTACATCGTCATAGCCGAATTTGGGGCTGACAGCTTCTTCTGTGTGAACAGTTGCGGCAGGCCATTCGCTGTCGTCAAAGTCGAGCGTATCCCACCCTTCGGGTACGTCGGTATTTCGAAACCCGCATGGGCCAATCCCGGCTTGCGGGTCGCTTTCATCGGCGCAAACCTTGTTCAAAGGCGCGGTGTTTGTAACAAGGCATTTCCACGAGGCATCGGTCACAGCAACAACGCCGCCTGCCGCATCGCGGATTTGCAAGATCACGCCGCCATCGCCCATTTGCTGTCGATCCGTGCCGATATATTCAAGGCCGGTGTCATCTTCTTTGTAATCCTTCGCGGTCAATGCGAGAACAAAGGGGCGCTCATCCGGGAAAGTGAAGCTTTCGGCATTGAACGACCGCTCGGTTGTGATGGGTACGCTGTCTTCCGCGACCTGTTCACCGTTTACGCTTAGGGCAAACCAATTGTCCGCCCAAACGTCCGCTGCCAGCATGCCTTCGGTTGCCTCAGCAATCTCAGTGGTTTCCTCATTGGAAGTGCCGCATCCTGCGCACAAAACAATGGCTAGAGCGGGGGTGATAGCGCGAAACTTTGCTGGCATTGAGTGATCCTCCAGAAGATGTTGGGCAAACCGAGCTGCCGTGACCGCACCCAATTTGTCCACGCAGCCTAACTTTG
>JBCAZT010000042.1:0-21990 GCA_038532855.1 Pseudomonadota bacterium
AGATGCGCCATGTCATTGTGGCGATAAATGCGCTTTTCACAGCCTGAATTTCGGATGCCCGCGATCATGCTGGCATGGTTTAGTTCATCAGAGAAAATCACACAGCCGGGCAGCAATTTGCCCAAGGTCGACAACGTCGCGTCGTTTGAAACATAGCCCGATGTGAACAGCAAAGCGCCTTCTTTACCGTGCAGCTCAGCCAATTCCTCTTCAAGCTCAATATGCAGGTGCGTGTTGCCGCCTATATTTCGCGTACCGCCTGATCCTGCACCCACATCGTGCAGCGCCTCTTCCATAGCGGAAATGACGACATCGTGCTGACCCATGGCGAGGTAATCGTTTGAGCACCACACCGTGATCGGCTTTGGACCATTATGCCCATGGAAACAGCGCGCATTGGGATAGGCGCCTTTATTGCGCATAATGTCGATAAAGACGCGGTAGCGGCCTTCTTCGTGCAGCCGGTCGATAGCCTGGTCAAAGATTTGATCGTAATTCACGTTTTGCTCATTGCCTCAGGCAAAAATCCCATGTCGTCGACAAACTATAACTCAAAACTTGCCAGTTTGTTTCGCGGCTTCCTAGGTCAGAGTGATCGATTTTGCCATACGCGTCTTTGCGATCTGCTCGCACCTAGGGTCCAGATCCTAGAACATACGCACGTCATAAAGGCCATAAGTCGACATCTGACGCGATAGTCGGTCCATTTCTATTTCGGTCGGCTGTCCGGTGACCACGGCAAAATCTTGCTCGACCCGTTCAAAGCTTTGTCCATCTGTCAGCGATGCAATGTGCCGGGCAATCCCTTCTGCGCCGTGGATGTATCGCACATGAGGTCCGAAAACTTGGCTCAATTCATCTTCAAGCAGAGGAAAATGCGTGCATGCTAGAACGATAGTATCAATTTGGTCGGCACCCTCTCGACTAATAAGACCGCTGACCTCGCGGCGGACTTGTTCGACCGTAATAGGTTCTCCTGCAGCTTTCGCCTCTGCAAGATCAACCAATCCTGGTGCAGGGAAACGAATGAGCGTTTTGTCGCTCGCAAATTCTGCCTCCAGCCGATCAACATAAGGCTGACGAACTGTCCCGGCTGTTCCCAGCAAACCAATAACGCCGGTTTTGGTCATCGCGGCGGCGGGTTTAATGGCAGGAACGGTGCCTACAACCGGGATTTCAAGCACTTCGCGCACCATGCCCAAGGCAATCGTACTGGCCGTGTTACAAGCGATACAGGCAAGACGTGGTTGATATCGTTCACTCATCCGGCCCAATAGACCCGCAACCCGCGCTGCGACTTCAGCTTCGGTTTTGGTGCCATAGGGAAGGCCCGCGCGATCGGCTGCAAAGATCAGCGGGGCCGACGGCAAAACCTTTTGAACTTCGCGCAGAACCGTGAGCCCGCCAACGCCGGTGTCAAGGATGAGGATGGGGGCGGATGCCTTCAATTTAATCGATCCCATGCGCGCTGAGGTTGTCGAAACCCGTTACTTCCATTAGCTCTTTGGTCCCATAAACAAATACAGCCCTTCGACAACAGCCTTCGCGATTGCGGGCGAGTTTGGGGCCAATGGAGATGTGGTTGGATTACTGGGTCGTTGCTTTACTTGCGTTCTTGTGCGGCTCTGTGCCTTTCGGTTTGGTTCTGACCAAAGCGGCGGGGTTGGGTGATGTGCGCGATATTGGGTCGGGCAGCATTGGGGCAACCAACGTCCTTCGCACTGGGAATAAAGGTTTGGCTGCAGGAACTGTTCTTTTGGACGCTGCAAAGGGTGTTTTGCCTGTTCTCTTGGCCCGCATTTTCGCACCGGGCACGGAAGGCATTGCCGCTGTAGCAGCGGTAGCAGGGCATTGTTTTACCCCTTGGTTGAAATTCAAAGGGGGCAAAGGCTTTGCTACTGCCGCTGGCGTTTTGGGTGCGCTTAATTGGCCGCTTGTGCTTTTGTGTGCGGGCATTTGGGCTGGGATGATCGCGTTGAGCAAAATTTCCTCGGTTTCATCACTCACTACCGTCATTGCCGCACCTATTGTTGCAGCGATTTTTGGGCATCAAACACTGGTGCTGCCTTTGGTTGCGATCGCAGCCATTGTCATTGTTCAACACCGCGCGAACATTGGCCGTTTAATGCGAGGTGAGGAGCCGAAGGTGGGCTCCAAATCGTGAGCGAGGCGCTTTCCCAGCCCGAAGCATTTGCTCGCATCAGGCTGCTGCGCTCTCCCAATATTGGCCCTGTCAGCTATCGGCAATTGCTCGCGCGATTTGGCACGGCTGAGGTGGCCATAGAAGCGCTTCCAGATCTCGGGTCGAGAGGAAGGACTGCCTATCGTCCAGCTCGTGTGGAGAAGATTGAACGCGAAGTGGATGGGGTGAGGGCGGCTGGTGCGCGGTATCTTTTTCATGATCAGGCTGACTATCCAGCGTTGCTAGGAGAATTGGAAAGCGCTCCGCCGATAATCACATTCAAAGGTGATCTGTCGCTTGCCTCACAGCCTTGCGTAGCAATGGTTGGTGCGCGAAATGCGTCTGCTGCGGCGGTAAAGCTGGCTCGCGATTTTGCGGGTCAGTTGACTGATGCTGGCCTTGTTGTTGTTTCAGGTTTGGCGCGCGGGATCGATGGTGCCTGTCACGAAGGTGCTATGCCAAAGACCATCGGGGTTATCGCAATTGGCATCGATATAGCTTACCCCCCACAGCATGTGAAATTGCAGGAACGGATTGCAACCGAGGGCCTTCTGATTGCGGAGCAGCCGCCGGGGACAGAACCCCGCGGACGGCATTTCCCAAGCCGCAATCGTATAATTGCAGGGCTGGCGAGTGGCACTTTGGTGGTCGAAGCCGCGCCCAAATCAGGATCACTCATCACAGCACGATTGGCAGGGGAGGCGGGACGAGAAGTGATGGCGATACCCGGCTCACCGCTCGATACGCGATCTTTGGGATGCAACGGGCTAATTCGCGATGGGGCGGTTCTAGTTCAGACACCTGAGGATGTAATTGAGCTTTTGCAAAGTTTCACAGGCGCGCCGCGTTCGCGCTTCCACGTCGCTGAAATGAGCACCCCGTTTGACTATGCCGAACTTCGAGAATTGCAGTGGGGCGAGGCTAAAACTGACCGTAGCGAGGATATCTCAAGCTTGTTGACCAAAGCGCCAATCTCAATCGATGAACTCATCCGGCAATCAGGCGCGCATGCTGGTGAAGTGCACATGACGCTCCTCGAATTGGAACTCGCTGGCGAATTGGAACGCCATTCTGGTGGTGCGGTGAGCAAACAGTAAAAGTGGTTTGCTTTCTTTAACCCAAATCGCACGCTAAGGCGCTAGATAAAGCTTTTGTCTGACAATTCCCAAGGGATCGCATGAAACTCATTCCAAATCGTAGCGTCACTACGGGCGAATTGATCAATGGCACTTTTCGGGAATTGGCAGCGATAAAACGTCCGCTTGGGCTGTATTTCGGGTTTTTCTTTGCCGCTGCGTTTATCACTGGCTTTAGCTCCGCTTTGAGCGCGGTTGCTAGCATTCCGCTTTTCATCGCCTACTTCGCAGCCCAGCTTTATCTCTACCGGCAAGCAATGGGCTTAGGCGGGATATCTATGGATGATGTGGGGCAGGTTTTCGGGCTTCTGCTGATGGCAATCATCCTTGCGATCCCGTTGTATTTCTCGGTCTTCTTACTGATTGTGCCCGCCGTTTTGCTAGGAGCGAAATGGGTTATGGCGCCCTCCTATTTGGTTGCGGAAGATAGAAACTTTATCGATGCAATCGGCGCAAGTTGGAGCGGCAGCAGTGGGAATTTGGGTTCCTTATCGCTAAGCTTTTTCTTGATCTGGTTGATCTGGTTGGCGTTCGTGACCTTGATTGGCTCTTTGACCGGGGGACTTCAAAGCGGGTTTGAAATCATAGGCGGTCTATCGACTTCCGGCTTCGGCAGCGGGGTAAGTTCGCTCATTCTTCACGCGCTCCCCGTTATGCTGATGGGACTTTCGGTTACCGCCTATAAAGCACTTAACGATAGTTCAGATGATCTTGTCGCGATTTTTGAATAGGCTATTGACGCGGCCGCAATTCGCGCACCACTCTCGCGCGTACGTACACGTGTAAGGACTTCTCAGACCACTCTCATGCAGCTTGTTATCGTAGAATCGCCCGCCAAGGCGAAGACCATCGAGAAATATCTCGGCAAGGATTTTAAAGTTCTCGCCAGCTACGGCCATGTCCGCGATCTGCCGCCCAAAGATGGCAGCGTTCGACCGGATGATGGCTTTGCGATGGATTGGGAATTGTATCGCGATAAGCAAAAGCGGTTCAAAGAAATCGCTGATGCAGCCAAAGGCGCGACCCGGCTTGTGCTCGCGACTGACCCTGACCGGGAAGGCGAAGCAATCAGTTGGCATGTCCAAGAGCTTTTGAAAAAGCGCAAAGCTCTGCCTAAAGATGTGGACCGGGTGACATTTAACTCGATCACAAAAAAGGCCGTAACCGATGCGATGGCGGCGCCGCGCGAATTGGATCAGCCGCTGATTGATGCGTATCTCGGCCGGCGAGCACTCGATTATCTGTTCGGCTTTACCTTGTCCCCCGTCCTTTGGCGAAAGCTGCCGGGAGCCAAATCTGCAGGGCGCGTGCAATCGGTTGCCTTGCGTCTAATCGTTGAACGCGAGCGCGAGATTGAAGCGTTCAGGCCTGATGAATATTGGTCTGTGCTGGCCAAACTGGAACAAGATGGCACCGAGTTTCATGCGCGGCTTGTTAAGTATAAGGGCGAAAAGCTGGAGAAGCTCTCGCTTGGCAATGAAGGGGCTGCTGAGGAGGCTAAAGCGGCTGTTGAAGCGGGCCGCTTCACCGTCGAAGCGGTTGAGACAAAACCGCTTAAACGCAATCCAGCACCGCCATTCACCACTTCGACCATGCAGCAGGAGGCCGCGCGAAAACTCGGATTTTCCGCCAGCCACACCATGCGGTGCGCGCAGTCTTTGTACGAGGCTGGCGCCATTACCTATATGCGGACAGATGGCGTACAAATGGATGGCAGCGCGATTGCCGCTGTGCGCGCTGAGATTGGCGAGCGGTATGATAGTGCTTATCTGCCCGAGAAACCGCGTTTCTATTCAACCAAAGCCAAGAACGCTCAAGAAGCGCACGAAGCCATCCGCCCGACTAATTTTGGGCGTGATGCGGCAGGGGCAGGCGACGAAGCCAAACTGTACGGGTTGATATTCAAGCGCGCTATGGCGAGCCAGATGGCCGCTGCGCAATTGGTGCGCACTACGGTGACCTTGCGCGATGCGACCGGTCAGCACGAACTGCGCGCAACAGGCCAAGTGATCAAATTCCCCGGGTTCTTTGCGGTTTATCAAGAAGGCTTTGACGATAAATCCGATGATGAGGAAGATGGCCTTCTGCCGCTGATTTCCAAAGGCGATAGCCCTGCGAAAAAGGCTGTAGAAGCAACACAGCACTTCACGCAGCCCCCGCCACGCTTTTCCGAAGCTTCGCTGGTTAAACGCCTTGAAGAATTGGGTATTGGGCGCCCCTCCACATACGCTTCCACCATCCAGACCTTGCGTGACCGCGATTATGTGAGGGTGGAGAAAAATCGATTCTTTGCAGAGGATTCAGGCCGGCTTCTTACAGCATTTCTAGAGCGATTTTTCCCAACTTATGTCGCGTATGACTTTACAGCAGGCATGGAAGACGAACTCGACACCGTTTCTGACGGCCGCGAGGATTACAAGGAGTTGCTGTCCAAATTCTGGGCCGATTTCAAGCCCAAAACCGAAGAGGTGATGGAGAAGCTTCCATCCGAAGTGACCGAAGTCCTTGATGAATACCTCTCCGATTATCTCTTCCCCCCACGCGAAGATGGCAAAGACGCGCGCCATTGCCCGCTTTGCGAAACCGAAGGACGTCCCAATGGCCGCTTGTCGCTTCGTGGTGGACGGTTTGGTGCCTTTATCGCTTGCGCGAATTACCCCGAATGCAAATTCACCCGTCGTTTTGCACAGCCAGGCGGTGACGGCGATGATGGCAGCAATGACGGTCTTATGGGCACTCACCCCGAAACGGGCGCAGAGATCCACCGCAAATCGGGCCGCTTTGGTCCCTATGTCGAAATGGAGCACGAAGAGAAGAAAAAGCGCGCCTCTATTCCTAAAGATCTCGACGATTTTGATCTGGAATGGGCGGTCAAGTTGCTCGACCTGCCGCGCATTATCGGGGCGCACCCAGAAACCGCTAAGGAAATTGAGGCGGCGATTGGTCGCTATGGCCCCTATCTGCGCCACGATGGCAAATACGCAAAGCTCACTTCAACGCGCGATGTGTTTGAAACCGGCATGAACCAAGCGGTCGTGCTGCTGGCCGAAGCAGCAAACCGTAAAGGCGGCGGGCGAGGGGCGGCGCGTGAACCGATCAAAACGCTTGGCGAACATCCCACATCGGGCGGCGAGATCAAAGTGATGGAAGGCCGCTATGGTCCTTATGTGACCGATGGCACAACCAACGCGACCCTGCCCAAAGATGTGAAGCCGGAGGATGTCGAGGCCGCCCAAGCGATCGAGCTGATCGACGCGCGCGCCGCCAAAGGTCCAGCGAAGAAAAAGCGCAAAAAGGCCGCGCCGAAGAAGAAACCGGCGCCAAAGAAAAAAGCGCCTGCGAAGAAGAAAGCTCCGGCCAAGAAAGCCGCTGAATAGCCGCGATGGGCAAGGAACGCTTTGAACGCCATAAGCAGCCGTGGAATGCAGAAGAAGCGAGGCGTTTAAAGCTGCTCGCGTCCAAAGGGCAGGGGTTGAAACAAATCGCCAAGGCGCTGGGCCGGAGTGAGGAGTCCACCAAGAGCTTCGCCAAACAGCAGAAGACAAAGATAGCTAAGAAGCGGTGAGGGGAGAACCAACTAAGCGTTATTGCTTTGAGGATTTCGCCTCTTCGGGCGACTGCCAATATTCACCTAAAGGTGGTCGCCAATTTCTGTTCTTTCCCCGCCTCGGTGGATAGCGCCATCGTCTAAACTTCTGACGGCTCCATGCATTGCCGATCGCAACCTCCCTCGCTTCCGCCCAGGCGCTTGCGTGCAGGTTGGGCTTTTCATGATAAAGCTCATCAATAATCAATGCTGCAATGTCTTCTCTTCCGTACATGCATGCAAATGCATCAGCAGTCATATCTACCTTTGCTTGAGTGTTGTACGTTGCCGAAAGGTCGATTCCGGCTTCTATAAGCAGCTTCGCACAACGAAAGAGGCATTCGAAATTCTCGTCTCGTGTTCGTCCCGATCTTTCAAACGCGGGCTGGTAACCAAAAAGCATACTAGAAATGCAGCTAAAAAGTGGGTTCCGTATTGGCGTTGAGATATCCAATTCGCTACCTGCATCAAGAAGGATACGAACAACTTCTGGATGGCCTGCCCCACAGGCCGCGTTGATCGGACTAAGGCCTTCACGTTCATCGCGCTGGTTAACGTTTGCGCCCATTTTAACCAGGCTCTTCACGAGTGCTACACGGCCATAGTCGCATGCCCAATATAGCGGACCATTGCCCATCAACAGCGGCTGGTCCAACCTACCACGTGCGACTTTTAGATAGGCAATCACCGCCCAGTCATTGCCATCTCTGATTTGGTCCAAGAGTTTCAAGCTAAACCTCACCCAAACTCCAAGCCAATCTCTTCGTAAACCTCTTTATCCTCGTCCCATTTTTCGCTGACTTTCACGTGCAGGAACAGGTGGACCTTCACTCCAAGGATTTCAGCCAATTCCGCCCGCGCAGCTTCGCCAATCGCTTTGATCTTGGAGCCGCCTTTGCCTAGCACAATGGGTTTTTGGCTCGCCTTGGCGATGACGATTTGCTGACGCACTTCGACACTGCCGTCTTTTCGCAGCTCATAACTTTCCGGGCGCACAGCGGCATCATAGGGGAGCTCTTCATGCAATTGCGCATAAAGCTGTTCGCGGGTGATTTCGGCTGCAAGAAGGCGTTCTGACGCGTCGGAGACTTGGTCTTCGGGATAATGCCATGGTCCCTCTGGCATCAGGTCAGCCAGCGCGTCTTTCATCTCTGCGACGCCGTCGCCGGTTAGAGCGGAGATGAAAAACACTTCGGCAAACTCAACCTCGCTTCCCAATTCCTGGGCAAGCGCAAGGAGAGGCTCTTTCTTCGCCTTGTCGACTTTGTTGAGCACGAGGATCTTGCGTTCTGGCCGCTTGCTAAGCGCTTCGACTAAGGGGAGCAATTCGTGGCGGCGCTGTTTTATGGGATCGACAATAAGGAGCACCGCGTCGGCTTGAGCAGTGGAATCCCACGCCGCCGAGACCATGGCCCGGTCCAGCTTGCGTTTGGGCGAGAAAATTCCAGGCGTATCCACCAAAATCATTTGCGTCGCGGCATCATCCGCTTCGTGCAAAGCAATGCCAAGCATGCGCGCGCGCGTTGTTTGCGCTTTGGCAGAGGTTATCGCGACCTTTTGGCCCACCAGTTGGTTCACCAAGGTGGATTTGCCCGCATTGGGCGCTCCAATCACTGCTACAACGCCGCATTTCTGCGAAACCTCACTCACCCAAATTCCTCCAAAAATGCCTGTGCTGCCCGCTTTTCGGCTTCGCCTTTGCTGCCTGCAATTGCGGTTGCTTCTCCAACTTTGTGGATCGAGACCCGCACTGTAAATCGCGCTGCATGATCAGGGCCCGATCGGTCAATAACCTCGTAATTGGGCATGGCGCGCCTGTTGCCCGCAGCCCATTCTTGCAGCGCGCTTTTGGGATGCTTTGCTTTGCCTGCATCGCCTGACAATTCGGCATCCCACAAACCAAGAACCAGATCGCGTGTTGCATCAAACCCGTTTTCAATGAAGCTCGCGCCAATGAGGGCTTCCATAACGTCGCCCAGTATATTGTCGCTATCAGCGCCACCATCTTCGCGGGCTTGTTTGCCCAGCCTGATATGATCGGGAAGGCCGATTTCGCGGGCGATGCGGGCGCATGTGGCCCCGCTGACGAGCGCATTTAGGCGCTGGGAAAGTTTGCCTTCGGGAAAGTTTCCTTCCGCATAAAGCCATGCCGCAACGGCAAGGCCAAGCACGCGGTCGCCCAAGAATTCCAATCGCTGATAATCGGGTTCATGCAGGCTTTCTGAAGCGCCTCCGCCGTTAAAACTACCATGAGTTAGGGCTTCTAACCATTTGCTTTCATCGATGATGTGAAAGCCATTCGCGATAAGCCATTGGCGAGCCTCAGGTGCTAAAGATGGAGCAGGGCGAGTCACAAAACCTTTCCGATCCTGTTCCATCTGGCAGCGGAAAACCATGTCCAAGGCTTGGTCCATTGCGCGCTGCCATCGGTGGACCAAATCAGCACAGTCGCTCGGCCCACTAGCAGGTCCTGATCGACCATTCCCACACCGCCTCCTGCGCTCGCTTCGAAGCGGCTATCTTGTGAAAAATCGCGATTGTCGCCCATCACGAACATCTTGCCTTGTGGCACCTCTTTTATCGCGAAGGTATCATGGGACGGCTTCAAGCCGAAATCGAGGACTTCAAAAGATTTTCCGTTTGGAAGCGTTTCGACAAAGCGACGGTAGCGGCAGACGATCTCTCCACTTTCAATGCGCACTTCATCACCGCCCCACGCGCAAGACGTGTTGGCGGAAACAGGGATGTCAAAATCCTGGATTTTTTTGCGCGAGACAAGCTGCCCATTGAGCACCAATTGGCCGCCTTTCACTGCGATTGTGTCGCCGGGAAGGGCGATGACACGCTTGATGTAATCCTGATTATCAGTGGGATGCTTGAATATTATGAGATCGCCGCGTTCAGGTGTGCCTGACAGCACTCTGCCGGGGATTAAGGGCGCAGCAAAGGGGAGCGAATTGCTTGTGAAACCATAGGGCCACTTTGCTGCCAGCAGATAATCGCCATTCCATAGGCGCGGCAGCATGCTTTCTGAGGGGATAGAAAACGGGGAGAAGACGAAACTGCGGAAAATCAAGACGAGGATGACGAGCTTTGCAAGAAAGGAAAGAAAGCCAAACCAGCTTTCGCCGCTGTCTTCGCTTGCACCCGATACTTCGTTTGAGTTCGCTATTGCGTCAGATTGGGTATTAACATCCATCGCAACCACCCTTAGGCGCGCATAGACAACGCGCAAAGGGATTTACCCAATGACCGACCCGATTTTATCTGCCTGGAACACTCTTCACGCAATTGAACGCCGCACTTTGGCCGATTTGTTCGCCGATGATCCGGATCGTGCAACCAAACTCAGCCATAGACTTGAGAGTTCTTTGGGAGAGCTGGGTTCGGTCGGTATGCTGATCGATTACTCGAAAACGCATCTTGATGACACCGCGCTTGAAGGCTTTGAGGCACTTGCGGCAGCGTGCGATTTTGCAGGGCAACGCGAAGCATTGTTCACCGGCGGTATCGTAAACCCAACAGAAGGGCGATCCGCCAGCCATTCAGCGCTTCGCGGAACGGGGCCTGAGGCTGAAGTTGAAGAAGCAGCGGCCCTCGTTGATCGTATGAGCATTCTGGTCAAAGCCATCCACGAAGGTGTTTTTGGCGAGGTGAAGCACCTCATCCACATCGGTATTGGCGGCTCTGCCTTGGGCCCCGCTTTGGCCGTTGATGCGCTTACTCGAGATTTGGCGCTGGTGGATTGCCATATTGTATCCAATATCGATGGGCTTGCGCTTGAGCAGGCCTTTGCCAAATGCGACCCGCAGACAACTATGATTGCGGTCGCCTCGAAAACTTTTACCACAACAGAAACGATGACAAACGCTTCAAGCGCGCTGAAATGGCTGCGCGATAATGGGGTGGATGATCCCAGTGGCCGCGTGATTGCACTTACTGCCAATCCTGAGCGGGCGGTGGAATGGGGGGTTGATGAAACGCGCATCTTGCCGTTCCCCGAAAGCGTCGGCGGGCGCTATTCTTTGTGGTCTTCGATCGGCTTTCCGATAGCGCTGGGCGCAGGCATTGATGATTTCCGGGCCATGCTTGCAGGCGCCAAGGTCATAGACACGCATTTCCGCGAAGCTGAAGGGCGCGAAAACCTGCCCTTGCTCGCTGCATTCGCAGATCAGTATTATACACGAGTTCGTGGATGCCAGACACGCGCCGTGTTTGCTTATGATGAGCGGCTTACCCTGTTTCCAGACTATCTCCAGCAATTGGAAATGGAATCCAATGGTAAGCGCGTGCTTCATTCGGGGGCGGAAGTGCCGGCGTCCACAGCTCCTGTGACCTGGGGCGGGGTAGGGACCGATGCGCAACATGCGGTGTTCCAATTGCTGCACCAGGGCACAGTTCTGATCCCGGTCGATTTCATCGCGAGCATTGCGCCTGGTGATATGCTGGATCCCAGTCATCACAAGGCACTCTTGATGAATTGCTTGGCCCAAGGCGCTGCCTTGATGGCGGGCAAACCGTCTGATGATCCGGCTCGCGCTTACCCCGGGGATCGACCTTCAACGATGTTTCTTGTTGATGATATTGATGCAGCGACTTTAGGCGCGCTGATCGCGTTTCACGAACATCGCACCTTTGCCAATGCAGTGTTGATGCAGATCAACCCATTTGATCAATTCGGTGTTGAGCTTGGCAAAGAGATTGCGAAGCGATTAGATGCGGGCGAGGGATCATTCGATCCGAGTACTACCGCATTGATGAAAGCGGCGGGATTAAGCTGACTGCGTTTGCGTGGCTAAATTGCTGATCAATCTGTTCAATTTACAAGATTTTGCTGATTGTTCAGGCGTGACTCAACTGCAGCGTTGCATTTAAGCCATAGTGCCTTCGTAATATTGCGAAACCTTGAGCATGAGCCGCTCATCTCAGCATTTCTGAGGGTGTTGATGCGCTCGTACGAATCGTAAAATATGGTTAATTTGCGTGAAAGAGTTTTAATATTGCGCAAAGGTGCAATTATCGAACGGTTATATTGCGTTGCAGCGCAGTGTTTGAGTCAGATTTGCACTCAGTGAATTTCTGCGTAGAGTGCGCCCCGCAAGTCTTGGATACACCACCTAACTGAAGGTCTAACGAATGAAGCGATTTCTCTCTTTTGCAGCTGCATTGAGCGCTCTGTTTGTCGGGACTGGTGCCCATGCGCAAACACTCGCTGAAGAGTATACGCTGCAATTGGTGGAATTGGATGACTTTGAAGGCGGAGCAGATTTCATCATCGCGCAAAAGCGCTCTGAAGCTCTCATGCTTTTTGCGTTTCAGGTCGTTGAGCTGGACCAGTTTGAAGGTGGCGCGGACTTCGTGACGTCACAGGAGCGTGTACAGCAGGCACTATTTTCACCCCGGTCGCGTGCAATTTCGCGCTCAGGAAAGCCGCAACTTGTGTCTTTTGACGGTACGCACGAGTTTTTGAAAACTTCGCGCCGTTTGCGCATTTGGCGGGCGGATGTTGGCTACACACTATCGGTGGGGCCTGATGGGCAAGTGACGTCCTGCGAGATTACCGAGCAGTTTCGGCGCACATACGTCAATCAAAAGCTGTGCGACATTTTGAGCAAACATCACCAGTTTGAACCCGCGCAGGATGAGACCGCAACGCCGATAGCAAGCGAGTATACTTCGCGGATGAACTATCTAGACATGCGCGCTGAGCTCGAAAAGCAATAAGAATTGCATCTGAGGGCTGATTGGAACAATCGGCCTTTTGGCGCTCTCACATTAAGCTGGTCTCGCTTGACACGAACGTGGATAGCGACCATCTGGCGGCCCATTGAAACGCACAGTCCTCGCGTGAAGCTTGAGCGCTTTAAGTTACTTTAGCGGCCGCGTTTCAAATATTCTCCCCAGAGACTTCCCTTTTCACGCGGGCGGTTCTTACCCCGCGTTTCGTGCCTGTATTGGGCGCGGATCGCTTGCATTTACTGCGAGTAAAATATGACAAGTTTCGACCAGCTCGGTCTCTCTCAGCCTGTACTTCAAGCACTTGACCTTAAAGGGTACTCTGACCCTACACCCATTCAAGAACAGGCCATTCCGCCCGTTTTGGAAGGACGTGACCTTCTCGGCATCGCGCAGACAGGTACGGGCAAAACGGCGGCCTTTATGTTGCCCGGTATTGATCGTTTGCGCGCCTCTGACAATCGCATCCCTTTCAAAAGCTGCCGGATGCTTGTGCTCGCACCCACGCGCGAACTCGCGACCCAGATCGCCAAAAGCGCCAAGGATTACGGCGCAATGGCAGGGCAAAAGGTTCAGGTCATTGTGGGTGGCACATCGGTCAACAAGGACCGGAACAAACTGCACCGCGGAACCGATATTTTGGTCGCAACACCTGGGCGTTTGCTCGATCTGATTGACCAAAAAGCCTTTAATCTATCAGGTGTTGAGGTCTTGGTTTTGGATGAAGCGGATCAAATGCTTGATCTGGGTTTTATTCACGCGCTCAGGCGGATCAATCAGCTTGTGCCTAAAGAGCGGCAAACGCTTTTCTTTAGCGCCACAATGCCAAAGCAGATCAAAGAGTTGGTGACCGGGTTTTGCAACAATCCTGTGAAAGTGTCGGTAACGCCTGAAAGCTCAACGGCTGAACGCATCGAACAATATCTTTTCATGGTGCAGCAGGATGAAAAGCAATCGCTTCTGCAAATGATCCTTTCGGGCCGCCACACAATACCCGGTGATCAAGAGCGTGTTCTTATCTTCACTCGAACAAAGCATGGTGCAGACCGGGTTGTTAAAAAGCTAAGCCAAAACGGCATCACCGCCAACGCTATTCATGGAAATAAGTCTCAAGGGCAAAGGCAGCGCGCTTTGGACGAATTTCGCGCAGGTCGTTGTCTGATATTGATTGCAACAGATGTGGCAGCGCGCGGCATTGATATTCCGGGTGTTTCTCACGTTATCAATTACGAACTTCCCAATGTGCCTGAACAATATGTCCACCGCATTGGTCGGACAGCGCGCGCGGGGCGTGATGGGATTGCCATTGCGTTTTGTGCAGAGGATGAGCGTGCCTATCTCAAAGATATACAGCGCACGACGGATGCACAGCTTGAACGGCTTGATCTGCCTGAGAACTTCCGTGCTGTGGTGGAAGGCGTAGGGCCGACTAAGCCACCACCGCGCGGTGCAACGCGGGTCTCAAAAAAGAAAATCAAGGCGAAACCTTCACGGCACTCGGGCGGGAAAAGGCCAGACGGTGGGAAAGCTCCATCGCAAAAATCTAAACCCAAGCACAATTCGCGCAAAGGTAAACCGCAAGGGAAGCGCGAACGCAGCCACGAAGGCGGAGGTTTTAAGGGCCGCAGAGACAAGCGGCCGGGCGGCTCGGGCCCCAATCGTGGAGGTCCTAATAAAAGCGGATCAAAACGCGGAGGTCCTAATCGCGGTGGCAGAGGCGGTGCGCGGCGCGGCGGTATGTAAAAAGTTTAGATGCTAAAAGCCTGTTAACTATAGATAGCTTACAGCGCGATGGATTGAATTTAACCGCGCCTGAGGAGCCTATAGCTAGCTATGTTCAGAACCGAAACAACTCTTGTGATCGGTGCCGGCGCAAACCGCGAAATTGAGATGCCTGATGGGCCTGAATTGCTCAATCGAATTACGGCGGGGTATGATTTTGATCGGCTCGGTTCAGAGGTGCAAAGCCGTGACCTGGTGAACCTTGCAGAAATATTTGAGGCAACGGCGCCGCGCTGCAATACGACCACCGAAGAGCTTATGAATGCCGGTCGGAAAATCAGAGCAGCTGCATCGGTCACCACTTCGATTGAATCGATCATGGAGCAATTGTCCGATGATCCTCTGGTCACAGTCGCTGGCAAGATCGGGATCGTTTATCACACGCTTCACGCGGAATCGAAATCGACACTGGCACGCGAACCGCGTGTTGCAGGCGAAATGCCGCTGCGAGGGACTGAAAACTGGCTGTTTAAGCTCGGGCAGATGATTGTAACCGGCGCGCCTCGGCGTGAGGCGGAGAACTGCTTTTATAAGCTGTCGATCATCGCGTTTACGTATGACCGGGCGATTGAACACTATTTGCCTTGGGTGGCCGCGATGGCTTTTGGCATGGACATCGATGAAGCGCGCGCCTTGGTTGATATGCATGTGCGTATTGTCCATCCGCTTGGCACAGCAGGTCAACTGCCTTGGCAACAGGATGATAAGCCGGTCGCCAATTGGGGCGAGGTTGAGCCTGAAGATTACGCAGAGCTGACCAGAGCCGTCTTCACCTACGGCAAGCGAAGCTCGAACCGGCAGTTTACCAGCTATATGAAAGCAGAAATGGAGCAGGGTAAGCACCTTGCTATGCTGGGATTTGATTTTGACCCGCTAAAGCTCGCGATGATTTTTGGCGCTCCGATGGATCATGATCCTGAAGTGCTTGTGTCTTTTGCAGGCACAGTTGAGGAACAACGAGACGCAATTGCCCGGCTGATGAAACGCAAGACGGGGATCAGCCGCGATGATCTGTTCACTCATCACGATGGCGGTTCTTACGAATTGCTGCGCGACAACGCGCCTTTGTTAGAAAGCTAACACCCAAAGCCTGTTGGCAAGCGGCCCAGCGACCTCCATATCGCTCCAGATAAGTCGAGGAGCGGGTGCGCATAATGGCTGATACCGAATACGAATATGACCTTTTCACTATTGGCGCAGGCTCTGGAGGAGTGCGCGCAAGCCGCATCGCTGGCGGCTATGGTGCAAAGGTTGCGGTGGCAGAAGAGCACCGTTTTGGCGGAACTTGCGTCATCCGAGGCTGCGTTCCCAAAAAGATGCTCGTTTACGCATCACATTTTGCCGAAGAATTGCACCATGCGCAGACTATGGGGTGGACGCTGGGAGAAAGCAGCTTTGACTGGTCTAAGCTTCGCAATTTTGTGAACGCTGATGTGGATCGGCTCGAGGGGCTTTATGGCCAAACGCTGGGCGGGGCAGGGGTTGAAAGCTTTGCAGAACGCGCAACGATCCCCGGGCCACATTCCGTCAAACTGGCAAGTGGGCGAGAGATAACCGCGAAATACATTCTTATCGCTACAGGCGCGACGCCGATCATGCCAACGTTTGAAGGGAATGAGCATTGCATCACTTCAAACGAAATCTTCTATCTCGATGAGTTTCCCAAACGCCTGATGGTGATGGGCGGCGGGTATATTGCGGTTGAATTTGCAGGCGTGTTCAATGCGCTCGGCAGTGATGTGACTTTGGTCAACCGGTCAGACACGATCCTGCGCACCTATGACCAAGATATAGTCGAACGCCTGCCCCCCATCATGAAAGCGCGCGGCATGGATCTGCAAATGGGCGCGCAGATTGAACGGGTGGAGAAAAATGCGGATGGATCGCTTAACGTCACGCTTTCAAACGGCGTCAGCAAAGAGGTCGACCAGCTTTTGGTCGCGACTGGTCGCAGCCCGAACACCGAAGGACTTGGCCTTGAACATGCAGATGTCGAATTGGGCAAATGGGGGCAGATCCCAGTCGACAAATTCTCGAAGACATCATGCGACAGCATCTATGCAGTTGGCGATGTGACCGACCGCGTTCAATTGACCCCGGTAGCCATCCGCGAAGGCCATGCGGTGGCGGACAGTCTTTTTGGCGGGAATGAACGCTTTATCGACCATTCCTGCATCGCAAGCGCGGTGTTCTCCCAACCTTCGATTGCCGCCGTAGGCCTAACCGAAGCCGAAGCGCGTGAGCAATATTCCGAGGTTGCGGTCTACACCTCAGACTTCCGTCCGATGAAGAACATCTTTTCAGATAAAATGGAGCGCGGGCTTTATAAAATGGTGTGTGAGGGAAAATCCGGCCAAGTGCTGGGTGTCCATATGATCGGCCCTGATTCAGCCGAAATCCTGCAAGGTGCAGCTGTCGCGATCAAAGCTGGCCTGACAAAAGCGGACTTCGATGCGACCACTGCCATTCACCCAACAATGGCGGAAGAACTGGTGCTACTGAAGTAATCACCCACCGGATAGTCCGCCAATACCATCATTTTTGAGCGATTGACCCCGCGCGCGCCCTGCGGCAACGCGTGTTGAAGATTGCAAAATGCCAGACAGGGGAAGCCGTTTGTCCGCCAATATCGCTGAAATGGAACGCCGCCGTGAAGCCGCCAAGCTGGGTGGGGGTGAGAAACGCATCGCGGCACAGCATGCCAAAGGAAAGCTGACCGCGCGAGAGCGGCTGGATGTTCTGCTTGATGCAGACAGCTTTGAAGAACTCGACACATATGTCGAACATGACTGCGTTGATTTCGGCATGGCGGATCAAAAGATACCCGGCGATGGTGTCGTAACCGGGTCCGGCACGATCAATGGTCGGCTGGTCTATGTGTTTAGCCAAGACTTCACCGTGTTTGGCGGCTCTTTGTCAAAACGCCATGCGGAAAAAATCTGCAAAGTGATGGAAACTGCCATGAAGGTTGGCGCGCCCGTGATTGGCCTCAACGATTCAGGTGGGGCGCGTATTCAAGAAGGCGTCGCATCGCTTGGGGGCTATGCCGAGGTGTTCCAACAAAACGTGCTTGCATCGGGCGTCGTGCCGCAAATCAGTCTTATCATGGGGCCATGCGCGGGCGGGGCGGTCTATTCGCCTGCGATGACCGACTTCATCTTTATGGTGAAGGATAGCAGCTATATGTTCGTGACTGGCCCGGACGTTGTGAAGACAGTGACCAATGAAGTTGTCACTCAAGAGGAATTGGGCGGGGCGATTACCCATTCCACCAAAACCTCAGTTGCTGATTGTGCTTTCGAAAACGACATAGAAACGCTCCTCGCAACACGCGAATTCTTCAACTATTTGCCACTTTCGAACCGCGAAGAAGCGCCCGAGCTTCCCACCGATGATCCGTGGGATCGCGAGGAAAAATCGCTCGACACGCTGATCCCTGACAATGCGAACCAGCCTTATGACATGCATGAGGTGATTTCGAAGACATTGGACGAAGGCGAGTTTTTCGAAATCCAACCCGGCCATGCTGCTAACATCATCTGCGGCTTTGGCCGCGTTGAAGGGCGCACTGTGGGCGTGGTCGCGAACCAGCCAATGGTGCTTGCCGGGGTACTCGATATCAATTCATCGAAAAAAGCCGCGCGCTTTGTGCGGTTCTGCGATGCGTTTGAGATACCGATTGTGACCTTTGTGGATGTCCCAGGCTTCCTGCCTGGCACAGCGCAGGAATTGGGCGGAATTATCAAACACGGGGCAAAACTGCTGTTTGCCTACGCCGAGGCGACTGTGCCCAAGATCACCGTGATTACCCGCAAGGCCTATGGCGGCGCGTATGACGTGATGGCATCGAAGCACCTTCGTGGCGATTTGAACTACGCATGGCCCACAGCCGAGATTGCCGTGATGGGTGCGAAGGGTGCGGTGGAAATCATCTTCCGCCAAGACCGCGACGATCCGGAGAAAATCGCCGAGAAAACCAAGGAATATGAAGACCGGTTCGCCAACCCGTTTGTTGCGGCGCAGCGGGGGTACATTGACGAGGTGATCTATCCGCACTCAACGCGGAAGCGGATTGCGTTGGGTTTGAGGAAGCTGCGGACGAAGCAGCTTGAGAACCCGTGGAAGAAGCATGACAATATTCCGTTGTGAGTAAAGACCCCGGAAGAACGAATTGGCTGATGACCATATTAGCAGGCTTGGCGCTTTGCTCATTTCCGGCTGCTCTTTGGTAGAAAGCGATCAGTATGACAGGCCCTGAGGACGTCATAATCCGTCATGGCAAGCCCATTTCCCCATTCGTTTCACAGGGGATTGGCTTGTTATTCTTTGGAATTGGAGCGTGGGCTTGCTGGCGTGTTCTGTTCAAAGCTGTAGACCTCAAAGGATGGGAACAAGCTGTCCTTTGTGGGCTTCTTGCTGGTTTCTTTGGGGCTGTCGGGTTTGGAGCGATAGCTATAGCTGATAAGCAAGCGAATTTGATCGTATCGATGGAACAAGAATGAAGCTAGGTCGTCGTAGCCCATTCGTCACCCTGAACTTGTTTCAGGGTCCATCTCTCGGCCCGCGAAGTTGATTCTCGATTGCGAAATGGATCCCGGATCAAGTCCGGGATGACGAAGTTGGAGGAGTTTGCTCATGAACCTAACCCGTCTCAATCACACCGGCATTTTTGCGCCAAACCGTCTATAGTTGCACTCACATGGCCCCGACTTCGCATCCCATCACCTCAGCATTCGGCATACTTTTCGCCGTGGTCGGGCTGCCGTTGCTGGTTTTTCTGGCGTGGCAAAAAGCCGCAGCTTTCGACCCGTTCAGCCAGTCCTTTTTCACCAAGGAATACATCGAGCCAACCGCAGACATGCCCCGCGAAATCCGCATCGGCGGCTGGGTGTTCATCGCAATCGGGGTTTTGCTGGCGTTAGAGCCGGCGATTGCCGCTGTGCGGGGAAAGCTGAAAGCGAAGCACGCGCTCCTTATGCTTTGGCTGGGGGCATTGGTCGCCACTTTTGGTGGTGCGTTTTTCGCTGCTGCTGATAGTGCGCAGCTTCGGATAGAAGAGGAAATGAGCCATGAGACTCGGGCGGCATAATCAGATCGGCGTGGCGTTCCAAGATGCCTGATCTTTCTACAACTTTCGCAGGTCTGGCTGCTTTGTCCTTGCTTGCTTGGACGCTGTTTCTCAGCCTTTCCTCACGGCAAAAGTCGAACGCGCACGAGGCTGAAGGGCCAAACTACAAGCTTTATTCGTGGCTCGCCTTGATAGTCGCACTTTTCTTTGTGTTTATGGCGTTTGCCACTTTTGAAATTCAGGTGATCCAATGAAACTAGGCCGTCTCAACCACATCGGCGTAGTCGTGCCCGATATGGACGCAGCGCTTGCGCATTGGCGCGATGTTATGGGCGCGAGCAGTTTTGAAGAGGCGCACGTCCTGCAAGACGGCCTCCACATCATGTTTGTGACCACGCCCACACATTCAGGCATGGACGGGACCCAAATGGAGCTAATCCAGCCTTTGAATGATGAAACGGCGGTGAGCGGTTTCCTCGCCAAGAACCCATCCGGCGGGCAGCATCATGTTTGCTTCGAAGTGCCCGATATTGATGCGGCGCGCGCGCATTTTGAAGCACAGGGCAAACGCGTCCTTGGTCCCAACCGTATCGGCGCGCATGGCACCCCTATCTTTTTCGTGCATCCAAAAGATATGCAAGGGATGCTTACCGAGATTATGGAAACGCCCAAGGGTGACACGCACTAAAGTTCATTCGTCATTCCCGCGAACGCGGGAACCCAGACTGCGACGGGACTGGCTCCGCGCTGGGTCCCCGCTTTCGCGGGGATGACGTAAGAGGAGAAGAAATCATGACCTACGAAACCATCCGCGTCGACACAGACGGACCGCTAAAAATCATTACACTCAACAAGCCAGATCGCCTTAATGCAATGGCGCCTGCAATGGCGGATGAGCTGGGTGAGGCGTTCTATAATCTTGGTGATGCGCGCGCAGTTTTGATTACGGGAGAGGGTAAGGGCTTTTGCTCTGGCGCTGATTTGGCTGCGCGTGGCGAGGGCTCGGCGCTTACCTCCAAAGGAGGAAGCCATAAGGCGCTGCAAAACCACTATAACCCAGCAATCAGCCAGGTTCTTCGTGCAGAAGTGCCCGTGATTTGCGCGGTGAACGGCCCGGCAGCTGGCGTTGGTTGCAGCCTTGCGCTTGCAGCGGATTTCACGATTGCTTCGAAGAAGGCGTATTTCCTCCAAGCCTTCGTCAATATCGGCCTTGTGCCTGATGGCGGCTCGACATGGCTTCTGGCCCGCGCGATTGGCCGTGCGCGTGCGACACAGATGATGATGCTGGGCGAGAAAATTGGTGCTGAGCAGGCAGAAGATTGGGGCCTCATTTATAAAGCCGTGGAGGCGGATGATTTGATGAGCGAAGCGCGCGCTATGGCCGAACGGCTTGCCAATGGCCCGACGCTTGCTTTGAAAACGATGAAGAAACACTTGAACGTCGCGCTTGATGGCAGCGTTCAAGAGGTTTTCGTCACCGAGGCTGAAGGACAGCGCATGTGCGGCGCTTCGCAAGATGCGATGGAAGGCGGAATGGCGTTCCTTCAAAAACGCAAAGCTGAGTTCAAAGGCGCGTAACCTTAAATAACCGCTTGTCGATTTTGAGAGGGTAGAGGTGCTTTCCGCGCGCGCGCGACTGTGACATGAGGCGTGCATGACTGAGACTCCAACTCCTGCAGACTGGCACCAACTCGCTGACAAAGAGAGCAAGGGCCGCGATCTTACGACGCAAACGCCGGAGGGCTTTACAGTAAAGCCGCTTTACACGGCTGAAGATCATTCGGATTTTGATCCCGGTCTCCCCGGTTTTGCCCCGTTCACGCGCGGGGTGAAGGCAAGCATGTATGCGGGCAGGCCTTGGACAATCCGGCAATATGCGGGTTTTTCAACAGCTGAGGAATCAAACGCATTTTACCGCCGCAATCTGGCAGCGGGGCAAAAGGGATTGTCGGTTGCTTTCGATCTCGCCACGCACCGCGGCTATGATAGCGATCACGAGCGGGTAACGGGCGATGTCGGCAAGGCTGGCGTGGCGATTGATACAGTCGCAGATATGGAGATCCTGTTCGACCAGATCCCGCTTGATACGATGTCTGTCTCCATGACGATGAACGGGGCAGTCATCCCGGTTCTGGCTTTTTATATAGTAGCAGGCGAACGGCAGGGTGTTTCGGCAGAAAAGCTTTCGGGCACGATCCAGAACGACATCTTAAAAGAGTTCATGGTCCGCAACACCTATATCTATCCTCCAGAGCCATCGATGCGGATAGTCTCGGACATTATTGCTTACACATCGTCCAATATGCCCAAGTTCAACAGCATTTCGATCAGCGGCTATCACATGCATGAGGCCGGAGCGACAGCGGTGCAAGAGCTCGCTTTTACCATCGCTGATGGTAAGGAATATGTTGAGCGGGCCTGCGCCACTGGCCTTGATATTGATGCATTTGCTGGGCGCCTCTCATTCTTTTTCGGCATCGCCATGAAGAAATTCATGCCG